>NZ_LMMH01000023.1:0-448378 GCF_001422185.1 Sphingomonas sp. Leaf257
GCATAGTCTTCCGCCGTCGTTTCGCGCCGCTGATCGGCCGACATGGCGGACGGCTTGCCCTCATTGTCCTGCGCCCGCTTCAGCGCGCGCTGCGTCTGGAGTTCTTCGATCCGGGCATATTGCGGCGAGGCCGGGCCATAGAGATGGATACGGACGGGCTGGCCGTCATGGAACATCAGATTGCCGCTGGCGTCCTTCAGGTGCAGCGGGGCGGCGGTGCTGATCGCCTTGGTGGTGATATCGAGCATTGGAAACCTCTTTGCGGCGGGATTGCGCGGGATGCACCGACCCGCCCCGTCCCGCGCAACGCCTTGGTGGTGATATCGAGCATTGGAAACCTCTTTGCGGCGGGATTGCGCGGGATGCACCGACCCGCCCCGTCCCGCGCAACGCGGGGCGGGCCGATGCTCTTGATCCGGCTGGAGCCGGAAGGGGGTTAGGCGGGGGCGGGGACCTTCACCGGCTTGGTGCAGATTTCGATGGCCGGGGCAGCGGTCAGCATGGTGTCGGCACCGTCCGCCGTTTCGGGCATCCCGAAGGTGCGACCCTGAAAATAGCGCATCGCTCCGTCCTGATAGGTGACGGCGAAGGCATAGAGCTTTTGGCTCTCGTCATCGCCCGACGTCTGCAACAGGGTCTGCCCGGCGTCCGCGCTGTCGAGCGCGATCGTCGGCGACAGCGCGCCATAATCGGGCGAGCCCTTATACTTCTGTTTGCCGCCCTTCATCGGCTGAAATTCAACCTTGGCGAAACTGGTCCCGAAGGTGCCCAGCTTTTCCACCTGCCCGATGACCAGAAACGACAGCGCGGCGAAACCGGCCTTGTCCTGTGTGGCGGGCGCAGCGGCGGAAATGGCGAGCGTGGTGCCCGCCGCAGTCTGCGAAGTCATAGTGTGTTGCTCCTGTTAAGCGGCGGGATGGATCAGGCGTTGGCCGCCTTGCCCTTGGTCTTGCCCTCGTNTGGTGCCCGCCGCAGTCTGCGAAGTCATAGTGTGTTGCTCCTGTTAAGCGGCGGGATGGATCAGGCGTTGGCCGCCTTGCCCTTGGTCTTGCCCTCGTCGGGCTGGGCGTCGGCCACCTTTTCGACCAGACCGGCCAGCGTCAGGTTCAGCAGTTCGCCAGCGGTCAGCTGCAAATCATGATCCTTCACGTAATTGGTCTCGGTGCCTGCATCGGTGAAATCGCGCAGTGCTTTGGCCTTGAACTTAGGGGCTTCGGTCGTCGTATCAGTCATGGTCATGCTCCAGTGAGGGCGTCGTAAGTGACGCGGAAATCTTGGGCCTGTTCGTAGGTGTCGCCGGGGCCATCCACGTCCGGCCCGCGCCCGGCGAGCAGGATGGACACGTTCAGGCCGCCCCCGATCTTGCCGGTGCGATCCGCGCCCGCATCGGCCACCAAGCCGATCACGGCGCGTTGCTGCGCCCAGCTGACCGCGCGGACCGTCACCGACACGCGATCAGTGCAACGCCGGGTCGTGCTGCGCTTCAGCCGCTTGCGGTCCACGACGCTGACCGTGCGGACCAGCAGGGCGGGCAGGCGTTCGTCGCCTGACAGGCGGCCGCCCTTGATGCTGTCGCGGTCGACCAGCGCCAGCAGCGGCGCATAGGCCTGCAACACCGCGCCAATGATCGTCGCCCCGTCGATCACGTCGGGGATAGGCTGGTCGCTCATGCGTCATCGTCCATGTCGTCGGGGGCCAGGCCTTTCCGGCTCAGGCGGGTGGTGATGTATTTTTGGGCGGCGCGGATCGCCTCGGTTTCCTTCACGTCCAGCGCCGGGCGCAGGAACGGAAAGGCGCGCGATCCGGTGTGAAAGACCTCCGGCCCGACCGGCCGCCCACCNGGATCGCCTCGGTTTCCTTCACGTCCAGCGCCGGGCGCAGGAACGGAAAGGCGCGCGATCCGGTGTGAAAGACCTCCGGCCCGACCGGCCGCCCACCGATCACAAGGGTGGGGCTGGCGTTGCTGTCCTTCAGCTTTTCATTCAGCTTTCGCGCACCAATGCCGCCAACGGCTGCGATGAAGTGCGGCGCGGTCCCGTATTCGAGCCAGACGCCTAGCGAATAGCTGAAGCCCCGCTTGACCGTCACGACAACGCGGATCGTGTCATCCGTGACGGCGCGGGCCTTCACGACGATATCCGCCGCTACGCGCTCCGACTCGCACCGATCGCGCGCTTCCTCGGCGATGACCTTCGCGCCCGCGCGCGCCGCGCCGGGCAGCAGCTTGGTCCGGCAATAGTCGGGGATCGCGGCGATATAGCGCTTGACCTCATCGCGCCCCGTGACCTTGGCCACGTCAGGCCGGGTTCCCGGCCGGGGTGTAATCCTCCACCATAAATTCGATGCCGTCGCGTCGCCCGATTTCGACGGGGACAGTGACGATTTGCATGATGCGCGCGCCCATCACCAAACGCATCTGGTTGGTGATATCCGCCCGGTAGCGCATCCGCACCCGTGCGCGGCGGGTGGTAGTCGTCATCCCCTGATCGACCGCCTCGCCCCGGCTGGGCAGCACGTCTTGCACCTGCGCCGGGATAGGGCCGCCGATCGGTGTCCATCGCCGACTGCCCGCGTCGGAAAAGCCCTTTCCCTGATCCAGCCGTTGCACGATGACACGGCGGTCCAACATGCTGGCGGTCACGCGCATCAGACGCCCCAATGCCGCAACGGGGCCAACAGCGCCGCCACCGATTGCGGCGGCCCCGCCGAAGCGTCGCGCTCATCGTACCAATGCGCGGCAAGCATCAGGATCGCGCGGGTGGCGATCGGCATGTCCTCAGTGGGCAAGGATGGAGCGGTGCCGACGATCGTCCGGTTCGTCCATTTTTCGGCCATACGGCGCGCCGCAACGATCAGGTCCAACAGATACCCGTCTTCGTCAGCAAAGGACGGATCAAGCCGCAGCTGGTCCTTCAGCTGCTTGACGGAGACGGGTTCGGCCATGGTCAGCCCTGCGCCTGATCGGCGCCAGCGGCCTTGGTCTTCGGGGCAGGGGCCTGCTTGTTGGCAGGGGCCTGCTGCTGCTTGTTATCGGGCTCTTTCTGCATTGCACCTTCTCCTTGGCCTGCGGCTTCACCCTCGGCACCCTCGGCAGCGTCAGCTTCGTCGGCTTCGTCTTCGAGAATTTCGACCAGCCCATTCGCGAACAGCGCATGGCCGCGCGCCCGGGTGACGATATGTTCGCTACCGGCCTCGACATTCTTGTCCGTGTCGGAGCCTTCCTCGCCGGAATAATCCCGGAGAACCTTGATTTTCATGGTGATCAACCTTCAGTCGAATGACCGGGCGGGATCACTCCCGCCCGGATGGATCAGGCGGCCGCCGGGAACGATCCGTAGACCAGCGCCTCCGGCCGATAGACGGCCAGACCCAGCCGTTCTTCGGCCAGGATGGTCACGAGGTTGCGGACGAAATTGTCGCGGTCATCGGTGCTGAGCGTGACATTGGCGTCTTCGCGGTCGAACACCTGCGCCGCCAGCTTGAACGCGCCGGTCAGGAACTTGCCCGGCGTCTGGGCGGGCGTATCGACCACCGGCAGGCCCCACAGCGTCTTCGTGCCGGAGGTTTTGGGATCACCGATGATATAGCGGCCCTGCGCATCCTTCAGCGTCTCGATACGGGTCCAGTCGATCGGATGAAGGACATGGCCGGTGGCCGGGAACTCGGCCAGCACCGCCTGCAACATCGCAAGGCGAAGCTGATCGATCATGGTCGCCTGCGCAAAGGCGAAGGGCGCGCTGTATGCGACGGCCTGCGGGATCAGGCCCAACAGGTTCGAGCCGGTGCCGTCACCCTTCAGCAGCTGAAGTTCCTCGGCATAGGCCAGACCGTAACGCAGGCGGCCGTCGACATAGCTTTGCAGCATCGGCGCGTCGGCCATGATTTGCTTGGACGCCTGTACCCAGTGGGCGATCGTCGCGACAGGCTTGGTCAGCAAGTCGAACTTCAGGTCCGATTGCGGCTTGAGGCCGCCTTCCGCCACCGTGCCCGCCGCGTTCACGAAGCCCGTTTCCTGCACATACTGGATGGCGTTGGAATTGGTTCGGCCCGGCGTCAGCAGATCACGGACGGTCATGCGACGTTCGGGCGGGGCGACGATGCCGTCCTGCCGATCGGGAATGATCAGGTCGCCAGCCGATCCCGCCGCGTCGGTGGTCAGGCTGGTGATCAGCGCCTTGGTCGGGAACTGGACCGAGCCCTTGGACGGGCTGCGCTGCATGAAGGACTTGATATCCTCGGCTTCGACGAACTGCTGACCCACCGATTTGCGTTCGTCGGGCGTGCCACCCGTGCCGAACCGGGCAAGCTTCTGCTCGATTTCGGTCATCTGCGCGGACAGATCGTTGAACTTCACCAGCGCTTCGTCGGCCGATTCCTTGGCCTTGGCCGACAGCTGCTCGCCCTTTTCCATACGCCCTTTGGCGTCCTCGGCGAACTCCTTAACCTTGTCGGTGGCGGCCTTCAGGTCGCGGGACAGCTGCTTGATATCGGGGGCGTCCCCGCCATCCTTGCGGCCAAATTCGACAGGTTCGTAACCGGGCGCGATTCCGACGCCCATGGCAATGGCCGCCGCGCTGGACGCAGCGAGAATATTCGGATGCTTCATGATGTTACCTCGTTAGAAGGTGGGCAGGCTGAAACCTGACAGGGTTTCGGAAAGGGACTTCAGTTCGCCAGCGCTGGCGGACTCGCTCCGCAGCAGATGATCCAGACCGTGATTGGCGATCGCGGCGGCCTGGGATTTCGAGAAGGGGAAAGCCTCGCGCAGTGCCTTCTCAAATTCGGGCTTGGTGGGCAGCTGCCCACGTTCCAGCTTGAATTTTACCGCCTCGACACGGGCGTCATCCTTGGCGGGGAAGGTAACAAGGCTGACCTCCACCAGATCGAGCTTATGGAGCGTGCGAATGCCGGTCTTTTCGTCATAACTGGCCTGACGCACCCAATAGCCGATCGACAGGCCCGTCACCGCGCCCGCCTTCAGCAGGGCATGGGCTTCCCGCGCCTGCGCAACATCGTCCTTCAGCAGTCGCCCTTTGACCTTCAGGCCATGGGCATCCTCGGCCAGCTGGTCGTAAACGCCGATGGGCTCGGCCGCACGATGCTGCCACAGGACCGGCACGATGCGGCTTTTCGCCTTCAGTTCGGCGAGGCTTTCGAGAAAGGCCCCCGGCGCGACGATTTCGCCATAGCTGTCCGGATCGCCGCCGAAGACCGAGCCATAGCCCTCGAACGATCCGTCGTCTGCCACGTCGCTGGCCTTGATCGACAGGCTGAAGTCGCGAACCTTCAGCTGCCCATGCTTGTGGTGCATCAGCATCACGCGTCTTCCTTCTGTTTGAGGGACGGCATCCCCTCCGGGAACAACCAATCGATAATAGAGCGCCGGGCGGCCTCCCCGCTGGCACTGGTCAGTTCGCCCAGCTTGGTGGCCGGGATCATGTTGGACTGAATGGTCAGATCGTCCCCACCGGGGAGCGGGGCCAGATTTTCGAGGCGGCGAACCTCGTTACGGGTCATGATCCCGTTCTGAACCATTTGGCTGTAGAAGGACGCGCGTGCCGCGCTGTCCGCGCGCAGCAGCCCCTCGAAATTGAATTCCACCGTGATCCGCAGCCGCTCGGCCGGGGTCAGCAGCTGTTTCATGATCGCCTGTTCGATCCGCTTCAGCCGTTCGCGCAGGGTGAATATCAGGAAGCCGATCGTCTGCTGTTCCAGCCCGCTGCCCCAGCTGGTGCTGTTGGTGGTGTGTCCGACCATGTGGGGCGGGACACCAAACCAGCGGCACCCATCCTCCACCGAAAATTGCCGGGATTGCAGCATCTGGGCATCGACCGCGCTCAGCTGGATCGACTCCCAACCAAGCCCAGCCTCCAGCACGATCGGCCGCCCATTGTTCTCGCCCCCCATCGGGTCGACCACATATTTGTAAATGTCGTCGCGCTGTTCGGGGGTCAGCACGCGATTGTCTTTCGTGGTCAGGACGCCGGATGAGCGAAGGCCGTTCTTGTATACCAGCGCGGCCGCCTCATCTGTGGCCAGTGCCAGGCCGAACGACTGGCGACCGAAGGACAGGGTGGACAGGCCGCCCAGCGGCGCGCCGCCAAAGCCCCGGACATGGAACATCTCGTCCTGCCCGATTTCGACTAGCTTACCCCCATCCGAGTAGCGATACCGCAGCGAGCCATTTTCGATCCGGCGAGCCTGCACCAGTTCTGGACGAATTGGGGTTAGCGCCACGATCCGCTTGCCCGCGCCGCGGCTGATCCGGGCATAGGCATTGCCCCACAATTCGAGGCTGACGCACATGAATTGCCAGAAATCCAACGCCGTCTGATCGGCGTTCGGGCTGTATTGGAGCAGGGTGTAAAGCGGGTGCCCCTTGAACCGCTCCCTCGTATCGTGCGGCCCGTCCTGATAGACCACCAAGGGCAGTGACGAAATCGTGCCAGCTACCAGCCGGGTGCAAGCCCAGACCGTCGAGAGGGTCAGCGCGTTGGCCGCGTTGACGGTTTTTCCCGACGTATTCGGCTCCGTCAGAACGCCCGACCATGAGCGCGGATCGAGCAACGACAGCAGCATTTTCATGCCGCGCCGCATCTTACGTCCGAACTCCATTATGCGCGCGCCCGGAGCGCGGCCAGATAGTCGTCCATACCGGCTCCTTTCGCCTCAGGGTTTTCGGTCATCAGCATCACCGCGTTGAACATGGCGGCGAGCGGATCGATTTTGGCGCTGGGCGTGGCCTTCACGATGGCGACCGCGCTTACGCCGCGCGGCTCCATCTTCGCGTTGCCGACGCACCAGCGCATCAGTTCCTTGCCTTCGTGGCGCAGCGTCCGCGCCGCGACCTTGCGGGCCGCGCCCTTAATGGCGGCGCTCAGCTTGTACCCCTGTCCGATCGACCGCAGCTGATTGTCAGGGTCAAAGCCCCGCGCGACCAGTTCGTCCACGATCGCCGACACGCCCACCGGGTCCAACCCGATCGCGCCGGTTTCCGGGAACAGCCCGGCGTCGCGGACGCGGCAAAGCACGTCGACGACGCCAATCACGTCCTCGGTCAGTTCGTGATCCGTGCTGTCCTCGGCATCCAGATCAATGACCGCCTCATCCGGCATTTCGCATCGGAACAGTGAACCTTCATCGACCAATTGGTTAAGCATGGTCGCGATATCGGCCCGGCGCTTCCAGACGACGGACCAAGCCCATGCTCGGCACCAGACCAGCCAGCGCTTCGACCCCTTTTCCCGGCCGATCAGGCACAGGCCTAAAAGGTCATCCAAGCCGCCGCCATCGATCCCGGCCACGATAACTTCGCAACGCCGGATCAGGTCATCCAGCGTCAGCGCCGTATCGGCCGCCGCATCCCAGAAATCCGCGCCCGTCCAGCGATCCCGCGAAAGGCGGGTGCCGATTTCAACGTTGAGATGCTTGGCCAGGAACTTCTGTAAATCCCCCGGCTCGCCTGCGCGGGCCTCAGCTAACTTTTCCTCAATGAACTCCACATCAACCGATCGGCCGATGTTAGGGTTGGTGACGTAGAATTGATCGGGGTTCAGGTATGCTTCCGTGTCAAGCATCGCTTGGGGCCACTCATAAAGCATTCCCAGCTTACGCTTGTTAACGATGGTCCCGTCCCGGATGCCCCGGAACTGGTCCAGCCGATCCTTGAAGACGCCGCGTGGCAATTCGTCGCTATGCGTCGTCAGGTAGACAGTGAAACCTTCGCGCCGGGACACCTGCCCGCCGGTCGCCTCCATCAGCATGGCGGCGGCATTGGCCTGCTTGCCGAACTGCCACAGTTCCTCAACCAGCACGAAAGCGGCCTTTTTGCCACTGACCACGCCCGCGTCGGCCGACACGACCTTCAGTTCCGACTTGTTCACCCGGTGCCGGATGGTCCGTTCATGATCGACCACGTGCAGGATAGCGATCAATTCGGGGTCCGCCCGGACCATGCCCGCCGCTGGCACGAACACGTTGCCTGCCACCTCTTTGGTGGGGGCGAGCACCAGCAGTTCGGCCGAATGCCGCCAGTTGCGGATCAGGGCCGTGACCATGATCCCGGCCGCAATGGTCGACTTAGCGTTCTTCTTGCTGATCAGGAGCATGAACTCCCAGATCAGCCGCTTGCCGCTCTCCGCATCATAGGCCCCGAAGATCGCGGCCACGAAGTCGAACACGAACTGTTCGCACGCCTCCCCGAAAGTCGGCATTCCCGGCACGTCGACGATGCGCAGGCCCTTGAAAATCTCAAGCGCGGCTTCCGCCTCATCTGGGAACAGCGGCTCCATTGGGATCAGGCTTTCGCCTGCGACGATCCGCTTTTCCCAATCTGGGCAGGCGGTCGACCATTCCCGTGCCATTAATTTATGAGCCTAGGCGGGGGTGGTGGCGCATATTTGCCCTGAACTTCTGCCGCCCGCTGCTGCGCGGCCGCCTTCTTGCCCGGCTTGGCCGGTTTGGGCGGCGCTCCGTTGGTGCCCCGGTTGGCGACGCGTTCCGCAACCTGTTCAAGGTGCCCTTTGTCGAGCCGCTTGAACAATTCCTTTTCCGCCGTGACATTCCCTTCGGCCGCCGCGTCATTCAACCGCGACAGCTGGGTCATCTCCATGCGCAGCCGGGCGTCTTTACGCTTAGCGCATTCGGAAAAATAATGTTTGCGCAGCGTCGGGACGGACACCCCGATCGACGTTGCTGCCTCTTTCTCGCTTAGGCCGCGTGCGAAGGCCAACAGGACCTTATTGGAGTTTGCCTTGGTCCGGCGATGCTCGGGGCGTCCACGGGCCTCCCTGTCCAACTGGACGGGATCGCCAAACAGATCGACCTCCAAATCCTCGGCCACTAGAAAAAAATCCCTGCGTGAGAGCGGTTGCGGTCTAGGGGCAGGGGCGTCCCAGAGATTGGACCCACCCCCCCACCTGTCAGCGGGCGCGATGCTCTTGCCGTTGCTTCGCGCTGTCGTGGCAGGGCTTGCAGAGGCACCACAGGTTGTCCTGATCCCAGAACAGCGCCTCATTGCCCCGGTGCGGTTCGCGATGATCCGCGACCAGCTTGGCCGTGTCAGGCTCGACGCGACCGCAGCCCGCCCATTGGCAGGTGAATAGATCGCGCGTGAGAATGACCATGCGCAGGCGTTGCCACCGCGCCGTCTTGTACCATCGCCGCCACGGCTGGGCGTCCCGCTCCCTGTCCCGCTCAACCCGAGTGGTGGGCGCATCCCGACCGATCCGCGACCGCAACCCGTTCAGGCGCGGCTTCAGTCCAGTCAGTTTGACCATGCACCACCAAAGGAAAGGGCGGCGAGGCCGAAGCCGCGCCGCCCTGAAAGGCTGAGGGAGGAGTGGAAGGCGCGCCGCTAAAGGCCCGTCCCCAACGTACTGATATTTACGCCAATAGAGGTCCGGAAACGAACAGCGATATTTTCATGTCCGGACCTAAAGTGGATTGACATGTCCGGACGCGGAAAACCGCCATTTTAGCCCCGTACAGCGTTGATACGGACAGTTAGGGCGTTCAGCACCCGACCGTAACGCATACGCAGCCCATCGGCCCCGTGCGTCTTGCCCAGCGGGCGCAGCAGCTTCAGCCACGACACACGCGCTCGGTCGCTGGTCGCCTTGGCCAGCTGCGTCACTGCCAGCAGCACCAAGCGGCGATCCTCATCGCCGGGGATCAGGCGCAGCCATGCCACGGCCTCATCCCGCTCCATCACCTCCACCCGGCTAAGCGGGCTGCGCGGGATCGGCCGCTCATCGCGTGCGTCCCAATCCCACCAGTCCTTTTGGATCAGGCTCCAAGGCCCATCCTTGGCGAACGGCCAGTGGTTGCCCGGCATCCGCCAGCAGAGCCGCACCGCCTCCACCAAACGGGCCTCCACCGCCTCAAAGGTCATGAACCTTCCGGCTCCGGAACCCTCGCCATCAACCCTTCCGGCATTGCTGCAATCATATGCCATTGGTTTTCCTATCTTTTCTTTCTCATCCGGAAGGGTTGGAAGGATAGGAAGGATATAGATGATATTTCATCGTGCATGCGCATGCGCGCATATGTGCGCACCCTACGACGAAATGTTCAGAAATCCTTCCAACCCTTCCAAAGGCGCAGAAATCCGCCGTTTTTTCCTTCCGGTGAAGGTTCCGGCACCCTTCCAACCGGAAGGATCAGTGTCGACTAGAGCGCATCGCCTTCATCATCCGGAGGCGGCGCGGGCGCAGCGGCGGGCGGGGGCTGGCCTGTCGAAGGCGGGGCATCGTCGTCGCGGTCCTCCAGCTTTAGCACCTTGCCGTGATCGTCGACAAAGTCCTCCACCTGTTTGACCAGCTTCAGCCCGAGCCACTGCATCCCATCGGACGCCTTCTTTTGATAGCCCTTATCGGACATGGCGTTGGAAAATCCCTTGTTTGACCACTCCCGCTCGCCCGCCGCCTTGGCCCACGCCACGAACACCTCATGCAGCTTCGACGACTGCACCCGGCTGTTCGCGTCCACCTCCGTACACAGGCGCAGGAAGCGCGCGATCGGGTCAGACTGGTCGCGATAGGCCTCGGTCGCCTGAGTGACGCTGGCAGGCTCGACAAGGCCATGGGCCATGTAGTCGAGCAAGCCCTGCACCAGCCGGTTGAGGACGCCTGACCCTTCCTTGGACGTGATCTTCTGGACCAGATGCGGGTCCTTTTTCGGCCACACCACCCCCGGCTCCGGTATCTCGATATTGCGAAGCCACGGGATCAGCTTCAGGCGCGACCAGATACCGTCATCGGTATCGGGCACGTTGAACTTGCTGTTGCCGATAATGATCAGCTTGAACTTGGGGACCAAGTTGAAGAACCCCCGGTGGAGCATGCGCACCGCCAGTGGCTCGCCGCCCGTCACCAGCTTGATGAGGCCGGAGTCCAACGTTTCGTTCTTCCCCGGCTCCGACGCGCGCAGCATCCGCACGCCGCCCAGCTTGGCCAGATCGGGCGAGGCGGCATCGCCCCGTTTCTTAAGGCCCTGATCAAGGAAACTGCCGATTGGGATCGTGTCGGCATAATCGCCCGCCACATGCGTCCAGCTTTCCAGCGTCACGCCCTTGCCGTTGCGCCCGCGCCCCCACCAGAACCACAGTTTCTGTTCGCTGGCGTCGCCGGTCAGCGAATAGCCGCCCAGCTGATGCAGATAGCGCCGCATCTCGGCATCCGGCTGCGCCCATTCGAAACTGGCGTCATAGAGCGGGCACTTGGCGTCCGGATCATAGGCGACCGGGGACAGCTTGGTCAGTAGATCCTCTCGCCGATGCTCGGTCAACGCGACGGTGGCGCGGACCTTTCCGTCCGGCCCTTCCTCTTTCCGAAACCGCAGCGTGCCGTTCTGCACGTTCAACGCAAAGGCGTCATGGTCGAATGCCTCAATCGGCACGGTCAGCCAGCGCCGCGCGAGATTGGCGACGGATGCGGGCTTGTGAACCGTCTCGGCCTTACGCCCCCATTCGGCGATCAGTGACGATCGCAGGCGCATATTGCGGCCGACCAATATCCAATCGTCCATCGCGGCCGGGTCGCGTTCAACCGCGAAATCGTCGTCCCGGTCCGGATCGACGGCGACGCCGGTATCCCGCACCGCCCGCGCCTCGTCCTGAATCGCGCGGATCGTGTCGAACACGGCTGCGATCACCTCGGCCGGGAGCGTCTTTTCGTCTTGATCCAGCACGCGCCAACGCCGCCCGTCCCAACCCAGCCAACCTTTGGTTGTGGTGTAACGGAAGTCCGCGCTCCACCGGTCTCGGAATCGCTCGGCGATACCGAAGTCCGTCATGGGATAGCCCGCGCATGTCAGCCCGGTCAGCAGCGGCTCGATGGCGAAGCCCTTGGCCCACCCGTCCGCGACCGCGCGTTCCACCCCACTGCCCAGCGCAACGGCGTCCGCGCGGCTTTCATAAACCGTGGCCAGTGCGGCCAAGGCCATCGCTTCGCATAGCAATCCGGCCGCGACTCGCCGCCCGATCCCGAATGCGATCCGGCTGATATCCTGTTCCACGGGCTGGCACCGCTCGACGGCGCGGCCAAGCCACGCCTCGGCCAAGCGGAACACCCGCTCTCGCCCCTCCCGGCCCAGTTCGGGGCCCTCGTTTTTCATCCCTTCCGATCCGGAAGGATCGGGTTGTTGGGCCTCCCGCCCCCCAGCGGCGGGGGAGCGGCCGGGGGCGGCCCGGCGGGAGGATGGCGCGGACGAACGGCGGTTCGCTCTCTCTCGTGCAGCGGCCGCAATCTCGCCGAGATTGCGAGGGCTATCGCTTCCTGCTGACCAGCCGGAGTGGATCGTGGCTTGCAGCTGGCCCTCATCATCACGGCCGGGATTGTCCCGCGCGGCCGCCTCCAGTGCATGCCGCGCCATCGCCCCGTCCAGCGCCCCGGCCGCCACCAATGACGACAGCTTCAGCGCGGCCTCGAACAGGCGTTCATTGCGCTTGCCGGTGCCCGCGCGCCGAACCTCGCCCAATTCGCCATCGAGGGCGGCCAGCGCATATTTCCGCACGGCCGCATCTTCGGAAAGCGCCTGGTCAACGGCCGATCGGGGCGCAGCTGCGCCCCCGGCCGGGGCGGGCTTCAGCTTGGCGGGCTTGCCACCGCGCGTGCGCAATATGTCGACCAGCGCGGCCGGGGCCTCGGCAAAGGCGGTATCGTCACGCCAGTCCCCGCGATCCAGCCAGCGATACCGCGCACCCGTTTCGGCCATCACCGACGGCGCCACACAGACATAACCGCCCAGCCCGCGTACATCGACATGATCGGGCAGATTGCCACGGTTGCGGATCGGCTCGCCCTCCGGCTGTTTCAGCCAGACATGCACGCCGTCACTTTGCGTCATCGACGTGACCGACCGGGGCAGGGGGCACCCCATTTGTGCCTCCAGATCGTCCTTCAGCCGTTCCAGCGTGTAGACCTCGCCCGTTTCGTCATCCACGCGCGGATCGAAATCGAGCACGAACAGCCCGTTATCGCCCAGCGGGACGCCGATCAGTGCATTCGGATGCTGACGCCACCACGCGGCAATGCGGCGCTCATCGCGCGTCGCATCCTTCAGACCCTTGCCGGTGTAGGGGGCCTTGGCCTTGAACGTCCGTTCGCCGCCACCGGCAATCTGAACGGTTTCGTCGCGTTCGCGGCATGGGAAAACGGCCCATCCACGGCGCGCATAAGTGAGGGCCGCTTGCCCCATAGGGCTAAGCGGGGTTTGCGAAGTCACAGGCGATCCCCCGGAAATTCAATCTGTCGTGACGATCCGGGCCGCGCCCGATCGTCGGAAATGGTGGCGGCTGGGCCTGCCCGATCAGGGCGGATCATCGCCCACCCGTCGCGCGGCCTGCGCCAAGCGCGCGTTCAGCCAGTCCACCGCAGCGATCGATGCACGCGCCTCCAGATGCTTCGCACCGCTGGCGCGTGTCTCCATGATATCGGCCCGCCGATCACGGGGCAGCTTCGGCCAGCAGCGATCACACACCGCTTGCCATTTGCGCCGCGACGATCCGCAGCCACGGACAGGACAAAGCCACATCACAGCCCCGCCGCCTCGATACGGGCAATCTGGCGTTCAACCCGGACGCGGGCATTCGCCGCACGATCCCACGCCTTTCGCCGATCGGCTGGATAGACATCGGGATCGCGCGCCACGTCCATATGGCTGCGATAAAGCGCGAAATCGCGCCGGAGCGCCTTGGCGAGACGACCGCTCATGCCACGTCACCCCAGGGCGGGATCGTCTGATTGCCATTACACACGAAGATGCGGCGATGCTGCGCCATGAACGCCTGCATCCGACCATTCAGGAAGGGGGCAGACTCGACTGTCACGGCCGACCAATCGGTCATCGCCGCGATCTTGTCGGCCAGCACGACCGCCGTTTCCGCCGGAGCCGCCATCGCGCACATCCCATATTGGGTGGGCAGATGGGTCAGCACCCAGACGAAGGGCGGCGTCCCGTTCGGCGTCGCGTCCCACACATGGGGCAGCATCGGGCGGAAATCCAAGGCAAATGCCCCCTTGATCCAGCCTGCCGCCCGATACGGCGTCCAGCCACCATCTTCAGCAACGCCCAGCGCATCGAACGCCCCGGCCGTCCAGCCCTTCCACGGGTCAACCATGTGCGGCCTCCACCACGAATTTCCTTCGGATTGTCGTCAGGCCGGTGGACAGGATGATCGCTTGGCGATGCTCCAACGGCCCGTGATTGATGACGCAAATGCGGCGATCCCCCGCCGTGCGGGCCTTCAGCTTGCGCAGGGCATAGCTGGCCTCATCGGCGTGCCCGAAGCCGCAGCGGCGGGCCAATTGCCTGTCCGTGGGCATCGGCTCGCCGATCGCCACGCACCGTTCGATTTCCGCGAAAACGCGCGCCTCCCGGCTGGCGTCGTCGTGGATGGCGACCGGACTGGACAGGCGATGAGCCACGAAGTCGAAACCCCGCCCATCGGGACGGCGCGGACTGAACATGCTGATCAGCCCCATATCGACCATAGCTCGCACGGCCGACCATATCGGCTGGTCACGCGGCGGTTCCTGCCCCGTCGCGAAGGTCAGGCGCGCGCCCGGCTGCGCCGTAAAAACCCATGCCCGCAGCGCGGCCTCTGAAGCGGCCAGCGTTGCACCGTCAGTCTGGGCAGCAAGCCCCCCCATGGTGATCCCCGCGCCTCCCGAACTAGGCCGCGACTTGGCTGATCGGCCGATCAAACCAGCCGCCATGCGGACGGTGCGACCAGTGGGACGAAAACACGGCGGTATCGCTGGCCAGATAGATCGCCTTGGCCATGTCATCGTCTGGCATCACGTCGCCACGGATCAGGCGTTCGACCATCATTTCCGACAGCCCGGCCTTGCGCGCGAAACGCTTGAGGGAGCCGGGCTTGGCAACGGTCAGGTGAAAGGCGAGGCGACGCGCCCCCTCATTGGGGACACGGGCGGGCAGGTTGAGCTTCATGAGCGGGTTTCCTCGGTAGGGACGTTGGCGACGATCGCGTCCAGCGCGACGGCGATTTCCAGAAGGTGGCGGACTTCCCGCCGGATTTTGGCCTGTTCGACGCGATCAATTCGGCCGTCCGACAGCGCCGCGCACATTTCCTGCGTCACGTCGCCAGCCTCTTTCGACAGGCGGCCCATCATAGTCAGCAGGTCCGCGTCGCTGGTTGGCACCTCGGGCAGCGCGACGAACACGCCACCCATCACTGCGCACAGGGCTTGGGTGACATGTGGCCAGCCGTCGCGATCGCGCGCTAACGGCTCCAGGTCGGCCACAATATCGACCGGCATAAATGCGTCCCGATTGTGAGGCGACGCATAGGTACTAAGCGTCGATTGGCCCACTCTGGTGAACCCGGCGGCCTTCACCTGCCCGCCGACACCCGACAAAAGGTTGTCAGTTGCCACCTTGAGGGCAAGGCGATCAGGCGTCATGGTCGCCCCCGTTTCCTTCCGGAGAATCCTGATGATCGCAGAGTTTCCCGATGACCTCGCTCCGGTCATTGCCCGACACGATGGAAAGATTGCGGTCCTGACCAGCGAGCATGACCACGGTTTTCTCATGTCCGCCGGAGCGGCCGTCACCATCGCTGCCCGATTGCTCGCCAGCGTTGCCGACACTCACGGCCGAGAATCCGTCATTCTTTCGCTGGAGGGCCTCGAACTCACCGGCGGGCACCGGGAGGATGGGGAAGGATATGCGCGTCTCGTTCTGACGATTGAGGGCGCGCCGTTGACCGTGGAGTTGGATGCGACAAAAGCGGCGGAACTCTCCATCGCGCTCGCTTCCGCCGTTCGCCATCTCGACAGTCCGGCCCCGCCACGCAGTGATGGCTAAGCCAGCCGTCACCCGTTGCACCTCCACCCTGCCGTCCAATATCTTTGCTGACAGGTCGGGGACGCTCGGCGGGGCGACGCGGATAACCACGATGCGCGCCTCGGACGGAATAATAGCGATAGTCATGCCACGGCCTCTAAAATCAGGCGAACGCCGCGCCGTTTGATCCCGTCCGACCGAAAGCTTTCGATCCCCAGGGCGGAAAGCTGGCGGCCGAACGCGGTCAGCGACGGGATAGCCGGGTGGCCACAATCGGCCGCCCACCCGGCGAAATCCTGATACAGCGCGGCGGTGCTGGCCTGCGCATCCGGTGCGCGCTCAAGCCGTTCGTCAGTCCACTGGACGATGATCGGTGCAACAGAGCAGGCCGCCCCCGCGAAACGCTGGAGCACGTCGGAGCCGAAAACATCGGGCAATCCTGCGACCGTCCACGCCCGCCGCGCCGTCGAACAGCGCTGCGCGACATGCGCCGCGCGGACGAACGCGATCGCGTTGCGCACCCGGTCGGGATCGTCGAAGATCGCATGTCGAGCCGCGACCGGCAGTTCCCGTGCCTCATCGGCCATCCGCTGAAGCAATTGCTCCATGCGTTCGAACGCGTCGTAAAACGCGATGCGGAAATCCAACGCCCGATCGCCCTTGAACCCGCCGACCAGCACAACGAAGCCCTTGCGGTTCATCGTGTAATAGTGGCTGTCGCGTTGGGCACCTTTGCCGGTATCGACCTTGGCGATCTTGCGTCCAAAAGTGGACGCAAGATCGGGGCGCCGCAGTAGCGTGTCGCGGATAGCCTCCAGCACATGCTTATGCTGGCGACCAAACGCTACAGCCACGTCGCGGCTATCCGCTACCACCTGACCATCAACGATCGTCACAAACGATCCGGCTTCTTCGATCATGGGCCGAGAAGTTGGCCCATGATCAACACCAGCAGTGCTCATGCGACCACCTGTCCGATAATCTGGCGCGAACTATTGGATGACGGAAAGGCCGGGACGACCGTATCGTCATCGTTATGAACTGCCTCAATATTCTGCACTGTGAGACCGAGCAGACACGCCGCGTCGGCGGGTATGGGGCAGGTCCAGTTGGCGGCATCGCGAAGGTGCGCCATCAGACGCTCATAGGTTGCGACGGTGCAGCTTCCTCCGGCGGCAATTCGATCGAACAACTTACCGTCATTCACAACGATCGTTGCGAGGCGCGCCAAGCTGCGCTCGTTTTCGCGAGCCCAGATTTCCGCAGAGCGAACGAGGGTTCCTATCAGGTCCATGCCGCACTATTGCGGGCAATTGCCCTTACCTGTCAACGGGCAATTGCCCGCAATACATTTGGTGCCATGTGCGGGATAATGCCCGCATGAAAATCAACGCTGTGGAAGTAGCTGCACGGGCCACCGAACTGGCGATGCAGAAGAAACTCACCGATCGCGAGGCGTCCATTGATGCCACTGGCAAGCCCGACCTAATCCGCGACATGCGGCGCGGCCGTATGCCATCAAGTGACAGGCTCCAGGCGTTGGCCGACACCCTTTCCACGACAGTCGATTTTCTGCTCGGAAAGTCGAGTTCTTCGGTTCGTCCCGGTGAAGACCCGCCAGCAGGTATGGACAGACTGCCCATAGATGTTCCAGTGTATGGGACGGCTTTGGGGGCGAATTTGGACGTGGAAGATGGAGGTACGGTCGTTTCGGTAGAGATGACTATCATCGAAATGACGGAGGTTATTGATAGGGTGCTTCGTCATCCCGGAATTGCGGGGGATATGGAGGCATATAGCCTGACGGTTGTTGGTCAATCTATGTCACCTCGTTGGGATGACGGCGATCCAATTTATATCACTACAAAGCGGCAGGCACGTATAGGGGATTATGTCGTCGCCCAAATCCGCGATGGCTCGGAGGAAGTCGTTTGCGCCATGGTGAAAAAGTTGGTCGGCCGTCGGTCTGACGCGCTCCAGCTGGAGCAATTCAATCCTCCCATGCGGTTTTGGCTTCCAAACGATATGATTGCCCGCATTCATCCAGTGCTTTCGCCACGGGAGTTAGCTGGGCACTACTGAGGGCAATTGCCCGCATTTCTCTTGACACGGGCAATTGCCCGCATGTAGCCATTGGCTTCACGCCGCATGGAGCGGCGATGGAGGCCATCAGTGCACCACCATTCTGCTGACCTTTCTGGGCGCGTTCAACGCTGGCGCGCTGAACCCGAAGCGCTGCCCGCACTGATCCGCGATCACCATGCGGGCACGCCCGCCGATCTCGACGAACCGCAGCAGCCTGAAGATCCGAACCGCAACGACAGTGCTGGCGCGGCCTTCCTCGCGGTTGTCGTGGCACTCGCAATCTACCTCATTTGCGGCGCGATCTATGTCATTTATGGCGTCTGGATGGGCTGCCATGATCGGCTTTAGTCTTTTGTCCGATGCCCAGCCGAACACCGCCGATCGTCGCCACTGGCAAGCGGTCCTTCGCGACCGCGACACGCGGCGCACGCTGTACGCCCCGCGCCTGCGCGATCAATGGTCACAGCTGGCCCAGGCCGCCGAACAACTACTGGCGAACCGTCGTGAACGCGATCCGATATCGATCGCCAAGCGTCGCATGACGCCCGACACCGCCCGCCAGCGGAAGCGCGTCATGGCCGCGATCGTCGCTATCTGGCGGGACGTGGAGCGGCTGGCCGAACTTATCGAGCCGATCGACTGGCCCCGCATCTACGGGGCCAACTGGTCGGAAATCCTGATTGACCTGCGCGCGGTGGCCAAGGCCGCAGTGACGGGCCCCGACCAGGACATGGCGGCTTGCGCGGTGGCACTGGCATGGCATTTCGAACCGGTCATCCCCGGCTCGATGCCCCATATCTGGATCGCGGCGTCTTATGTTCGACATACCGCCAGCCGTGATCGTGCGGCCGCGTAATGCATCGATCAAACCGCCATCACGCGAGTGCCCCACAGGATTGCGCTCAGCGGTTGGCTGAAATGGAAAAGGGGAGGGCGGTCCAATGACTGCGCCCGCGCGTTTTACGAAGACCGATGTGACCAGGGCCATGAAGGGCGCGCGAGACGCGGGCTTTGGCCATGTTCGCGTCGCCATCGATGTTCATGGTAACATGGTTATCGACGCCAGTGACTTACCGACAATAGTTGCTCGCGCGAACCCGCTCGACAGGCTGCTGCCCAAGTGAAGACCCGCTATCAGAATGTCACGGTAAACCCCGACCGCCACGGCAAACTTCGTGCGCGGTTCCGGAAAGCTGGCCGCAAGCCCGTCTATATGAAGCACCTGCCGGACGAAAAAGGTTTCAAGGCGGAATATGAGGCTTTGTTGGCCGAGCGGCCGATGATCGTCGTACGTCCGGCCGTGCCGGGCAGCGTGGGCGATCTAGTATCGCGCTATTACGCAGCGGGCGATTTCAAAGGGCGAGGCACGCCAGAGACGCAAGCGCGTCGCAAATATCTTATCGACAGTTTCCGACAGGATTTTGTGGACGATTTGGTGTCGGACTTCGGGTTCGAGCACATTGAGGCGATCCTGCTGGCCCGCACCGAAAAGCACTGGGACGACACTCGCAAACGGACGATGGGTGGCCAAGTCGCGGCGGTGAAGCTGCGCAAGGAACTGCGGCGTCTGTTCGCCTATGCCAAAAAGCTGAAGTGGATCGAACATAACCCCGTCGAGGATGCCGCAACGATCGGGAAGACGAAGCTGACCGGCTTTCATACTTGGACCGAGCAGGAGATTGCGCAGTACAAGGCGCGGCACCCGCTGGGCACCCGCGCAAGGCTGGCGCTGGAAATCATGCTGTGGACGGGGCAGCGGCGAGGGGATGCACGCCTGTTCGGCCCGGCGCATGTCGTTCGCGGCAAAATCAATTTCACAGCAGCAAAGAATCAGGCCGACCTTTGGCTGCCGATGGCCCCGGACCTACGCCGCGCGATCGACGCCATGGACAGCGTGGGCCTGCGCTCGTTCCTCGTCACCACCGCTGGCAAGACCTTCACGAAGGATGGCTTTGGCAACAAGATGCGCGAATGGTGCGATGAGGCAGGCTTGCCCCAATGCACCTCGCACGGCCTCCGCAAGGCGATCGCCCGCCGGATGGCCCAGAGTCAAGCCACCCAGCTGGAAATCAAGGCCGTGGGCGGTTGGAAGGGAGATAGCGAAGTGGCCATTTATACGGCCGCTGCCGATCAAGAAGGCCTCGCCGATGGTGCGATCAACCGGACCATCAACCGATTTTCGGATCAAAAATGACCCGATTTGTCTAACCTTGGGCCTAGGGTTAGACATATTCAGCCATGAAATGCTAAAAATACAATGCTTTAGACGGGAAGTTGGTGGGCCCGGCAGGACTCGAACCCGCAACCTAGCCGTTATGAGCGGCCAGCTCTAACCGTTGAGCTACAGGCCCCACCGCGAATGTCGTTAGCGTGATGCGGCCGGACTTCGCAAGCGTCGTGCGACAACTTTGCACAGGAAATCGGGCAAAGAAAAAGGGCGCTTCCGCATGGGAAGCGCCCTTTTCCGACATAGCAGTCGGCGCTTCGGACCCGAAGGTCCGAGGCGACTATTACTGCATGTTGTCCGCCTTGGCGTCGGCAGCGTCACGGACGTTGTCGGCAGCGGCGTTCATGTTGTCGGCAGCGTTCTCGAGGGTCGCGGCAGCAGCAGCGTTCGAGGTGTTGTCCGCAGCGGCATCCATGTTGTCAGCCGACATTTCCATGTTGTCAGCCAGCATGTCCGCGTTGTTCTCAACAGCGGCAGCTTCCGGCGACTTGTTGCAGGCGGCGACGGACATCAGGCCGGCGGCAGCGAGAACGAAAGCGATCTTCTTCATTCGAATGCTCCCAAGCAAAGCAAAAATCGCGGCCGGCCCGAATGCCGTCGCGAAGCGGCTCAAATAACGTGCGGTTCATCGCGGTCAATCCGCAAAATTCATCGGATCGCAAGGTTCGCGACGAACTGATGGCGCGGATCGGGCTTTTTCAAGGCGTTGGCGTTACCAAAAGGTTGCCGCGAGACCGACGGTTCAGCGCGGGGTGACCGGGCCGATGGCCTCGGGCGCGTTGGCGACCACTGCCAGCATGGCAGTCCAGGCGGCGACATTCTGGCGAAGGGCCGCCGGATCGACGCGGTCCAATACGTCGTCGGGCGTATGATGGGTATCGAAATAATCCCATCCCGACTGGTTCAGGTCGATCCCGGCGGTCCCGAGCTTGATCGTCGGGCCGATATCGGTGCCGTCACCCCCCAGGGCGCTGCCCCGGGTAATGCCCAGCGGTGCCAGGGCGGTCTGCAGCCGGTCCGCGACCGGCTTGGCGGTGGTGGGCAGGTTGACCTCGAACCGCCAGACCCGGTCCGCGCCGAAGTCGCTTTCCGATGCCGTGGCATGGCGCTCACCGGCATGGGCCTTGGCATAGGCCTCGCCGCCCATGCCGCCGACTTCCTCGGCGCCGAACCAGACGACGCGGATGGTCCGGCGCGGCTGCCCTGCATCCATGATCCGCTTGGCCGCCGCGGCAGTGATCGCGATCCCGCTGGCATCGTCGATCGCCCCCGTCCCCAGGTCCCAGCTGTCGAGATGGCCACCGACCAGCACGATGCCCGCCGACGGATCGCTGCCCGGCACCTCGGCAATCACGTTGCCTGATTCGCGAGCGCCGACCATGCGCGGGGTCAGGACCAGCTTCATGCGGACCGGCTGGCCCCGGCTGGCGATTCGCTCCAGTTGCTCGGCGTCGGGAACGGAAAGGGCGGCCGCCGGGATGGGCTTTACGCCTTCGGGGAAGTTGGTCGTGCCGGTATGGGGGAAGCGATGATGGTCGGTGCCGATCGACCGGATGACGATCGCGACCGCGCCGCGCCTGGCCGCCAGCGCGGGGCCGGTGAAGCGCGCCGTGCCATAGGCGCCATAGCCCGATCCGTCCTGGGTCCTGGGCATGGCGTTGCCGATATAGACGATCTTGCCCCGGATCGCGTCATCAGGCGCCGACTGGAACGCCGCCATGCTGGGGAAGACCGCGACCTCGCCCGTCAGACCGCCCGCCGGTGTCGCACCCGAATTGCCCAGCGCGGCCAGTGTCAGCTTCTGCGGGAAGGGGGCCAGGATTTCCGCGCTCTCCGCGCCGCGTTCCCACACCGGCATCCGATAGGGCTCGATCCGCACATTCTTGAACCCCAGCGCCGTCAGCCTGGCGACCGACCATGCCCGGGCGCGCGCCTCGGCTTCGGTGCCCGCCAGCCGCTGGCCGACTTCGGTCGTCAGTCCCTCGACGATATCCCAGGCGACCGTATCGTTCAGCGCCGCATCGCGCAGCCGTTCGACCTCGGGTGCGACGGTGGCGGGCGGGGGCGGAGGGGTCCGCTGCGCCAAGGTGGGGGAGGACAGGGCGGAGGCGGTCAAGGCCGCGAGAAGAAAGCGCTTCATGGGCCGGAGTGTTACGCAGCCGGTCCCGTTTGCCAACCGCCCGCGCAACCACTACATGGGCGGGCAAATATCCCACAGTCGAAAAAGCACGGAGCTCCGCGCCGCCATGGCCGTCCAATATACCTATGTGATGAAGGGTCTGACCAAGACCTTCCCCGGCGCCAACAAGCCTGTCCTCAACAACATCCACCTTCAGTTCCTGCCGAGCGCCAAGATCGCTATCATCGGCCCGAACGGCGCGGGCAAGTCCACGCTGATGAAGGTGATGGCGGGCATGGACACCGACTTCACCGGTGAGGCCTGGGCCGCCGAGGGTGTCCGCGTCGGCTATCTGGCGCAGGAGCCGCAGCTCGATCCGTCGAAGGACGTGATGGGCAACGTCAAGGACGGCGTGCGCCCGATCGCCGACCTGGTCGATCGCTTCAACGCCATCTCGGCCGAGATGGGCGATCCGAAGGACGACACGGATTTCGACGCCCTGATGGAAGAGATGGGCGAGCTTCAGGCCAAGATCGACGCGGTCGACGGCTGGTCGCTCGACAGCCAGCTGGAACAGGCGATGGAAGCGCTGCGCTGCCCGCCGGGCGATGCCGATGTCACCCGCCTGTCGGGCGGCGAGAAGCGCCGCGTGGCGCTCTGCAAGCTGCTGCTTGAAAAGCCCGACATCCTGTTGCTCGACGAACCGACCAACCACCTCGACGCCGAGAGCGTGTCGTGGCTGGAGAATTACCTCAAGGAGTACACCGGCAACGTCATCCTCGTCACCCACGACCGTTACTTCCTGGACAACGTCGTGAACTGGGTGCTCGAGCTGGATCGTGGCCGCTACTACACCTACGAATCCAACTATTCCGGCTATCTGGAAAAGAAGGCCAAGCGCCTGGAGCAGGAAGAGCGCGACGAGGCGGGCAAGCAGAAGGCGATCGCCGACGAGCTGGCCTGGATGCGTCAGACGCCCAAGGCCCGTCAGACCAAGTCGAAGGCGCGTATCCGCGCGTTCGAGGAACTGATGGAGAAGCAGGAGAATCGCGTCGCGGGCAAGGCGCAGATTCTGATCCAGATCCCCGAGCGTCTGGGCGGCAAGGTGATCGAGGCCAAGGGACTGACCAAGTCGTACGGCGACAAGCTGCTGTTCGAAGGCCTCGACTTCATGCTGCCGCCGGGCGGTATCGTCGGCGTGATCGGGCCGAACGGCGCGGGCAAGTCGACGCTGTTCAAGCTGATCACCGGCCAGGAACAGCCCGATGCGGGGACTATCGAGATCGGCTCGACCGTCAAGCTCGGCTATGTCGACCAGAGCCGCGACGAACTCGATCCCAATAAGAATGTCTGGCAGGAAATCTCCGACGAACTGGAGGTCTTCCGCTTCGGCAAGCAGGAACTGGGCACGCGCGCCTATGTCGGCGCGTTCAACTTCCGTGGCCCCGACCAGCAGAAGAAGGTCGGCCAGCTGTCGGGCGGTGAGCGCAACCGCGTCCACATGGCCAAGATGCTGAAGGAGGGCGGCAACGTCCTGCTGCTCGACGAACCGACCAACGACCTCGACGTGGAAACGCTGCGCGCGCTGGAAGAGGCGCTGGAGACGTTCGCGGGCTGCGCCGTGGTCATCAGCCACGATCGCTTCTTCCTCGACCGTCTCTGCACGCACATCCTGGCGTTCGAGGGCGACAGCCATGTCGAATGGTTCGAGGGCAATTACGAGTCGTATGAAGAGGACAAGCGTCGCCGCATGGGCGATGCCGCCGATCGCCCGACCCGTCTGGCCTATAAGAAGCTGACCCGCTGATCCCAAAGATTTCGGTTTCGGATGACGCCCTTCCCAAGCGATCGGGGAGGGCGTCGTCGTATCGGGGGCTGGCCCACGGCTTTAAACCGATGCGGCCAATTCCCATCTCGACCGTTATAACGACAGGGTAACAAAGGGCGCGGTTGGGAATGGCGGTAGTGGAGCAGGCGCAAGGCGAGGATCGTGAGATCGCCGGCGCAGGGCAGTTGCATTATCGGCTCCGCCAACAATCCGTCCTCGCCGCCTTCGGGATCGAGGCGCTGCGCGCCCGCGACCTGGACCCGATGCTGCAGCGGGCGACCGAGCTTTGTGCAGAGGGGATGCGATCTTCCTTCTGCAAGTTTTTGGAATACAAGGCGGATCGGGAAACGCTTCTGGTTCGCACGGGTGTGGGTTGGGGGCCGGGTGTCGTCGGCTCGACCGAAATGCGCACCGACATGGGCTCGCCCGCGGGCTTTGCGCTCCAGACGGGGCAGGGGGTCATCTCCAACCATCTCGACCAGGAAGAGCGGTTCCGGACGCCGCAGTTCATGGCCGACCACAAGATTCGGCGGGCCATCAACGTGCTGGTCGAAGCATCCGGCCAGCGTTACGGGGTGCTGGAGGTCGACAGCCCGGACGAGGGCCGTTTCGAGGAGGCCGACCTCGCCTTCATGCAGGGTTTCGCCAATCTGATCGGCGTTGCCATCGAGCGGCAGGAGGCCGAGCGCCGTCTGGCCGAGGCGGTGGAGCATCAGCAGCTTCTGACCCGCGAAGCCAGCCATCGGGTCAAGAACAGCCTGGCCCTGGTGTCGGCCATGCTGAACCTCCAGAAGCAGGAGGATGACGATCCCCGTGTCCTCAGGATGCTGAACGATGCGCAGGCGCGGATCGCTGCCATTGCGCAGACCCACGACCGGCTGTGGCGCAGCGAGCGGGTCGGCATGGTGGCGCTCGACGATCTAGCCTGCGGTATCGCGGATCAGCTGGCCCAGCAGGCCAAGGATCATGAGGTACATTGCGATATCGAGGCGATCGAGATGAACGCCGATACCGCGATCCCCATCGGACTGATGCTGACCGAGCTACTGACCAACGCGATCAAATATGCCTATGGCGAGGAAGGCGGCGTGATCGATGTATGCCTCCACGCGCGCGACGGGCAGATCGTCCTGTCGGTGCGCGACAAAGGCAAGGGGCTACCCGAGGATTTCGACATGAAGGTCGCTTCCCGCCACAGCCTGGGCATGCGGATGATCACCAGCCTGGCCCGGCAGTTGCGGGGTGAAGTGCGGTTCGACGACGCCGCACCGGGTACCTGCGCGACGCTGACCATGCCCGATCCGAGGGACTGAACCGGTCCCTCCCTCACGGAGGAGTTTGATCGTTCACCGCACCCGCTTCACGAAGGTCCGACCATCCTCTCGCCGCTCGGTCTGGAAATTGGGGACCGCCTCGATCAGGTCGGATAGCCGCTTGAAGCCGAAATTGCGCGTGTCGAAGCTCGACCGATTGCCCGCCAGCTGCCCCATCGCCGACAGGCTGGCAAAGCCGCGCTCGTCGCGCTTGACCGAATTATAGGCGTCGACCAGCAGCTTGAGCAGTTCCTCGTCGATCGGGCGCGGGGTACCCGCCGTGCGCTTCGCCTGTTCGATCGAGGGCGGTAGCGAGTCGGCCAGCGGAACATCGGCCGAAACCGGCTTGGCGCTGGCGGGGCGGGGCGCTTCGCCGATCAGCGCGCCGACATCGATGAAGCGGCTGCATGCCTGTTTGAATGCCTCGGGCGTACGGCTGTTGCCGAAGCCATAGACGGGAAAGCCGTCCTGCCGGATACGCGTGGCCAGCGGCATGAAGTCGCTGTCCGACGACATGATGCCGAACCCGTCGATCCGGCCCCGGAACAGCAGGTCCATCGCATCGATGGTCATTTTCATATCGGTGGCGTTCTTGCCCTTGGTCAAGTCGAACTGCTGCTGCGGCTCGATCCCGTGCTTGACCATGACGTCGCGCCAGCCCTTCAGGCCGGGCTTCGACCAATTGCCATAGGCGCGGCGGACATTGACGGTGCCCAACTCGGCGAGCACCGTAAGGACGGGGTCGATGGCCGCCGACTGGGCATTGTCGGCATCGATGAGCAGCGCGATGTTGCGGGTCAGGGCGTTCATGGCGCCCTGACTATCAGAGCTGCGGATCAGCCGCCACGCCGCATCGCATCGACGCCGATCGAACCGCCACCCGCCGCCGCGAGGTACAGGAAGGCGAAGCAATAGAGGATCGCCGCCTCGCCACCATTGGCCAGCGGCAGGAAACCCTGTGGTGCATGGACCATGAAATAGGCGACCGCCATCTGGCCCGACAGGAGGAAGGCCACCGGTCGCACGAACAGCCCGACGAACAGCAGTGCGCCACCGACCAGTTCCAACACGCCCGCCGCCGTCAGCAAGGGGTTGAGCGGCATGGGGAAGGGGGGAAACCCAAAGAATTTCGAGACGCCATGCGCCAGGAACATTAGGCCGAAGACGGCGCGGAACAGTGACAGAAGCGGGGCGGAGAAACGGGTGGGGACGGGCATGGCCGATACTCATTCACGAAGGACCGCGAGGATCGCCGTCCGTTGAGCATATTTTGCCGTTTGCCCAATCCTCAACAAGAACCGGATGCGAAACGAACCGTTGCGAATGCGGTTACGGATCGGGATAGGCGATGGCGATCACCTCATATTCGCGCTCGCCGGCGGGCAGCGTCACGCGCCGCAGATCGCCGACCGAGGCCCCCCGTAGCGCCCGGACGAGGGGGGCGTTCCAGCCGACGCGTCCCTGGCCCGCATCGGCCTCGTCATCGCCGACCAGCGTCAGGATGCGCTCATTGTCATCCTCGTCCGCGATGGTGACGGTCGCGCCGAACCACACCTTGCCGCGATCCTCCTGCCGGGCAGGATCGATGACCTTGGCCGCCTTCATCCGCTTGGACAGCCAACCCAGCCGCCGGTCGATCTCGCGCAGGCGCTTGCGACCATAGATATAGTCGCCATTCTCGGAGCGATCGCCATTGCCCGCCGCCCAGGCGATCGTGTCGACCAGCTTGGGCCGCTCGACCGCAAACAGCGCCTCATATTCCTGACGCAGCGCGGCATAGCCCGCCGGGGTGATATAGTTGGGACGATCCATCGTCCTCCTCTATTCCCTATGCCGCCGCGATCAACCCGGCCGCGACGACTTGCCCAGATACCAGCTGAGCGGCGTCGGCCCCCGGCTGGTCGCGCGGGCGGGGTTCATCAGGTCGTAGACCACCGCATTTTCCAGCACCCGCTGCACATAGTTGCGGGTCTCGGAATAGGGGATAGCCTCGATCCAATCCACGATGTCTACAGTGCCGGTGCGCGGATCGCCATTGGCGCGCAACCACTTGTTCACATTGCCGCCTCCCGCATTATAGGCCGCAATCGCAAGCGGATAGCTGCCATAATTATTGCGAATTCTCTCGAAGTAACTGGCACCGAGCTGAATCGACAGGTTCGGATCGCTGGTCAGTGCGGCGGGTGAGTAGGACAGGCCGATCTTGCCCGATTGCTCGGCGGCGGTGGCGGGCATCAGCTGCATCAGCCCGCGCGCGCCCGCATGGCTGACGGCGGCACGGTCAAACTGGCTTTCCTGCCGCGCAATGGCATGGATGATCGTCCAGCTCTGCTCATAGCCGGTTGGGACCGGGATGGTCGGGAAACCGGCCGCCGAATAATCGGTCAGCCCGTTCTGCATCGCGCTGCGCCCGACCATGACGGCCAGGTCGGGACGATTGATGCTCCGCGAGAGATCGGCGGCGAGGAGATGGTCGCTCTCGTCCTCCGCATCGGCCGCGATCTGGCGAATGAACGCGCTCTGGTCCTGCCACTGGCCGATCATGCCCAGGAACTTGGCGGCGCGCACGGTTTCGCGCGCATCGAAGGCGGCGCGCACGGCAGGCGCGACATTGGTCGCGGCGATCGCGGGCGGCGCGACGAGCGGGCGGCCGGTCCGCTCCAGCGCGAGCTGACCATAGAATTGATCGCGATACTGCGCGGCCCGGCTGTAGAAACCCGCCGCCTCGGACGAACGACCCGCCGCCTCGGCCGCGCGTCCCGCCCAGTAAAAGCCTTTGGCGCGGGTCTGCGGCGACTGGCTGCCCCGGCCGTACCGGTCGAACAGCGTCATCGCATCGGCAGGGCGTGCCAGCTTCATCGCGCTCTGCCCGGCCAGCCAGACCAGGCTCGTATAATCGTCGCGCTCGCCATAAGGCTTGGTCGAGACGTCGGTGCCTGCCGGATAGGCATCGTCGACCTGCCGTGCGATGTCATAGGCGGTTTGCAACTGGCCGTCGGCCGCTGCCGCCCGTGCGTTGACCAGCAGCGCCTCGTAGAATTTTTCGACATTGCCGGGGCGCGTCGCGAGTTGCCGCGTCCGGGCGAGCCAGGACCGCGCGGTCAGGCTGTCACCAGTGTCGCGCAGCCAGCTGGCGCGGTCGGCGACATAGCCCGCATCATTGGCATAGATTTCCGCCGTCGACGCAGACAGGCTGGCGGCATCCGCCGATTTCGAGCGGAAGGCCAGTCGCGCTGCGAAGATAGGACGCCGCGCCACGCTGGTATAATTCAGCTGTCGCGCCGCCGCACTTGTCTGCCCCGACCAGAGCAGCGCATCCATCCGTGCATCCTGGTCCTCCGGCGTCAGTGCGGAGGCGAAGGTCGACATGACCAGCGCTTCGTCATTCGGCGACAGCGCGCCGCGCCGCCAGGCCGTTCGCGCGGCCTGCGCCGCGTCCGCCGGTGCGCCGGTCGCCAGCAAGGCGCGGGCATAGGCCACGCCGCCCGCCGCCGACTGGGGTGGGAAGCGACGGAAATAGGCGACGATACTCGACGGTGCGGCGGTGAAGTTGGCCGCCTGCTTTTCGGCCGCGCGGCGGTTGCCCGCTTCGCCAGGCCAGCCGGGATGCGCCATCAGGAAGCCGGCATAGCTGTCGAACGGCAGCGAATCGGTCTGTTGCAGCGCGCGCCACTGGGCCAGCGCCGCCGCGATCGCCCCGTCGGCGGGGGCGGGCATCCCCTGCGTCGCCTGGTTGGGGCTCATATTCGCCATTTGCGTGCGATACCGGTCGAGCTGGTCCTGCCCACCCGGCGTGATCATCGATCCAGCCAATGTCGCGAGGAGCGCCCCCGCCTTCGTCAATGCCATCATGGTGGACAGAATAGGGACTCTACCCGTACATGTCCTGAACAAATTGTCCCACTCGGCGCAGTAGGAGCGCATTTCCTCTCATGTTTTCAGGGTCCATTCCGGCGCTTGTGACGCCGTTCGACGATCAGGGCGGTCATGTCGGCGGAGCGTTCGACGAGGCGAAATTCCGGGATTTCGTCGAATGGCAGATTTCCGAGGGCTCGACGGCACTGGTCGCCTGCGGCACGACGGGCGAAGCGGCGACCATGCCGAAGGACGAGCATTTCCATGTCGTGCGCGTCTGCGTCGACCAGGCGCGCGGCCGGGTGCCGGTGATCGCGGGCGCAGGCTCGAACGACACGATCGTCGCGATCGAAAATCTGAAGGCCGCGCAGGAAGCGGGTGCCGACGCCGCGCTGATGGTGCCGCCTTATTATAACCGGCCGAGCCAGGAGGGTATCGCGCTCCACTTCGCCGAACTGGCGAAGAATGCGCCGCTGCCCATCGTCCTCTATAACGTACCCGGCCGCACCGTCACCGACATCCAGCCCGCGACGCTGATCCGCGTCGTCAAGGCGGCGCCGCAAGTCTTCGTCGGCGTGAAGGACGCCAGCGGGGCGCTTGCGCGCGTGTCGCATCATCGCGGGGCGCTGGGCGCCGATTTCTGTCAGCTCTCGGGCAATGACGACCTGGCGCTCGCCTTCAACGCGATGGGCGGGGTGGGCTGCATCTCGGTAACGGCCAATGTCGCCCCGCGCCTGTGCGCCGACTTCCAGGCGGCTTGTGCGGCCGGGGACATGGCGCGGGCGCTGGAGCTGCACGACCGGCTGTTCCCGCTGCACGAGGCGATGTTCACCGACGCCTCGCCGGGCCCGGTCAAATACGCGCTCAGCCGCATCATGCCGCACTTCCCGCAAGGCGTGCGCCTGCCCATGACCTGGCCGTCCGAGGCTTCGCGCGCGCAGGTCGATGCGGCGCTGGCCCATGCCGGATTGATCTGACCCCAACGTTCTTTTGCGGGCCTTCCTTCGGCCGCAATCCCGGCCGACCATCGGTGTGATCGATAGGCGGCATGGGGAGAGTCGGCCGATGTGGACGCTGGTGATGATCGCTTTGCAGGCGGGAGCCGTGGCCGGGCCCGTCCTGCCTGTGCCACGCAAGCCGTCGACGGCACGGCGTTGTCGCCCGGCGATACGGGCGACGATGTGGTGGTCTGCGGTCGGTCATCCGATGCGGACCGGATCGGCACCATTCCCGATTATTCCAAACCCATGACCCTGCCCAAAGCGCGCACGGAAATAGCGGGCGTCGGCACGGTTTCCGCGGAGGCCGAGCAGGTGGATGTCGGCGGCATGCCGAGCAAGCGGGCCATGATCCGGCTGACCATCCCGCTGGGCGGCCGCCGCAAGCCCTGATCGCCCCGTTCCAGAAACGGGATGATGCCGTCATCAGCGGCTTTTCATGACGGCATTCAGCGCCTACATCGGCCCGTCCATGCGCCCGAAACCCCAAACGTTCGACAAGAAGAAGATCGTCGCCGAGAACCGGCGCGCCCGCTTCGATTATGCCATCGAGACGACCTATGAGGCCGGTATCGCCCTGACCGGGACCGAGGTGAAGTCGCTTCGCTTCGGCGAGGGATCGATCGCGGAATCCTATGCGGAGGTGCGCGGCGAAGAGGTGTGGCTGGTGAATTCCAACGTGCCCGAATTCAGCCACGGCAACCGCTTCAATCACGAAGCCAAGCGCCCTCGTAAATTGCTCCTTCATGAGCGCGAAATAAACAAGCTCCACGGTGCGGTGGCGCGAGAGGGCATGACCCTGGTGCCACTGATGATCTATTTCAACTCGCGCGGCCGCGCGAAGGTGGAGCTGGCATTGGCGAAGGGCAAGAAGGCGCACGACAAGCGCGATTCGATCAAGGAACGCGATTGGAAGCGTGAGCAGGGCCGTATCCTGCGCGATCGCGGCTGATGGCCTCGGCCGTGCCCACCCTGTGGGGCCGTTCCCTGGCCTGGGTCCGGCGCAACATGCCGACCCGCGATTCGATGGAGAACAACCGGCTGCTCCGGCCGGTCGCCCACCGTGTCCTGGCGCCTGAGCTGTGGCGCTTCACCCGGCGGTCGGTGCCGCGCGGCGTCGCGCTGGGCGTGGTGGCCGGATTCCTGTTCCCGGTCGCGCAGATCGCGATCGCGGCGGTCTTTGCGCTGCCCTTCCGCGCCAATGTGCCGGTCGCGGCGCTGACGACCTTCATCACCAATCCGCTGACCACGCCGATCATCTGGGTCATCGCCTATCGCATCGGGACCTTCCTGTTGCGCAGCGAAACGCCGATCAACACCCAGCCGGTGGCCGAAGCCGCCACCGGTTGGCTGCAATGGGCGTTGAGCGCGTTTCACTGGCTGTGGGAGCAGGGGCCTGCCTTCGGCCTGGGCCTGTGCGTGCTGACCGGCGGGTGCGCGGTGATCGGCTATGCCGCCTCGGCACTTGGATGGCGCGTGTGGATCGCGCGCAAATGGCGCAACCGACGGAAAAGCGTGGCAATCTGATAGCGGTATCGCGGTTTGACGTGACTTTCTAACGGTTTGACTGGGCGTATCGGCTCGCTACAACAGCGGCATCCATCTCCTTTTCGGGAATTCAGATGCGCTCTCTGCTGATCGCCGCTCTTCTTACGACCGCCATTTCCCCCGTCATGGCCCAGACTGCGAACCCTGTCGACAAGGCCGCCGTGGGCCCGGTGAAGCCCAATGCCAAGAACGGTCCCGAGATCGGCGATTTCGGTTTCGACATGGCGGGCCGCGATACGGCGGTGAAGCCGGGCGACGACTTTTTCGATTACTCGAACGGCACCTGGTACAAGGGCACGACGATCCCCGCCGATCGCTCGTCCTACGGCATGTTCCACGTCCTGCAGGACCGCTCGCTGGAGCAGACGCGCACCATCCTGGACGAGGCGACCAAGCAGCCGGGCAACAAGGCGGGCGACTTCTATGCCAGCTTCATGGACGAGGCCGCCGTCAATGCGAAGGGTGCGACCCCGGTCAAGCCGTGGCTGAGCGCCATCAAGGCGACCAAGAGCCGCGACGCGCTGGCCGTCGAGATGGCCAAGCTCCAGCGTCAGGGCGTCGGTGCGCCCTTCGGCGTCTATATCGGCCAGGACGACAAGGCGCCCGACACCTATATTCCGAACTTCGGCCAGAGCGGCCTGGGCCTGCCGGACCGCGACTATTATCTGAAGGACGACGCCAAGCTGGCGACGATCCGGACCGCCTATCAGGCCTATCTCGCCAAGATGCTGACGCTGGCGGGCGAGCCCAATGCCGAGGCGCGCGCGGCGGCCGTGTTCAACTTCGAAAAGGGGCTGGCTGGCGTTCACTGGACCCGCATCGAGAGCCGTGACGCGGACAAGACCTACAACAAGTGGATGGCGGCGGATTTCGCCACCAAGGCACCGGGCTTCCCCTGGGCGCAATATATGCAGACGCTGGGCGTCTCGGGCCGTCCCGCCTATCTGGTCGCGCAGCCCAGCGCGATCACCGGCGAGGCCAAGCTGTACAGCGAAGCGCCGCTGAACGTCCTGCAGGACTATGCGATGCTGAAGGTCCTGCGCAGCTATGCGGGTTATCTGTCGAGCGATTTCGACAAGACCAACTTCGCCTTTTACGGCACCACCCTGTCGGGCACGCCCGAGCAGCAGGCGCGGTGGAAGCGCGGCGTCGGCCTCGTCTCCAACGGCCTGGGCGAGGAAGTCGGCAAGCAGTATGTCGCCAAATATTTCCCGCCGGAGTCGAAGGCCGCCGCCGATGCGCTGGTCAAGAACCTGATCTCGGCGATGGGCGACCGGCTGCGCAATCTGGAATGGATGGCGCCCGAAACCAAGCAGAAGGCGCTGGCCAAGCTCGCCGCCTTCACGCCCAAGATCGGCTATCCCGACAAGTGGAAGGATTATTCCGCGCTGCAGATCCAGCGCGGCGATCTGGTCGGCAATGTCGCGCGCGCCAATGCCTTCGAGTTCCAGCGGGACCTGAACAAGCTGGGCCAGCCGATCGATCGCGGCGAATGGTTCATGACGCCGATGACGATCAACGCCTATGCCAACCCGCCGATGAACGAGATCGTGTTCCCGGCGGCGATCCTCCAGCCGCCCTTCTTCGATCCGAAGGCCGATCCGGCGGTGAACTATGGCGGCATCGGCGCGGTGATCGGGCATGAGATCAGCCACCACTTCGACGATCAGGGCCGCAAGTACGACGCGACCGGCAAGCTGACCGACTGGTGGACGGCGCAGGACGTGGCGCGGTTCAAGACCTTCACCGACGCGCTGGTGAAGCAATATGATGCCTATGAGCCGCTACCCGGCCAGCATATCCAGGGCGGCCTGACGCTGGGAGAGAATATCGCCGATCTGGCGGGCCTGACCGTCGCTCTCGACGCCTATCACAAGTCGCTGGGCGGCAAGGCCGCGCCGGTGATCGACGGCACGACCGGCGACCAGCGTTTCTATTATGGCTGGGCTCAGGTGTGGCGGACCAAGTGGCGCGAACCGGCACTGCGCCAGGCGCTGCTGTCCGATCCGCACTCGCCGGGACATGAGCGCGTGCTGACCGTGCGCAATCTCGACCCCTGGTATGCGGCGTTCGGCGTCAAGCCGACCGACAAGATGGCGCTGACGCCCGAGCAGCGCGTCCGCATCTGGTAATCGACCGAATGACAGGCCCTCCGGCACTGACCGGAGGGCCTTTTTTGCGTTTTGGAGAGACTGATGAAGAGCTTGGCCATCGCCGCGCTGCTTGGCGCGACTGCGATCACGGGGACCGTGGCGCTGAACGCGCAAGACCGTCCCGCCGCTGCCAACGGCCCGACCTATGGGCGGTTCGGCTTCGACGAAAAGGGCATGGACAAGTCCGTCCGCCCCGGTGACGACTTCTATGCCTTTGCCAATGGCGAATGGGCGAAGACCACGGCCATCCCCGCCGACAAGTCCAGCTATGGCGCGTTCGACAAACTCGCCGACCTGTCGCGGGAGCGGACCCACACCATCCTCGAACAGGCCAAGGGCCAGCGGAACCAGATCGGCACCGCCTATGCCACCTATCTCGACACCGCCGCGATCGAGGCGAAGGGACTGGCACCGATCCAGCCCTGGCTGAACCGGATCAAGGGGCTGACTGACAAGTCGGGCTATGCCACCCTGCTGGCCGAGGCGGATCGCAACGGCGTCGGCATCCCCTTCGGCTCGGGCGTCGGGCAGGATGCGCGCCAGCCCAATCTCTACACCGTCGGCCTGCGCCAGGCCGGTCTGGGAATGCCGGACCGCGATTATTACCTCAGCAACGATCCGAAGATCGCCGCCCAGCGCGCGGCCTATCAGGCGCATTTGTCCAAGATGCTGACCATGGCGGGCGAACCCGATGCCGAGGCACGAGCCCAGGCGGTCGTCGCCTTCGAGACGGAGATCGCCAAGGTCCACTGGACCCGGATCGACAGCCGCGACCGGACCAAGACCTACAACAAGATGACCGTGGCCGATCTTGCGAAAAGCGCGCCAGGCTTCGACTTCGCGACCTATCTGAAGGGCGTGGGCACGCCGGTCGATACGCTGGTCGTAGCGCAGCCGACGGCGGTGACGGGTATCGCCGCGCTGATCCAGTCGACGCCGATCGCGGTGTTGAAGGACCAGCTGCTGCTCCGCTCGCTCGACGAGTTCGCCGATGTCCTGCCCGCCCAGTTCGACCGCGAGCAGTTCGCCTTTTACGGCACCGTCCTGTCGGGCACCCCGCAGCAGCAGGAACGCTGGAAGCGGGCGGTCGACTTCACCAGCAGCGCGCTCGGCGACGAGGTGAGCAAGGTCTATGTCGCGCGCTACTTCCCGCCAGCGACCAAGCTGGCCGCCGATGCGCTGGTCAAGAACGTCCTGGCCGCGATGGGCAAGCGGATCGACCAGCTCGACTGGATGGCCCCGGAAACCAAGGCGAAGGCCCATGCCAAGCTGGCCGCCTTCACCCCCAAGATCGGCTATCCCGATCGCTGGAAGGACTATTCGGGCCTGAAGATCGTCAGCGGCGACGCCTTCGGCAACGCCCTGCGCGCGGCCCAGTGGCGGCATGAGGACAATATCGGCCATCTCGGCAAGCCGATCCAGCGTTGGGAATGGGGCATGACGCCGATGACGGTGAACGCCTATGCCAATTTCGGCATGGTCGAGATCGTCTTCCCCGCCGCGATCCTGCAACCGCCCTTCTTCGATCCGAAGGCCGACCCGGCAGTCAATTATGGCGGTATCGGCGCGGTGATCGGCCATGAGCTGAGCCACCATTTCGACGACCAGGGATCGAAATTCGACGCGCACGGTCAGCTGACCGACTGGTGGACGGCCAAGGACGTCGCGGCGTTCAAGGAACGTACCGGCGCTCTGGTGAAGCAATATGACGCCTATGAGCCTTTGCCCGGCCTGCATGTGAAGGGGGCACTGACGCTGGGCGAAAATGTCGCCGATCTGGCTGGCCTGTCGGTTGCCTATGATGCCTATCACGCCTCGCTGAAGGGGAAGGCGGCGCCGGTGATCGACGGCTTTACCGGCGATCAGCGCTTCTATCTGGGCTGGGCGCAGGTCTGGCGGCGCAATTACCGCGAGGCGAACCTTCGCAACCGCTTGCTGACCGATCCGCACTCGCCGTCGCAGCAGCGCGCCTGGGTCGTGCGCAATCTCGATCCCTGGTATGCGGCCTACAGCCCCAAGCCGGACGAGAAGCTGTATCTGACGCCGGAACAGCGCGTCCGGATCTGGTAAACGGCATCCGCTTCCCGGCATGGACCGTCCGTCCGAGGGATCGGGCTTGACCATGCCGGGTTGCCGGATGATGGATTACCGATGGCGATCGCGTCCCTCGAGAGATTTCACCCCACCCGCGTTGCGGCCGTCGTATCGGTCGCGAGCGGAGCGGGCGCGGCTGCCCTGTTGTTCGTGGCGATCCGCAGCTGGGTCGTCGCGGCGGGGTTTCTGGCGGCCGCGCTGCTGGCCTTTGGCGTCATCCTGGTCTGGCGCATCCTGACGCCGAAGGTCGAGCATAGCCGACGCAGCGTCGACTGGGATTTTGCCCGCGTCGTGGCGGATGCCAGCCTGGACGCGATTGCCGTCACCGACCGGGCGGGGCGGCTGGTCTGCGCCAATGACGCCTATGCCTCGCTCTTCCCGACGATGCCGACCCCGCCGGGCGTCCCGCTCGACGCGGCTTCGGTGGAAACGCTGGCGGAGGCCGGGCGGACCGCCTGGCGCGACGGGCTGGGCCGGGCGGACCGGATCGCGGTGATGGGCACCGAATTGTCGGTGCTGGTCACGCGCGCCGGTGACGAGGCCGATTTGCTGGTCTGGCGCTTCGCCATCGCCGAGGAACAGGACCTGGCCGAGACGGTCGAGCGGCTGATCGGCGGCATCCATGGCGACCGACTGGGCACGGCGGGCATCATGGCGGCATTGATCGCGCCCGATGGCCGGGTGCGGGCCGCCAACCGCGTGCTGTGCGCGCGGGCGATGGGCGGCGAGATGATCTCGATCGTCGGCCGCGACTTCGCGACCTTCCTGGCGCATGATCCGGGCGGCCAGGTCCGCTTCGCCGCCGAACTGGCGAAGGGCGAAGGCAAGCCGCTGCGCATCCTGCAAATTCCCTTTGTCGAAGGGGAGGCCGCGCCGATGTTGGTCGCGCTGCTCGACGAGGATGAGCAACTGGTCGCCCCGGCAGGTACGAGCGCGGGCAGCCATGTCCGTGGCCTCGTCTCGCTGATGCCCTTTGGGATCGCGCTGGTTGACCGCGACGGGCGCTTCATCCAGATGAACTCCGCCTTCATGCGCGCCGCCGGGGTCAACGGCACCGCGCCGCCGCTCTATCCGGGCGATCTGGTGGTGCGAGAGGACAAGGCGGCCGTGGCGGATGCGATCCGGCGCTTCGCCAGCGGGGCGACGCATTCGGCCGATATGGCCGTCCGGCTGAAGGATCATCCCGAAGAGCCGGTCGCGCTGACCATCGCGGGGGCGCGCGGACTGGGCGAAGCGGCGGTACTGCTGAGCCTTAAAGACAATTCGGAGGAAAGCCGCCTGAAGCGCGAAGTCGCACAGGCGACCAAGATGCAGGCGGTCGGCCAGCTGGCGGGCGGCGTCGCACATGATTTCAACAATATCCTCACCGCGATCATCGGGCATTGCGACCTGATGCTGATGCGTCATTCGCCCGGCGACAGCGACTATGACGATATCCAGCAGATCCGCACCAACTCCAATCGCGCCGCCAGCCTGACCCGCCAGTTGCTCGCCTTCTCGCGCCAGCAGACGTTGCGGCCGCAGATCCTGCAACTGCCCGACGTCGTCTCCGAGGTGTCGAACCTGCTGAAGCGGCTGCTCGGCGAGCGGGTGCGGCTGGATGTCAGCCATGGCCGCAATCTGGGCCCGGTCCGCGCCGATCCGGGGCAGCTGGAGCAGGTGGTCGTCAACCTCGCGGTCAACGCCCGCGACGCGATCCTGGAGAATGAACCGGCGGGCGGCGGCATCCTGACCATTCAGACGCGCGCCGTGTCGATGGCCGATGCGCGTGCGCTCAACAACGATATCCTGCCCGCCGCCGATTACACCGCCCTCATCATGAGCGACAACGGGACCGGCATTCCGCCCGAAATCCTCGGCAAGATCTTCGAGCCCTTCTTCACCACCAAGGAGCTGGGCAAGGGGACCGGCCTGGGCCTGTCGACCGTCTACGGCATCATCAAGCAATCGGGCGGCTATATCTTCGCCGATTCGCCGCCGGCCGGCGGGGCGAAATTCTCCATCTACCTGCCGGTCCATGCCGCCCCGGCCGTCTCGCCCACCAAGGCAAGTCCGGCAAAGCCACCGGCCAAGGTCACGACCCCCTGGGGCTCGGGCACGATCCTGCTGGTCGAGGACGAGGATATGGTCCGCGCCGTCGCCGAACGCGCGCTGTCGCGACAGGGCTATACCGTCATCTCGGCCGAGAATGGCGAGGCGGCGCTGGAGATGCTCGACAAGCATGGCAAGCCCGACCTGCTGATTTCCGACGTGGTGATGCCGACCATGGATGGGCCGACGATGGTCGGTCTGGTCCGCAAACGCTATCCCGACCTCGCCGTGCTGTTCATGTCGGGCTATGCCGAGGAACAGCTGCGCAAGTCGATCACGCTGCCCAATGTCGGTTTTCTCCCCAAGCCTTTTTCGGTCCAGCAACTGGCCGAGGCGACGCAGGCGGCGCTGACGCAAGATGGCGGGCAGGGGCCGGATCGCAACTAGCGGCTGGCGCGGGGCGCAAAGCATGTTATGGCGATGCTGATGACAGAGCCCGTGCAGATCCTCATCGTCGAGGACGAACCCCTGATCGCCATGATGCTCGAGGATTTCCTGGACGTCCTCGACAAACAGGTCGCGGGCACCGTGGACAGCGTCGACGATGCGCTCGCGCGGGTGGCCGAGGGCGGTATCGATGCCGCCATTCTCGACGTCAACCTGCGGGGCGGCCAGAAGAGCACCCCCGTCGCCGAAGCGTTGGCCGAGCGTGGCGTGCCGTTCGTCTTCGCCACCGGCGGCGCCGACGATGCGGTGGACGAGCGGTTCCGTGATCGTCCCCGTCTGCAAAAGCCTTTCACGATGGACGGCGTGGCGAAAGCATTGGGTTCGCTCTGACCCGCTGACGCCTGCAAAGGCCCGGGATTGCGGGCCATTGCGAAATTTGCTTGCGTCTGGGGGCTGTCTGGCGACATAGGCCTGCGCCATGACACGCCAATTCGACAAGTCTCGCCTGCCGTCCCGCCACGTTTCCGTCGGCCCGGAGCGCGCACCCCATCGCAGCTATTATTATGCGATGGGTATCCAGGAAGAAGATATCGCCAAGCCCTTCGTCGCGCTGGCGAGTGCGGGCAATAACTCGGCCCCTTGCAACACCACGCTCGACGCGCAGGCCGATGCCGCGCAGGCCGGGGTCATTCGCGGTGGCGGCATGCCGCGCCGGTTCAACACCATCACCGTGACCGACGGCATCGCGATGGGCCATCAGGGCATGAAGTCCTCGCTGGTCAGCCGCGAGGTCATCGCCGATTCGGTCGAACTGTCGGTTCGCGGCCACTGCTATGACGCGCTGGTCGGCTTTGCGGGGTGCGACAAGTCGCTGCCCGGTATGATGATGTCGATGCTGCGCCTGAACGTGCCGTCGATCTTCGTCTATGGCGGCTCGATCCTGCCCGGCCGTCATCACGACCGCGACGTGACCGTGGTCGACGTGTTCGAGGCGGTCGGCCAGCATGCGGCGGGCAATTGCCCGCTCCACGACCTGATCGCGCTTGAAAAGGTGGCCTGTCCCGGTCACGGCGCGTGCGGGGGCCAGTTCACCGCCAACACCATGGCCTGCGTCGGCGAGGCGATCGGCCTGTCGCTGCCGAACAGCAACATGATGCCCGCACCCTTCCTCGACCGTCACGGCATCGCCGAGGCGGCGGGCGAGCAGGTGATGGAGCTGATCGGGCGCAACATCCGTCCGCGCGACATCTGTACCCGCGAGGCGTTCGAGAATGCCGCGCGCGTCGTGGCGGCAACCGGCGGGTCGACCAATGCCGGGCTCCATCTGCCCGCGATGGCGAACGAAGCGGGGATCGACTTCGATCTGTTCGACGTCGCCGAGATCTTCAAGACCACGCCCTATATCGCCGATCTGAAGCCCGGTGGCCGCTATGTCGCCAAGGACATGTATGAGGCGGGCGGCGTCTATATGCTCATGAAGACGCTGCTGGCGGGCGGGTTTCTGCACGGCGACTGCATCACCGTGACCGGCAAGACGCTGGCCGAGAATATCGACGAGGTCACCTGGAACCCCGACCAGAAGGTCATCTACGACGTGAAGACGCCGCTCAGCCCGACGGGCGGCGTGGTCGGCCTGCGCGGCTCGCTGGCGCCCGAGGGGGCGATCGTGAAGGTGGCGGGCATGAAGCGCCTTCAGTTCGAGGGCATCGCCAAGGTCTTCGACTGCGAGGAAGAGGCCTTCGCCGCCGTCGAGGCGCGCGCCATCACCGAGGGCACCGTCGTCGTCATTCGTTATGAAGGGCCGAAGGGTGGTCCGGGCATGCGCGAGATGCTGTCGACCACCGCCGCGCTTTATGGCCAGGGGCTGGGCGAGAAGGTCGCACTGATCACCGATGGCCGTTTCTCGGGCGGCACGCGTGGCTTCTGCATCGGCCATGTCGGTCCCGAAGCGGCCGATGGCGGCCCGATCGCGTTGGTCGAGAATGGCGACTCCATCCGCATCGATGCCGAGGCGGGCACGATCGACCTGCTGGTCGAGCCCGCCGTGCTGGACGAGCGCCGGGCGCGCTGGACCCCGCGCGTGAACGATTATCAGGCCGGTGTGTTGTGGCGCTATGCCCAGAATGTCGGCCCCGCGCATCAGGGCGCGGTCACGCACCCCGGCGCCAAGTCCGAGCGCCATGTCTATGCGGATATCTGATCCGCGGTGGCTGGTCGGCGCCTTGGCACTGGCCGGCTGCTCGGGCGGACAGGATGAGCGGCAGGCGGCGGCACAGAACGGCCCCGCCGCCGAACAGAAACCCGGTCTGGCCATCGAATGCGCACTGGCGGGGGCACAAGCCTTCGCCAGTGACTGCACGGTGGAGCAATCGGGCGCAGGGGATGCGGTCGTGCTGACCGTGCGGCATCCCGACGGTGGCTTTCGGCGGCTTCAGGTGACGCGTGACGGGCGCGGCGTAGAGGCTGCTGACGGGGCCCAGCCCGCATCGGTAACGGTCGCCGGGGACCGGACGATCGAGATCGCAGTCGGTGGCGACCGCTATCGCCTGCCTGCCACGGTGGGGACACGGTGATCCCGATCGATGGCCTGCCCGTCCTGACCGGGGCCGAGATGCGTGCGGCCGAACAGGCGGCAATGGTCGGGGAGGTGACCGAGGCAACCCTGATGGATCACGCCGGTTCTGCCATTGCGCAGGCGGTGGCCCGGTTGGCCGCCGGGCGCGAGATACTGGTGCTATGCGGCCCGGGCAATAATGGCGGCGATGGTTATATCGCGGCTGCGGCGCTCAAGCGGCAGGGTTTGGCGGTACGGGTGGCTGCCAGCGAAGCCCCGCGCAGTAGCGGAGCCTGCCGGGCGGACGCACTTTGGGGCGGCGGGGCCGAACCGCTGGATGGGGCGGAGCCTGCACCTGTCCTTGTCGATGCGATCTTCGGAACAGGTCTGTCGCGGCCGCCATCCGACGAAGTTCAGAATGCGCTGGCCCGACTTGCCGAGGCGGCATGGCTGCGCATTGCAGTCGACCTCCCGACCGGCGTGGCGACGGATAACGGCAAGGCACTGGGCAAGGTGCCGCACTTCGACGTCACGCTTGCGCTGGGGGCGGTGAAGCCGTCGCATCTCCTGCAACCCGTCGCCAGCCTCATGGGTCAGGTGCGCTTGCTGGATATCGGCGTTGCTACCCGATCGCACGCCCGTACCCTGACACGGCCGAACCTGCCCGAGCCGGATGCAGACTCTCACAAATATAACCGTGGGATGGTAGCCGTGGTCGCGGGCAGCATGTCGGGCGCTTCGGAACTGGCGGCGTTCGCAGCTTTGCGGGCGGGGGCGGGTTATGTGCTTCACCTTGCATCGGCTGGGGTATCCGGCTCGGCCGCGCCGCACGCGATTGTACGCCGGGCCTATGCGGCGGACGCGTTGGTCGAGGATCGGATCGGTGCGGTCGTGATCGGCCCCGGCCTAGGACGGGACGCCGACGCCTCCGCACGGCTTGAGGCGGCGCTTTCCAGCGGACGGCCGCTGATCATTGATGGCGACGCCCTCCGACTGGTCGAGCTTGGGACGCTGGCCAAGCACAAAGCCTCCAAAATCCTCACCCCGCACGGCGGCGAGTTCACCCATCTGTTCGGCGAAGTCACCGACGACAAGCTTAGCGCCACGCGCCGCGCCGCCCGGCAAAGTGGAGCGGTCATCGTGCACAAGGGCGCCGATACCGTCATCGCCGCCCCCGATGGCCAGGCAATCCTCTGCCCGGAGGCCAGCCCCTGGCTGTCCACCGCAGGGACCGGCGACGTGCTGGCCGGAGCGATCGGTGCAATGCTGGCGGCGGGGCTCGAACCGCTGGCAGCGGCGGAGGCGGGGGTATGGCTTCATGCCCAGGCCGCAAGACGCTTGGGCAAGGCTTTCATCGCGGACGACTTGGCAGACGCGCTTTCCGCCGTCAGAGGCTGATCGCATGAGCGATACCATCATCCGCGTCGCCGCCCGGGGCGACGGCGTGACCGCGACCGGCCGCCACGCCGCCTTTGCCGCACCCGGCGACACCCTGTCGGCCGACGGCACCGTCATGCCCGGCCCGCATCACCAGACCCCGCCCTGCGGCCATTTCCCGCGCTGCGGCGGGTGCCAGCTCCAGCATCTGGACGACGAAAGCTATGCCGGGTTCGTCACCGACCGCATCGCCTCCGCGCTTGACGCGCAGGGCCTGACCGCGCCGCTGCGCCCCACGCATTGCTCGCCCTCGCACAGCCGCCGTCGCGCAACGCTCCATGCCGAGGCGAAGGGCGGGCGCGTGCTGATCGGCTTTTCGGAGGAAAAGAGCCACGCCATCGTCGACATGGCCGAATGCCATATCCTTCACCCCACGCTGTTCGCGCTGGTCGCCCCGCTTCGCGCGTTGCTCCAGCGGCTGGGGTTCAAGCGGCGCGGCGACGTCCATCTGGCGCTGGCCGATCAGGGGGCGGACATCCTCGTCACCAGCTTCTCGCCCGACGGGCTGGAAGCGGCCGAGACGATCATCGCCTTCTGCCAGCGGCACGGCGTTGCGCGTTTCTCGGTCGATGACGGGCTGGGCGCGGAAACCCGCTGGGAGCCCGAGCCCGTGACGATCACCTTGGGCGGTGTCGGGGTTCCCCTGCCGCCCGGCGCCTTTCTACAGGCCACCGCCGATGGCGAGGCGGCTTTGGTCGCCGCCATGCGCGAGGCGGTGGGCAATCCCCGCACCACCGCAGACCTGTTCGCTGGCCTCGGCACTTTCGCGCTGGCGCTGCCGGGCAAGGTCTATGCCGCCGAGGGCGCGCGCGATGCCATCCTGTCGCTGAAGGGCGCGGCGAATGGCGCAGGAAAGATGGTCTTTGCCGAACATCGGGACCTGTACCGTCGCCCGCTGACCAAGGCGGAGCTGGACCGGTTCGACGCCATCGTGCTCGATCCGCCGCGTGCAGGCGCGCGGGACCAGGCGGATGCGCTGGCCAGCGCCGAGGTGCGCGCGGTCGCCTATGTCTCGTGCAATCCGTCCAGCTTCGCGCGCGATGCCAAGGCGATGGTCGATCAGGGGTGGCAGCTCGACTGGGTGCAGCCGGTGGGCCAGTTCCGCTGGTCGACCCATGTCGAACTGGCTGCGCGCTTCTCGCGTCAGCCTTCGTCCGGATAATCCGCCGCGACGAAGAAAAGCCCGTCTGACGGCGCGTTCAGCCCCAACTGCGCGCGGTCGCGGGCGTTCAGCGCCGCTTCGACATCGTCGGGTGACCAGCGGCCCATGCCGACCAGTGCGAGGCACCCGACCATCGACCGCACCTGGTGATGCAGGAAGGACCGCGCGGCGGCGCGGATGTACAGCCGTGTATCGACCCGCTCGACCGACAATAGGTCGAGCGTCCGCACCGGGCTGTCCGCCTGGCAATGAACCGAGCGGAAGGTCGTGAAGTCATGCCGCCCGACCAGCCGCGCGGCGGCGTCCGCCATGGCGGCTTCGTCGAGCGGCTGGGGCACCTGCCATGCCAATCCGGCTTCATGGGTCAGCGGCGCGCGGCGATTGACGATGCGATATTCATAGGATCGCCGGATGCACGAAAAGCGCGCATGCCAGTCGTCCGGTACCGTCACGCAATTCAGCACCGCGACGGGGTTCGGCCTGATCCGCGCGTTGATCGCCTCCATCAGGCGGAAGGGGGCGATGTCCTTGGCGATGTCCACATGCGCGCGCATCGCCATGCCGTGCACGCCCGCATCGGTCCGTCCGGCGGCGTGAACGGCGGTGCGTTCGCCGGTGACGGCATGGACGGCGTCCTCCAGCGCCTGTTGAACGCTGGGGCCATGCGACTGGCGCTGCCAGCCCATGAAGGGCCGCCCGTCAAACTCGACCGTCAGCGCAAATCGCGTCAAAGCCGCGTCCCCGCCGGGATGGCAAAGCCGCGCAGCAGATCGTCGGTGCTCGATACGCCACGTCCGGCCCGCTGAACACTGACCGGCCGGAGCGCGCCTTCCCCGCAGGCGATGGTCAGCCGGTCGTCCAGCACCTCGCCGGGGGCACCATGGCCGTCGACCGGCTGGGTCGACAGCAGCTTGATCCGCTCACCCTGATATTCGAACCACGCACCGGGGGCGGGATGAAAGGCGCGGACCTGCCGCTCCAGCTCGACCGCGCTCCTGGCGAAATCCAGCCGCGTCTCGGCCTTGTCGATCTTGGCGGCATAGGTGACACCCTCGGCAGGCTGGGGCCGCGCCGGGTAGCGTTCGGGGCCGGCCAGGACCTTGACCATCAGCTCGGCCCCCATCGTCGCCAGTTCGTCGGTCAAGTCGCCCGTCGTCTTGCGTCCGATCGGCGTCGATCCTTCCAGCCGGACCGGTCCGGTATCGAGACCCGCCTCCATCTGCATGATGCCTACGCCCGTCACGACATCGCCCGCCAGGATCGCCCGCTGGATGGGGGCCGCGCCGCGCCAGCGCGGGAGCAGCGAGCCATGGACGTTCAGACAGCCCAAGCGCGGCGTGTCGAGGATCGCCTGCGGCAGGATCAGCCCATAGGCGGCGACCACCGCGACATCGGCCTCCAGCGCGGCAAAGCGTGCCTGCTCGTCCGCCGAGCGCAGAGATACCGGGGTCATCACATTTATGCCCAGACCTTCCGCCGTCTGCTGCACCGGCGAGGGGGCCAGCTGTCGCCCGCGCCGCCCGCCGGGACGTGGCGGCTGGCTATAGCTGGCGACGACCTGATGCCCGGCCTCGACCAGCGCTTGCAGAACCGGGACGGCAAAGCCCGGCGTACCCATGAAGATGATCCGCATGGCAACGCCTCTCTGCGCTGGCGGGACGGCGCGCAACCCCCTATCTGTTCACACATGGCATCCCCCGAGATCGAGGCGCTGACCCAGGCGCTGGCGCGTATTCCTGGCCTTGGCCCCCGATCGGCTCGCCGCGCGGTCCTGCACCTGCTGAAAAAGCGGGAGGCGGCGTTGGTGCCGCTGCTGACCGCGCTGGGGGCGGTCGAGGAGCGGCTGGAGACCTGCTCGACCTGTGGCAATATCGACACCGCCAATCCCTGCGCGATCTGTGCCGACCCCAGGCGCGATGCGGGCGCGTTGTGCGTGGTGGAGGAAGTCGCCGACCTTTGGGCGCTGGAGCGGTCGCGGCTGTTTCCGGGGCGCTTCCATGTGCTGGGCGGACGGCTCTCGGCGCTGGAGGGCGTGCGGCCCGAGGACCTGACGATCGACGCGCTGATTCGCCGGATCGAGGGCGGCGGCATCGACGAAGTCGTCCTCGCCATGAACGCCACGCTGGAGGGACAGACCACCGCCCATTACATCGCCGAGCGGATCGAGCGCTTTCCGGTCCGCGTGACCCAGCTTGCCCATGGCCTGCCGGTGGGTGGCGAACTGGACTATCTGGATGAAGGCACGCTGGCCCAGGCGCTGCGCGCACGTCGGCCGGTGGTCTGATCCGCTGGCTTGACGGTTCGGGTCGCTGACCGTAGCGAAATCGTCATGGCCATTCTTCCGATCGTCGAAATTCCCGACCCCCGCCTGCGTCTCGTCTCCAAGCCTGTCGAGACGGTGGACGACACCGTCCGCCAGCTCGTGTCCGACATGATCGAGACGATGTACGACGCGCACGGCATCGGCCTCGCCGCGATCCAGGTCGGCGTCGACCAGCGCATTCTCGTCATCGACCTGCAGGAGGAAGAGGATGAGGAAGGCAAGCCGGTCAAGAATCCCAAGGCCTATATCAACCCGGAAGTCCTGTCGGTCAGCGACGAGCTGTCCACCTATAATGAGGGCTGCCTGTCGATCCCCGAGCAATATGCCGAGGTGAAGCGGCCTGCATCCTGCCGTGTGAAGTGGCTGGACGAAAAGGGCGAGGCGCATGAGGCGGAACTCGACGGACTGCTCGCGACCTGCATGCAGCATGAGATCGATCATCTGAACGGCGTGCTGTTCATCGATCATGTCAGCCGGTTGAAGCGCGACATGCTGATGCGCAAGCTGAACAAGATGCGCAAGGGCTGACCTTTCCCGGCTCGGCCGGTCGAATGACCTTGTTCGACCGGCTTCGTTCGTTCTATGTTCCGACCTGTCCCTCAGTCTGACAGGTTGTCGAAATGCCCGAATTGATCGCCGTTGCCCTGCTCGCCCTGTTGCTGGGGGGCGTGGTCGGCTGGATGGCCGCGCGGCGAAAGGCCGATGGCCTGGCCGCCGAACTGGCGACCGCCAAGACCCGTGCGGGGGAAGTAGAGCCGCTGCGTGCCGCCCGCGACGCCGCCGAGCGCGACCGGAGCGAGGCGCTTCAGGCGCTGGCCGAACTGCGCGGCCGCGCCGCCGATCTCGATGTCATCCGGGCGGCGCGTGATGCCGTCGAGGCCGAGCGCAACGCCGCGCATCGCGAGCTGGCCGAGTTGCGGGCTCGCGCGCAGGAGCGCGAAACGGCCTATGCCCAGACGCTGGAGGCGCTGGGGCAGGCACGCGAACAGATCAACGCCCAGTTCGGCGAGGCCGCTGCTCGGGCATTGGAAGTTGCCCAGCGCCAGTTTCTGGAACGCGCAGAGGCGCGCTTCCGCCAGTCGGAGGAGGCCTCCGGCCAGACGCTCAAGGCGCTGCTCGATCCCGTTCACCAGCGGCTCCAGCGCTATGAGGAAGGCGTGCGCAAGGTCGAGGACGAGCGCCGCGACGCATTCGGCGAACTGAAGGGTCAGATCGAGGCGATGCGGATCGGCCAGGAGCGCGTCTCGGGCGAGGCGGCCAAGCTGGTCAATGCGCTGCGCAACGCTCCCAAGGCGCGCGGACGCTGGGGCGAGCAGCAGCTTCGCAACGTGCTGGAGAGCTGCGGCCTGTCCGAACATGCCGATTTCCAGACCGAGGTCAGCGTCGATGACGGCGAGGGCGGTCGCCTGCGCCCCGATGCGATCGTACGTGTGCCGGGCGGCAAGGCACTGGTGATCGACGCCAAGGTGTCGCTCAACGACTATCAGGATGCCTTTGGCGCGGTCGATGAGCCCGAGCGGCAGTTGGGGCTGGCGCGCCATGCCGCCGCGATGCGCGCGCACGTCAACGGTCTGGGCAACAAGAGCTATTGGAACCAGTTCGAGGACGCGCCCGACTATGTCATCATGTTCGTCCCCGGCGAGCATTTCCTGTCGGCGGCGCTCGAGAATGATCCGACTCTGTGGGATTTCGCGTTCGACAAGCGCGTGTTGCTGGCTACCCCGACCAATCTGATCGCGATCGCGCGGACGGTCGCGGCGGTCTGGCGGCAGGAGAAGCTGGCGCAGGAAGCGCGGCAGATCGGAGCGCTGGGCAAAGAACTTTATGCCCGCCTTGCCGTGATGGGCGGCCATGTGTCGAAGTTGGGCAAGAACCTTGATACCGCGATGACCGCCTATAACGCCTTTGTCGGCAGCCTGGAGAGCCAGGTGCTGACCAGTGCGCGACGCTTCGAAGCGCTGAATATCGACACCGGCGGCAAGAGCATCGACTCGCCACCGATCGGCGAACAGGCGGTGCGTCCACTGAGCAAGCTGCTGCCGGTGGCGGATCTGGCCGAGGTGGAGACGGAGTAAGGTTTCTCGTCTTGCCTGAATGACATTCGAATATGCCCGTCTTTTCCCCTCGCCCCTCATAGAGGGGAGAGGGTTGCGAAGACTTGGTCTTTGCGAAAGCAAAGGCCTAGTCGAAGCTGGGTGAGGGGTGTTGCGCTCGCTCTGCGAGCACGCGAGCCAAAGGCTCGCTCAACCCCTCACCCAAGCTGCGCTAGCCAGCAGGCTGGCAAGCTCCGCTACCCCTCTCCCCTATCCAGGGGAGAGGGAAGTGGGGGCGGTTGCCGGGTTGGCGATTATCTCGCGATGACTGGCATACCAGTTTCAAATGAACGGGAGGCATTCTTATAGAACGCCTCCCCCGATCCGTCAGGCCGCAACCGTTCCCTTCGGCGCCGCCGCGCGAACGCCTTCGTCGACATGGTCGGCGAACTGCTTGAAGTTCTCGTTGAACAGATCGACCAGCTTGGCCGCCGTCGCGTCATAGGCGGCCTTGTCTGCCCAGGTGTCGCGAGGGTTCAGGATCGCCGCATCGACGCCGGGCACCGACACCGGAACCTGGAAGCCGAAATTCGGGTCGGTCCGGAACTCGACCTGGTTCAAGCTGCCGTCGAGCGCGGCGTTGAGCAGCGCGCGGGTCGCCTTGATCGGCATACGGTTGCCGACGCCATATTTGCCGCCGGTCCAGCCGGTGTTGACCAGCCAGCAATCGACCCCGCCCTTGGCGATCCGCTCCTTCAGCAGGTTGCCATAGACCGAAGGATGGCGCGGCATGAACGGCGCGCCGAAACAGGTCGAGAAGGTCGCGTCCGGCTCGGTCACGCCAATTTCGGTGCCCGCCACGCGGGCGGTATAGCCGGACAGGAAGTGATACATGGCCTGTTCGGGCGTCAGCTTAGCGATCGGCGGCAGGATACCATAGGCGTCCGCCGTCAGCATGACGATGTTGCGCGGTACGCCCCCCATATTGTCCTTCGACGCATTGGGGATGAAGTCGATCGGATAGGCACCCCGGCTATTCTCGGCCAGGCTGTTGTCGTTCAGGTCGAGCTGGCGCGTGACCGGGTCCATGACGACATTCTCGAGCACCGTGCCGAAGCGCTTGGTGGTCGCGAAAATCTCCGGCTCGGCCTCGGGCGACAAGCGGATCATCTTGGCGTAGCAGCCGCCCTCGAAATTGAAGACCGCCGTGTCCGACCAGCCATGCTCGTCATCGCCGATCAGCGTCCGGCTGGCATCGGCCGACAGGGTCGTCTTGCCGGTGCCCGACAGGCCGAAGAACACGGCCGTCGAGCCGTCCGCGCCCATATTCGCCGAACAGTGCATCGGCATCACGCCGGTGGTCGGCAGCAGATAGTTGAGCAGGCCGAACACCGACTTCTTCATCTCGCCCGCATAGCGCGTGCCGCCGATCAGGATCAGCTTCTCGGTCATGTTGACCGCGATCACCGTCGACGAGCGGCAGCCGTGACGCGCGGGGTCGGCGCGGAAGCTGGGCAGGTCGATGATGGTGTATTCGGCGGCGAACTTGCGCAGCTCATGCTCTTCGGGACGAACGAGCATCGTGCGGATGAACAGATTGTGCCAGGCCAGCTCGGTCACGACGCGCACGCGGACGCGGTGCTCGGGCTGCGATCCGCCATACAAGTCCTGGACGAACAGGTCTTCCTTCTGGCCGAGCGCGGCGAAGAAATCGGCCTTCAGCGCGGCGAAATCGTCCGGGCTCATCGGCTTGTTGGTCTTGCCCCACCAGACGGTGTCGCGCGTCGTGTCGTCGCGGACCATGAACTTGTCCTGCGCCGAACGGCCGGTGTGCTCGCCCGTCTCGACGACCAGCGGACCGTCGGCCGACAGCTTGCCCTCACCGCGTGCGACGGCGGTTTCGATCAGCCGTGCGGTGACGAGGTTCCAATGCAGGGTGGCACGGGTTTCGATCCCCTGGGCCTGCAGACCGATCTCCGGAATCCGTTCGTTCATAAGAGCTTCCTCGTTCCCCAAGGCGGCGGGTCCTGACGGCCCGGCGCTGTTTCACCGCACGCGAATACGTATGCGTTGGATCGTCCCATACGCCATTTGTTAAACACGTCAAACACGCTGTATGGCGAAGATGGTTGAGCCGTGTCTCACTTTGGCTTAACCGAGGGCCATGGCGGTCTTTTCGCATGACACGGGTCCGGGGGCGGTCGCATGACGGCCACCATTGCGCTGGTCGATGACGACCGGAACATCCTGACATCGGTATCGATCGCGCTTCAGGCCGAGGGTTTCGTCACGCGCGTTTACGCGGACGGCGAGGCGGCGCTGAAGGCGTTGATCGACAACCCGCCAGACCTTGCGATCTTCGACATCAAGATGCCGCGCATGGATGGGCTGGAGCTGCTCCGTCGCCTGCGTGAAAAGAGCCAGATTCCCGTCATCTTCCTGACCAGCAAGGACGACGAGCTGGATGAGGCGCTGGGTCTGGCGATGGGCGCGGACGACTATATCGCCAAGCCCTTTTCGCAGCGGCTGCTGATCGCGCGTATCCGGGCGATTTTGCGTCGGTCCGAATATGTCGGCACGCCGCAGGGCACGCCCGCCGCCGATGCGCAGGGCCCGCTGACCCGTGGGCAGCTTGCCATGGACCCGGCGCGGCACCGCGTGACGTGGAAGGGCGAGCCGGTCACGCTGACCGTCACCGAGTTCCTGATTCTCGAGACGCTGGCGCAGCGACCCGGCATCGTGCGCACCCGCAACCAGCTGATGGATGCCGCCTATCAGGACGACATCTATGTCGACGACCGCACGATCGACAGCCATATCAAGCGCCTGCGCCGCAAATTCCGGCAGGTAGATCCTGAATTCGACGCCATCGAGACGCTCTATGGCGCCGGTTACCGATTCTCCGAGGAGTGAAGCCCCCGACCTGGCGTTGCGCTGGTCGGGTCAGATTTCGCTGACCCAGCGGATTCTGGCGCTCAACATCTTTGCGCTGCTGCTGCTGGCGGGCGGGTTTTTCTATCTGGATTCCTATCGCGCCCGGCTGCTCGACAACCGGGAGGCCCAGTCGCTGCGCGAAGTGCGGCTGATGGGCGAGGCGCTGAGTTCGGTACGCAGCGAGGAACGCGACCTGCTGGTCGTTCGGTTGGCGCGCGATACAGGCGGGCGCATCCGGCTGTTCGATGCCGCCGGGCGACTGGTCGCGGATAGCCGGGCGCTGGGCGTGCGCAACGTCGTACTCCGCGATCCGGACAAGCAGGATTGGGGGCAGGCGATCGCCCGCTTCCTGGACGCCGGGATCGACACCGTGGTCGGCGCGGCCCGGCCGCCGCTCTATCGCGAGCGTCGCGGCGGTGCGGAATGGCCGGACGTCCGTGCGGCGCGGGACGGACGTGTCTCCGCCTCGGTCTGGCGTGCGCCCGATCGCACGCCGGTCATCACCGCCGCTGCGCCGTTGCCGAGCGGCGGGGCGCTCATGGCGACCGAGAATGCACGCTTCATCACCGAGACGGTTAGGATCGAACGGTTCCGGTTGAGCGTGTTGCTGGCGCTGGTGGCGCTGATCTCGGTGCTGTTGTCGCTGTTCCTGGCGCGCACCATCGTCCGCCCGTTGCGGCGGCTGGCACGCGCGGCGGTGCGGGTTCGGCTGGGCCGGGCGCGGGAGGTCGTCGTGCCGCGCCTGCCCGATCGTCGCGACGAACTGGGGATGCTGGCCCGCGCGCTCTCCGACATGAGCCTGGCGCTGCGTGCCCGGATCGACGCGACCGAGGCTTTTGCGGCGGACGTGACGCACGAGTTGAAGAACCCGCTTGCTTCGCTCCGCTCCGCCGTCGACACGCTGGAGACGGTCCACGACCCGGACCTCCAAGCGCAGTTGCTGGCGATCGTTCGCGACGATGTGCGGCGCCTCGATCGGCTGATCACCGACATTTCCGATGCCTCGCGGCTCGATGCCCAGCTGAGCCGGGCCAAGTTCGATCCCGTCGATTTGAATGCCCTTCTGGCCGGACTGATCGCACAGCGCGAGGCACGCGGGGTCGAACGGGGCATCCGCCTTCGTTTCGACTCGACCGAGCCGGGCCCGGCGATGGTATCCGGCGAAGGAGCAAGGTTGGAGCGGGTGTTCGAGAACCTGATCGACAATGCCCTGTCCTTTTCCCCCGACGAGGGGGTGGTCGCGATCAGCCTTGCGGGCGAACCGGACGATTGGGTCGTACGGGTCGAGGACGAGGGGCCCGGCGTGCCCGAGGAAGCGCGCGAGGCGATCTTCCGCCGCTTCCACTCGATCCGTCCGAGCTCGGAGAATTTTGGACGCCATTCCGGGCTGGGCCTCGCCATCGCCCGGACCATCGTCGAGGCGCATCAGGGGCGCATTCATGTCGAGTCGCGCGAGGACCGGATGAGCGGGGCACGCTTCGTGGTGCGCCTGCCGCTGGCTGCGATCGTCTGATGGGTGAACTCATCCATGCCACCTGCGTGACGATCGGCGGCATCGGGGTGATGCTGCGCGGACCGTCGGGAATCGGAAAATCCGATCTGGCGCTGCGGTTGATCGACCGGGGAGCGGTGCTGATCGGGGACGATTATGTCGCGGCAACGGCCAGGGATGGCACTCTGCATGTCACCGTGCCGGAACGGATCGCCGGACTGATCGAGGTTCGGGGCGCCGGCATCCTGCCTTATCCGTACCGGGCCAGCGCGACCATCGGCCTCGTCGTCGAACTGCGTGTCGACCCGGATGCCGAAGAACGTCTGCCCGAGGCACGACAGACCGTGATCGCGGGCGTCTCACTCCCTATATACCGGCTCAATCCGCGTCCCGCTTCGGCCCCGATCAAGGTCGAGTTGCTGGCGTCTCGCCTCAAGGAATGCCCGTAATGGACCGAAAACGCATCTTGCTGGTGACCGGCATGTCCGGGGCCGGCACTTCGACCACGCTCAAGACGCTGGAAGACCTGGGCTGGGAGGTGGTCGACAATCTGCCGCTCTTCCTGCTGAACGGTCTGCTGGAGGCCGCGCCGCCCCAGGGCATGGAGGGCAAGAACCGGCCGCTGGCGATCAGCATCGGCGTGCGGACCCGCGATTTCGCGCCCGACCAGATCACCCAGAGCATACGGCGTCTGAACGAGCGCCCCAATCTCGCCATCGAGACGCTGTTCCTGAATTGCGGCGGCGCGGAGTTGAAGCGCCGCTATGCCGAGACGCGGCACCGCCATCCGCTGGCGATGGACCGGGCCGCTGATGACGGCATCGCGCATGAGCGCGCCCTGTTGGCTCCGGTCCGTGACATGGCTGACCGGCTGCTCGACACGACCAACATGACCAGCAATGACCTCGGCAACTGGCTGCGTGCCAATTACGCGGTCGACGGCCTGAGCGAGCCGGTGCTGACGGTGATGTCCTTCGGCTTTTCCAAGGGGCTGCCTCGCAACGCCGACCTGGTCTTCGACATGCGGTTCCTGCGCAACCCGCACTGGTCGGCCGAGCTGCGTCCCGGCACCGGCTTGGACAAGGGGGTCATCGACTATATCCGGCATGACCCAGTCTATGAGACGGCCGTGGGGCAGATCGAGAAGTTGCTCGACACGCTGGTGCCGCGTTATATCGCGAGCGGGAAATCCTACATCACCATCGCGATAGGCTGTACCGGCGGGAGACACCGATCGGTCCATGTCGCCGAACGCATCGCGGGACGGTTGCGCCAGAGCGGTTTTTCCCCCACGGTGGTGCATCGTGATTTGGGTGCCGTGCCGAAAGACTCTTTGGAAGCCAGGCCGGCCAAACAATGATGGATATGCGTGTCTGACATGATCGGTCTGGTTCTGGTGACGCACGGGCGGCTCGCCGATGAGTTCGTGACCGCGATGATACATGTGGTCGGCCCGCAGGAGCGGATCGCCACCATCGCGATCGGGCCGGAGGATGACATGGAGGAGCGGCGTGCCGATATCGCCGCCGCCATTGCCACCGTCGATGCCGGGCGCGGCGTGATCGTCCTGACTGATCTCTTTGGCGGCACGCCCTCCAACCTCGCCATCTCGCTGATGGAGCGGGGCCGGGTCGAAGTGATTGCGGGAATGAACCTGCCCATGCTGATCCGGCTGGGCTCGGCGCGCAAGTCGATGCAGGTCGTCGATGCCGTAGCCGCTGCGCGCGAGGCGGGGCGCAAATATATCTCGGTCGCCTCCGAAGTACTGGGCGAGGCCGCCGCATGACGGAGCAGACGCGATCCGTCCTGATCACCAACCGCCGGGGCCTTCATGCGCGTGCCAGCGCCAAGTTCGTGACGCTCGCCTCGACCCAGCCCTGCGAAGTGCGGGTGGCCAAGGACGGCAGCACGGTGACGGGCACGTCGATCATGGGCCTGATGATGCTGGGTGCCGCGATGGGCGACACCATCACGATCAGCGCGGCGGGTGACGGCGCGGGCGAGACGGTGGAAGCGCTGGCCGCGCTGGTGGAAGCGAAGTTCGGCGAAGACTGATGCCCCGTGAAATTACCGCTTACTCCAACCCGCTGATCAAGTGGGCCCGCGATCTGCGCGACAAGCGTCATCGCAAGCAATCCCGCCAGTTCCTGGCGGAAGGCCTGCGCATCCTGACCGAGGCGCGCGAGACGGGGCGGCTGCCGACCCTGTTATTCTATGCCCGGCCGTCGGCGGGCCATCCGCTGGTCCGTGACCTGATCGAGGCGGTCGAGGCGTCGGAGGGCGAGGCGATCGAGACGAGGCCCGACATTCTGTCGAAATTGTCGGGCAAGGACAACCCGCAGGCGGTCGTCGGCGTGTTCGAGGAGTTGGGCGTCACGCTCGACGAGTTGGACCGCAATGCATCCGGTATCTGGCTGGTCGCCGAGCGTCTGCGCGATCCGGGCAATCTGGGGACCATCCTGCGCACCGGCGATGCGGTGGGGGCAGGAGGGCTGATCCTGATCGGCGAATGCGTCGATCCCTTTTCCGTCGAGGCAGTGCGCGCCAGCATGGGTGCGCTGTTCACCGTGCCGATCGTGCGGACCGAGTGGCAGCCCTTCCTGGACTGGCTGCGGCAGGGGCCGGGGCAGCTGGTCGGGCTCAGCCTCGATACCGACTCGGACTATCGCGCCGCGCGCTATACCGCGCCGACCTTCCTGCTGACCGGCAACGAGGCGCAGGGGATGCCGCCCGAATATGCCGAGGCCTGTGACACGCTGGTAAAGATTCCGATGCTGGGCAAGGCAGACAGCCTGAACGCGGCCGTGGCGACGGCAGTCATGGCCTATGAGGTGTTGGCGCAGCAGCGGGGCTGAGCGGCCGGTTAAACCTCGGGCTCGATCGGCTCGACGAGCAGCGTCCCGCCATCGACATGCGCGACTCTCAAACGCGTCCCGCTGACCGTATCGGGCCCGCGCACCGGCCATTCGCCGTCACCCAGCCGGGCGCGGCCCTCACCACCGATGATCGGGGTGGTGACGGTGACAATCTGCCCGCGCAGCCGCCGGGCGGGTTCGTTGAGGACGGGGGCGTCGCTTTCCACCGGAAAGTCGCGATACCAGCGCCGCCCGATGACAACGCACACCATGCTCCAGACCGCGAAATCGGCCAGTTGCAGCCCGACCGGCAAGTCTGGCAGCGCCCAGGTCGTCAGCGCGGTCACGCCCGCGGCCACGGCAAGAAAGACCAGGAATACACCCGGCACCAGCAATTCGGCGATCCCGAGCGCCAAGGCCCCCGCCAGCCAGAGTGCGGCGGGGTCGATGTCTCCGATCGTCATGACGGTGACTGGTCGAACGGCCCCTGCTTGGTGGTGACGCGTGGGGTAGCGGCGTCGGACTTGCCGCTGCCCAGCGCCTCCTTGGCCAGTTCGCCGATGCCGCCCAGCGTCCCGATCAGCTGGGTCGCCTCGACGGGGAACAGGATCGTCTTGGCATTGGGGCTGGTCGCGAACTTGCCGACCGCTTCGACATATTTTTGCGCGATGAAATAGTTGATGGCTTGGGTGCCGCCCGACTCGATCGCCTCGGACACGACACGCGTCGCCTTGGCCTCCGCCTCCGCTGCGCGCTCGCGAGCTTCGGAGTCGCGGTACGCCGACTCGCGACGGCCTTCGGCCTCCAGAATGCGCGCCTGCTTCTGGCCCTCGGCGCGAAGGATTTCCGAGGCGCGCGAGCCTTCCGCCTCCAGAATATTGGCGCGCTTCTCGCGCTCTGCCTTCATCTGGCGCGCCATGGCGTTGACGATATCGACCGGTGGGCGGATGTCCTTGATCTCGACGCGGGTGATCTTCACCCCCCAAGGCGTCGTCGCGTGATCGACGACGTTGAGCAGCCGGGCGTTGATCTCGTCACGCTTCGACAGCGTCTCGTCCAGATCCATCGAACCCATGACGGTCCGCAAATTCGTCGTGACCAGGTTCAGCAGCGCGACATAGAGGTCCGACACCTCATAGGCCGCCTTGGGCGCGTCCAGCACCTGAAAGAAGACGACCCCGTCGGTCGAGATCATCGCATTGTCTTTCGTGATGATCTCCTGCCCCGGAATGTCGATCACCTGCTCCATCATGTTAACCTTGCGGCCGACACGATAGAAAAAGGCGGGGTAGAAGTTGAAACCGGGGATCGCCGTGCCCGTATAGCGGCCGAAATGCTCGATGGTGTATTGATAGCCCTGGCGGACGATCTTGATCGACATCATCAGATACATCAGCACCAGCAGGACGGCGAGCGCGGCGATAATCAGGCCCATGGACGGCTTCCCCCATAATCGGTCCGCCGGTGTTCTAGCATGGCGATGCACCAAGGGCCTAGCGGGAACGGCTTGCTTTGGTTACATGGCCCGCCACTTGTTCCCTCCGCAGGATTTGGCAGCCCCATGGATATCCGCCTCGGCCTCACCTTCGACGACGTGCTCCTCATACCCCAGGAGTCCGACGTTTTGCCGAGCACCGCAGACACGCGGACGCAACTGACCCGCTCGATCGCGCTCAACATCCCCGTCCTGTCGGCGGCGATGGACACCGTGACAGAGGCCGACATGGCGATCGTCATGGCGCAGCTGGGCGGCATGGGTGTTCTCCACCGCAACCTGACCGTCGAGCAGCAGGTCGCCGCCGTCCGTCAGGTCAAGCGGTTCGAGAGCGGCATGGTCGTCAACCCGATCACCATCTCGCCGACCGCGACGCTGGCCGAGGCGCAGGCGCTGATGGCGCGGCACCGGATCAGCGGCATTCCCGTCGTCGAGTTCGACGGCCGCCTAGTCGGCATCCTGACCAACCGCGACGTGCGCTTCGCCGAGAACCCGCAGCAGCCCGTGTCCGAGCTGATGACCCATGAAGACCTGGCGACCGTCAAGGTCGGCGTCGGCCAGGACGAGGCGCGCCGCCTCCTCCATGCCCGTCGGATCGAGAAGCTGCTGGTCGTCGACGACAGCTATCGCTGCGTCGGCCTGATCACCGTCAAGGACATCGAAAAGGCCGTTACCTATCCGTCGGCCACCAAGGATGGCTCGGGCCGCCTGCGTGTCGCGGCGGCCTCGACGGTCGGCGAGAAGGGTTTCGAGCGCACCCGCGCCCTGATCGAGGCCGAGGTCGACTGTGTCATCATCGACACCGCACATGGCCATAACCGTGACGTTGCGCGCGCGGTCGAGGCCGCCAAGAAGCTGTCCGACACGGTGCAGGTGATTGCCGGTAACGTCGCGACCGCCGCCGCCACCCGCGCGCTGATCGATGCGGGTGCGGATGCGGTCAAGGTCGGCATCGGGCCGGGTTCGATCTGCACGACCCGCGTCGTCGCGGGTGTCGGCGTGCCGCAGCTGACCGCCGTCATGGACTGTGCCGAGGAAGGCTGGAAGGCCGGTGTACCGGTGATCGCCGATGGCGGTCTGCGCACCTCGGGCGATATCGCCAAGGCGCTGGCGGCGGGTGCTGGCGCCTGCATGGTCGGCTCGCTGCTGGCTGGCACCGAAGAGGCACCGGGCGAAACCTTCCTGTATCAGGGTCGCGCCTATAAGTCCTATCGCGGCATGGGCTCGGTCGGGGCGATGGGGCGCGGTTCGGCGGATCGCTATTTCCAGGGCGATATCAAGGACCAGATGAAGCTGGTGCCCGAAGGCATCGAGGGTCAGGTCGCTTACAAGGGCCCGGCGCGCGACGTCATCCATCAGCTGGTCGGCGGCATCAAGGCGGCGATGGGCTATACCGGTTCGGCGACGCTGAAAGATCTGCGCGAGCGGGCGCAGTTCGTCCAGATCACCGGCGCGGGCCTTAAGGAAAGCCACGTCCATGACGTGACGATCACGCGGGAAGCTCCCAATTACCCGACCCGCTAAGCTGACGGAGCGCTTCGCATGACCCCCGGCGCCCGCACCCAGGCGGCGATCGAGTTGCTGGACGAGATCGTCGCCGCGGCCGCCAGCGGCGGCGCAGCCGCCGATACACTGATCGCACGCTATTTCGCCACGCGCCGCTATGCCGGATCGAAGGATCGGCGTGCGGTGCGTGAGCTGGTCTATGCCGCCATCCGGCAGGCCGGGCCGGTGCCGTCGTCCGGACGTGCGGCCGTGCTCGCGGTGGCGGATCTGGATCCGTCGATTGCCGCAACGTTCGACGGGACGGGGCATGGGCCTGCGCCGATCACTCCTGACGAACCGCGCGCCGAGGGCGGCGTTGCTCCCGCCTGGTTGGTCGATGCTCTGACCGCCTCCGGGCTGGATGCCGCGCAGCAGGCCGCCCTGGTCGATCGGGCCCCGCTCGACCTGCGGGTCAACGGCCTGGCGACGACCCGGGACGCGGTTTTGGAGCAATGGCCCGACGCCACTGTGACGCCGCATGCGCCGATGGGCATCCGCCTGCCCAACGGAACGCCGGTCGAACAGTCCGACCTGTACCGCGCCGGGTTGGTCGAGGTGCAGGACGAAGGCAGCCAGCTGGTCGGCGAAGCGCTGGCGGCGAAGCCGGGTGAATGGCTGGTCGATCTTTGCGCCGGGGCTGGGGGCAAGACCCTTCAGCTGGCGGCGGCAATGAACAATCAGGGTGCGCTGCTCGCCTGCGACATCGACCGTGCCAGGCTGCAGAGACTGGCGCCGAGAGCCGAGCGGGCCGGGGCGACGATCATCGAGAGCCGCCTGCTCAACCCCGGTCGCGAAGCCGAGATGCTTTCGGACTGGGCGGCCAAGGCGGATGGCGTCCTGATCGACGCCCCCTGTTCCGGAACCGGGACCTGGCGGCGCAATCCCGAGGCGCGCTGGCGTCTGACTCCAGAGCGGCTGGCCCGGCTCGGTGCGATGCAGTCGCAGGTGCTGGAAATCGGCGCCGGTCTGGTCAAGCCCGGCGGACGGCTGGTCTATATCGTCTGTTCGCTGCTCGATGCAGAAGGGAGCGGGCAGGTCGTGGCCTTCCTGTTGCGCCATCCCGGCTGGTCAACCGCGCCGATTGAACCGGGGATCGGGACACCGCATGGCCTGGGCCAGCGGCTCGATCCGGCCACCCATGGCACGGACGGCTTTTTTGTCGCCTGCCTCCGGGCGCCATGCTAGCATTCGGCTTAGTGCCACGTCCGGAGTTCCTCATGCGTTTGTCGTCCCTGGCTGCTGCCGCCGCATTGGCGGTGGTCTCGCTTTCCACTTCGCTCAGCGGTCAGCGCCCGGACAGCCAGATCGATGCTCGCTCGATGCAGTTGCTCGAACAGGCGCGCGGGCTGAAGGCGGCGGGCAATCTGGACGGCGCGACCGACATGCTGGAGACGGCCGTGACGGTCGATCCGCGCAATCGGGCGGCGTTCATCCTGCTCGCCGAAGTCGCGGATGCGCGCGGCCTGCCGGGCAAGGCGATCCGCCTGTATCGGGAAGCCTTGTTGCTCGATCCCAACGACACGCGGGCGCTGCGGGGGCAGGGCGAGGCGTTGGTCCAGCGCGGCGCGGTGGCGCGTGCCAAGGACAATCTTGCCAAGATCAAGACGCTCTGCAAAACCGACTGTGCCGACGCGACCGCGCTCTCTGCGCAAATCGCCAAGGGGCCGCCCGCGCCGGTGACGACGGCGCAGGTCGACAGCAAGACGCCGCCGACACCGTAAGGCTATTACCCCTCACCAGTGGGGGGCTTAGATCGGGATGACATAGGGTTGACCCAAGTCGAGCCCCTCCCCTTCAGGGGAGGGGTTGGGGTGGGGCATCACCACAGGCACGGCGTTTGCGGAAGCGCCCCACCCCCGGCCCCTCCCCTAAAGGGGAGGGGTGGATCAACCTGACATCATCCTGCTCTCGCCCGCGTCATTGGGGTGAGCATTCCTCCCCGAAACGGGGAGGGTTGTTCACCCCAAAGCGCGGGCGAGAGCGACGAACTCGTCCACCGACAGCGTTTCGGCCCGACGGGCCGGGTCGAGGCCGATGGACTCCATCGCCTCCACGGCCCCGGCAACCGGCTTCAAACTCTGGCGCAGCATCTTGCGGCGCTGGCCGAAGGCGGCCGCCGTCAGGCGTTCCAGCGTGCGGAAGCTCACCCCCTCGGGCGCAGGCTTGGGCGTGATGTGCACGACCGCCGACATGACCTTGGGCGGTGGCGTGAAGGCCGAACGGTGGACCGGCATCGCGATCCGCGATTCGCTCCGCCATTGGGTCAGCACGGCCAGGCGTCCATAGGAGGACTGGTCGGGCGCGGCGACGATCCGCTCCGCCACTTCCTTCTGGAACATCAGCGTGCAGGACTGCCACCAGGGTAGCCACGCGCCCGACAACCAGCCGACCAGCAGCGGCGTGCCGACATTATAGGGCAGGTTGGAGACGATATGCGGCTTGGTCTCGAACAGCTCGGGCGCGTTGATTCGCAGCGCATCGCCCTCGATCACCTTGAGCCTATCCGGAAAGGCTTCCGCCAGTTCGGCCAGCGCCGGAATGCAGCGACGGTCGCGTTCGATCGCCGTGACCTTGGCTCCCGCCATCAACAGCGCGCGGGTCAGGCCGCCGGGGCCGGGGCCGATTTCCAGCACCGGCCTGTCGGTCAGGTCGCCAGGAATGGCGGCGATCCGGGCCAGCAACTGGCCGTCGAACAGGAAATTCTGACCCAGCGACTTGGCGGCGGACAGGCCGTGGCGCGCGATGACGTCCCGCAAGGGGGGAAGCGGCGTGATGGGATCCATGTCAGGCGGCCGCTTCGGCCCGACGCTGCGCGGCGTCACCGGCCATCGCGATGGCGGCGATCATCGCACCGGGATGCGCGGCATCCTGCCCCGCCAGGCCAAAGGCCGTGCCGTGATCGGGCGAGGTCCGCACGATCGGCAGACCCAGGGTGATGTTGACGCCTTCGTCGAAATGCAGCGTCTTGATCGGCACCAGCGCCTGGTCGTGATAGCAGCAAAGCGCGGCGTCGTAACAGGCACGGGCACGCGGATGGAACAGCGTGTCGGCCGCGAACGGGCCGGTCGCGTCGATCCCTTCGGCGCGAAGCTGCGCGATGGCGGGTTCCAGCAAGTCGATTTCCTCGCGCCCGATCGCGCCGCTCTCGCCCGCATGGGGGTTCAGCCCGGCAAAGACGAGCCGGGGTTCGCGAATGCCGAAATTCTTGCACAGCCCGCGCGCAGTGGCACGGCCTTTGGCGACGATCAGCTCCACCGACAACAGGCTCGATACCGCCGCCAGCGGGACATGGGTGGTGATCGGCACGACCCGCAAGGACGGGCCTGCCAGCATCATCACCGCATTCTCGCCCGCCACGCCGCAGCGTTCGGCGACGAACTCGGTCTGGCCGGGATGGGTGAAGCCGATATCATAGAGCTGCGACTTGCTGACCGGCCCGGTCACGAGCGCACTGGCCGCGTCCGAGCGTACCAGCCCGACCGCCAGCTCCAGCGCGTGAAGCGCGCACCGTGCGCCCTCGACATCGGGCTGGCCGGGGCGGATTTCGCCCGCATCGTCGACCGACAGGATCGGCAGTGCCTCGTCGAACGCGGCCACCGCGGCCGCCATGTCCGAGACACGGACGGTCGGGCCGTTCCAGACGCGCGCGATCGCACGCGAGTCCCCAACCGCGAGGAAGGGCGGCAGCCGTGCCTCCCGGCGCGCGGCCCAGGCCTTGGCGATGATCTCCGGCCCGATCCCGGCCGGGTCGCCCATCGAGATCGCAAGCGGCCGGATCATCTTAACGATATTCGATCACCGCGTCGCGACGAAGGTCGCGCATCTTCTGGTTCGCGCGCAGGTTCACCCGCTGCTGCTCGACCTGATTCTGGATCTGGTCGTTGGTCGGCAGGTTGCCCGAACGCGGTTCCTCGCGGCCGCACAGGACCAGCGAGCGGACGCCCTGTTCCGGCGAGCCGAAGGGCGGCGTCGCTTCACCGACCTGCAGCTTCAGCAGGATCTCCTGAAGTGGGGCGGGCAGCTGGCGGATCGTCACCTGATCGTTATCGACCACCTCGGCCTTCAGGGCGGTCGCGACACGCTGTACGTCGCCGCAGCCGCGGATCGCCTGGGTCGCCTTGGCAAACTCAGCCGCGCGGGCGCTGGCCTGGGCCTGGGTGGTGCCCGCCGGGAACTTGACTGTCAGCTGCTTGAGCGACAGGCGCGAATCGCGCGGATCGGCGGTCAGGACCTGACGCTTGTCGGTCAGATACAGGATCGAGAAGCCGCCCGGAATCTGGATCGGCCCGGCGACCTGGCCGACCTGCATCTGGCCCACGGCGGCCTGAAGCTCGGGCGGCAGCTGCGCCGCGCGGACCCAGCCCAGATCGCCGTTCACTGCGCGGGTCGAGGCCTCGGAAAAGCTGCGTGCGAAATATTCGAAAGGCTGCTGGCCCTTCTGGATTTCGCCGATGATCTGGCGGGCGTTGTTGAACACCTGCTGCCCGGTCGCCTCGTTGGCGGAGAGGAAGATTTCCTTGAGGTTATACTCCTCAGTGCCCTTGGCGGCTTCCAGGCGATTGCGGATCGCGGTCACTTCCTCGTCGCCGACATTGACGAACGGCTCGACCCGCTTGCGCAGATAACGGCTCCAGGCCAACTCGCCCTCGATCTGGCGGCGCATCGACTTTTCGGATGAGCCGACCTGACGGAGGAACGTGTTCATCGCCGCGGGCGTCTTGCCGAACTGCTGCGAGAAGCGGGCATAGGCCTGGTTGATTTCGTCCGGCGTGACGGTGATCTCGGCGGTCTTGGCCTCCTGGATCTGCAACGTCTCGTCGATCAGCTGGCGCAGGATCTGCATGCGCAGACGGTCGCGATCCTCGGCCGACAGATTGTTCACATTGTTCAGCGCCATGGCCAGTGCCATGCGCTGGTCGATATCGGTCTGGGTCAGCACCGTATCGTTGACGATCGCGGTCGGCTTGCGGACATTGGGGTCCAGCTTGCCGAACAGCTGCATGTTCGAGGGGATGTTCAGCCCGCCGGTGTCCGGTACGGCCTGATCCGGAACGGTCTGCGCCAGCGCGCCGGTTGCCAGTGCAACCAGCATCAGCGTTGCGCCCGCGCGGATGCCGCGGCCCTTGGTACGAATGTCGTGCTTCACCGTGTCTGTGATCCCCATCGCGCCTGACGAAGGCGCGTAACCGTCGCGATATGCTTCGCCCATGCTGAATACCGGCTTAGCGACCGAGATTGGTGAAGGCCAGAGTCAACAGAAAGCTGTTGCCCGCCCGTGCGTCGCCCGTCTGCACATAGTCGCGCCGCCAGGTGAAGCCGAGCCGCAGGCAATCATCCTCATATTGTACACCGACCCGGTGCCGAATCGGATCGAAGCCGTTCGACAGCGACAGTGCATCTTCCGACCGGTCGGTCAGGTCGATGACGGTCGATCCGAACGCCGACCAGAAGCGGGCGAACTGGACCCGGCCTGCCAGACGCACTTCCTCGCGGTCCTGCAAATCCTCGATCGAAGTGAAGATATTCCGCTTCAGGCGAAGATAGCCGATCTGACCATAGGTAGTGCGCGATCCGACCGTCGCGTCGATCTCGTTGCGACGGACCGCGAAGCTGTCCTTGTCGAGCCGGAAGCGATGGGTCAGCGAGACGAAGTCGCGGAACCGCATCTCCGTCCGCCCCACGATATCCGACCAGCGATCCGACAGGCCGGTGCCCGGATAGAGGATGGTCGGCCGGTCGTTCAGGCGGAAGCTCTGTCCGACGATCGTATCGAAGGTGAAGCCCGGCAGGGTCAGTGCCCATTGCGCGCCGTAGGTGATGCGCGTCGAATCCTCGAATCGATCGTAACCGGGGAAGCGGTTCAGCGCGAAGAGGTTGGAGTCCTCCAGATCGACCGAGCGCGCGTCTTCGTTGGGAATTTCGATATTCTTGATCTTCGGGCTGGCGACGATCTGCACACGCGGGGTGAAGCGCTGGCTACCGCCCCAGAGTTCGCCGACGAACGGCCATTTGACGTCCACTGCCAGCGCACCGATGCCGCGCCCCTGGAACCCGGCCAGTCCCTGATAGACCAACGGCGTCGAGGCGATGTTGTTGGCATTATAGGCGTCGGCGCGGCCATAGGCGGTGAAGGTCACCTCCTGGCCCCAGTTGGTCAGGCGGCGCAGGTCCCAACGCATGCTGGCAAAGGCGCGCTGCGTATCCTGTCCTGCCGTCCGGCTGATTGCCAGCGTGTTGAGCTGTACCTCGAACTTGCCGCCGAGCAGCCCGTCGTCGAACCGGCGACGATAGTCGAGTTCGGGCAGCGCGATCGGCTGCTGCCCCTGCGGATCGTTGACGCGCAGCGTTTCGACATACCAGCCGGTCAGCGAGAAATAGCTGTTGGCGTCGATATGCTCCAGGCTGGCGGTGGTGCGCAGCCGGTCGTCGCGTGAAATGTCATAACGACGCAGGAAGGTGCGGTCGGTGGTGATCCGCATCGATCCCGACAGGCTCCATTCCGGCGAGAACTGATAGCGGCCGACCGCATCCAGATAGCCGCGAAAGGCCTGGCTGGTATCGGTCGGGTTCAGTGTGTTCAGGTCGTCGCTACGGCGGCTGGCCGTGCCATAGCCGGTGATGCGGAATGCGCCCTTGGTGGTCAGCGCTTCATACTGCGCCTCCAGCATCGGCAGCACTGCCGTGAAGACGTGCGGCGTGACGGTCAGGCCCTTGTTGGGGGCCAGACGCCAGTAATAAGGAACCGCGACCTCGACCCCGTTCACCCGGTCCAGCCGGATGTCGGGCGTCAGGAACCCGCTGTCGCCGCCAGGGCCGACGGGCGCGGACAGGCGCGGCAGCGGAATGGTCGGCAGGCCGAACAGGTTGAGCTTGGCGCCGTTGAAATAGACGCGCTCGCGATCGGGGCGATAGGTGACGCGGACGGCGGTGATCTTCCAGGACGGCTCCTTGGGGCAGCCCTCCGACGTCTCGACCGCGCAAGGGGTATAGGCGGCGCGTTCCAGATTGACCGTACCGTCCTGCTGGCGGGTGCCGCGAACGGCGGCTAGGCGACCACCCTGTTCCAGCACGACGAGCATGTTGTCGACCACGCCGTCCTTCAGCGAATCGGTCAGCTCGATCTGGTCGCCATAGGCGATGTCGCCCTGTGGGTTGGTGACGGCGATGTTGCCGGTCGCCAGCACCTTTCCGGTCTTGCGGTTCCATGTGACCTTGTCGGCGCGCAGCCGCTCGCCCTCGCGCAGCATCCGGACTTCGCCGGTCGCCGTCACGATATCGGCGTTGATGTCATATTCCAGCTGGTCGGCGCTGAAGCGGACCTGATCGGGATTGGCCGGAGCCGGGCCTTCGCTGGGCGGCGGCGAGACGGGGCGATCCTGAAGGTCCTGTGCGACGGCAGGCATGGCCATGAACAGGGCGAAGGGCAGGGCGCTGCCGGTCAGAAGCGTCATTCTGCGCACGATGATAGCTGTTCCGTCCTTGCCGACACGATGATGAAGCCTCCCCCGGCAGGGCGACGCCTTGAAAGGCCTGCCTATCGCATCACCGGCGGCTTGCTGCAATCGCGCGCTTGCCACCACGGTCCAAGAGCCTAGATGATAGCAACTGTTACCAGTTCAGCAGAGGGTTTCCATGCAGATCGCCTTTACCTCCACCGTCGAAGCCGGTGACGTGCTCGTCCTTCCCTTCCCGAAGGATGCGGTCGATACCGGCCGGATCGAAGGGGAGGGTGCGGCCGCGCTCGCCAAGGTGGCGGTCGACGCCGCGCGCTTCAAGGGAGAGGCCGGTTCGATCGTCGAACTGTTCGCCGCAGTCGGCGGCACGCCGCGCCGCGTCCTGCTGCTGGGCGTCGGTGAAGGCAAGGAGGCCGATTGGCGCAAGGCGGGCGGGGCGGTGACCGCCAAGCTGCTGACCAACGCCTCCTCGGCGTCGGTCGACCTGAGCGGCCTGTCGACCAAGCCTGCCGCCGATGCGGTGGCGAGCTTTGCCGGTGCCGCCGTGCAGCGCGGCTGGCGGCATGACGTATACCGCACCAAGCTGCCCGAAACGTCGAAGCCGACCTTGACCCGTATCGCCATCGTCGGCGCGGGTGACGAGGCCGAGGCGGCCTATACGCGTATCCATGCGGTCAATGGCGGGCTGGAGCTGACCCGCACGCTCGTTTCCGAGCCGCCGAACAAGCTCTACCCGGAAACCTTCGTCGAACGCGTCCTGAACGACGTGGAAGGACTGGGCCTGGAAGTCACTGTGCTGGACGAGGCGCAGATGCGCGATCTGGGCATGGGCGCGCTGCTGGGCGTCAGCCAGGGTTCGGTACGCGAAGGGCGCCTGCTCGTCCTGAAGTGGAATGGCGGCGCGGCCGATGCGGAAACGTTGGCGCTGGTCGGCAAGGGTGTGACCTTCGACACCGGCGGCATCTCGATCAAGCCGGCCGCCGGCATGGAAGACATGAAGTGGGACATGGGCGGCGCTGGCGCGGTCGCGGGGGCGATGAAGGCCATCGCCGCGCGCAAGGCCAAGGCCAATGTCGTCGGCGTCATGGGCCTGGTCGAGAACATGCCCGACGGCAATGCGCAGCGTCCCGGTGACGTGGTCACCTCCATGTCGGGGCAGACGATCGAGGTCATCAACACCGATGCCGAAGGCCGCCTGGTCCTGTGCGATGCGCTGACCTGGGTCCAGAAGACGCATTCGCCCTCGACCATCGTCGATCTCGCCACGCTGACCGGCGCGATGATCATCAGCCTGGGCAGCGAGCATGGCGGTTTGTTCGCCAATGACGACACGCTGGCCGAATCGCTGCTGGCGGCGGGCACCGCGACGGGTGAGAAGCTGTGGCGCTTCCCGCTGGCCGATGCCTATGACAAGCTGATCGACAGCCAGATCGCGGACATGAAGAATGTCGGCCCGCGCGGCGCCGGTTCGATCACTGCGGCCCAGTTCCTGAAGCGTTACATCAACGAAGGCGTTGCCTGGGCGCATCTGGATATCGCGGGCATGGTCTGGTCGGACAAGCCGGGCGTCAATCACGACAAGGGCGCAACCGGTTACGGCGTTCGCCTGCTCGACCAGTTCGTCGCGGACCGGTTCGAGGCGTAACTCGGGTAAGGGGCGGCGCGATGCAGGTCGATTTCTATCATCTGACGATCGCGCCGCTCGACCGTCTGCTGCCCGTCATCGCAGATCGGGTGATGGCAGGCGGCGGCCGGTTGCTGATCGTCAGCGGTGACGCGGACCAGCGCGCCGCGCTGGACCGGCAGCTCTGGATGATCCCGGCGGATGGTTTCCTTCCCCATGCCCAGGCGGGTGAGGGCGACGATGCCGCCCAGCCGGTGCTGATCGCGGGCGAGGTTCAGCCGACCAATGGCGCCCGTCATGTCGCGCTGGCCGACGGCGTGTGGCGCGACGAGGCGCTGGCCTTCGACCGGGCGTTCCACTTCTTCGACGGCGATCGCATCGGTGAGGCGCGTACCGCATGGAAGGCATTGGCCGACCGGGAAGGCGTCGAGCGGCGATACTGGAAGCAGAACGACCAGGGCCGCTGGGAACAGGCGGCCTGATCCTCCCCGGTACAGGGAGGGGGACCAGCGAAGCTGGTGGAGGGGGTTAGCTGCAGGGGCGTCCTATGCGGAAGCCCCCCTCCGTCAGACCTGCGGTCTGCCACCTCCCCGTGCCGGGGAGGATCAGCTTACCATAAGACATTGCATTGGCGTTCCGCCCCGACTAGGGCGGCGCCACTTCCAGCCAACTCATTTATTCAGGAGCTGCGTGACCATCATGGCCGCGAACCGTACCTTTTCGATCATCAAGCCCGACGCGACCCGCCGCAACCTGACCGGCGCCGTCACCAAGATGCTGGAGGAAGCCGGCCTGCGCGTCGTCGCCTCGAAGCGCATCCAGATGACCCGCGAGCAGGCCGAGGGCTTCTATGCGGTCCACAAGGAGCGTCCCTTCTTCAACGATCTGGTCGAGTTCATGATCTCGGGTCCGGTCGTCGTGCAGGTGCTCGAGGGCGAGAACGCGATGCAGCGCAACCGCGACATCATGGGCGCGACCAACCCGGCGAACGCCGAGCCGGGCACGATCCGCAAGGAACTGGCCGAGTCGATCGAAGCCAACACGGTCCACGGTTCGGACTCGGACGAGAATGCCGAGATCGAGATCGCGTACTTCTTCAAGCCGGAAGAAATTGTCGGCTGATGGAATGGCGGCTGCGACGGGCCGGGCCGGGCGATGCGCCCGCGCTGTCGCTCGTCGCGGCCGCCACCTTCCTCGAGACGTTTGCTGGGACCATCGCCGGTCCCGACATGGTGCGTCATTGCACCCTGAACAGCTCGCCCACCAAGTTCGACGCCTGGATTCCGGATCCGGCCTGCGTGGCGACCCTGGCGGAGCATCCCGACGGCGCGGCGCCGGTCGGCTATACGCTGCTCACATCCCCTGATCTGCCGGTCGAGACGGATGCGCGGGATATCGAGCTTCGCCGCATCTATACACTGTCCCTGACGAGCGGCACCGGTCTTGGTCACAGGCTGATGACCATGGCGATCGATGACGCACGTGCCTTGGGCCGCCGCCGCATACTTCTGGGCGTACTCGGCATCAACGAACGCGCGCGTGGCTTTTACGAGCGGGAAGGCTTCAGGCTTGCCGGGACGCGGCAGTTCCGGGTCGGCGATACCGTCTTTGACGATGTTATTTATGCGCGGGAGTTGTAAAGGCGCGCCAGCCTCTCATTCCTCCCCTGCAAGGGGAGGGGGACCAGCGAAGCTGGTGGGGGGTGTCCGGCTATCGAGAGGGTGACACCCCTCCGTCAGGGCTGACGCCCTGCCACCGCCCCTGCAAGGGGAGGAATGTCGCGTCCTTAACCTCGGCGCGCCGCCCAGGCATTGTCGAGCTTGGTTTGCGTGCCGTTCCGGTCGCGCAGCCGCAATCCTTCCACTCGCAGCGTCCGCCCGCGTAGCAGGCGGCCATGGGTGCTCCAGATGATGTCGTAAAGGCCGGTGACGGTCCGTGAAGTATCGCCGTCCCAGTATCGCACGGTAATCAGCGCGGGCAGGCGACCCTCGCGAGTATCGGCTTTGCCGTCGGTCAGGGCGAGGATCGGCCCGGCGATCGGCTCCGCCTCGATGGCCGGATCGCCGACGGGAGCCTGACGTCCGATGCCCGACGCCTTGGGGAAGTCGATCACGACATCCTGAAGGTCATGATTCGGATCGCGCAGCAGCAGGCGGCGGCCATCCCCCTCGACCGTGGCGGTCAGGTCGAGCCGGGCGCGCTCCTGCCGCTGGGCGGTGGCGGAGGCGGCCTTATCCTCGGCATCGCTGCGCCGCTGCGACCAGTTCAGGTACAGCGTCAGCGCAGCCACCATCAACCCGGCGACCGCGACGAACTCCGCCAGCGTCAGCAGACGCCGCCGCGACTTGGCGCGCTCGGCGGCTTCGGTGCCCGCCGGTTCGCTCATCGCCCGCCCGCCTCCAGCAGCTCGGTCGGCGCGACCAGTTCCCAGCTGCGCGCGATACGATCCTCGATCAGCGTCCAGTCGCTGTCGGTCTCAAGCGCCACATCGCTCCAATGCGGTTCCTGTCCTTCATCGGCGACGCACAGATGGATGGCCGACGACGTGCCGCTCACCCGGAGGAAGGTCGAACCCTCGACCAGAAAGCGGGTTTCGCCGTGCCCAGCCTGCTCGGTCGTGCCGGGCAGCAGCAGTGCGATGTCGCGGATGCGGGACAGGAAATCGGTCATCGACGCACGAACTCCGTGAGTATTTGCGGGTACAATCGATGCTCTTCAACGAGCACCCGCGCCGCAAGTGCCGCTGCGTCGTCGCCGGACAGGATCGGAACCTCCGCCTGGCCCAGCACTTCGCCGTCATCCAGTTCCTCGGTCACGACATGGACCGAGCACCCCGCCTTGGCATCGCCCGCCGCGATGGCACGCTCGTGCGTGTCGAGGCCCTTGTAGAGCGGCAGCAGAGAGGGATGGATATTGAGGATTCGCCCCTGCCAGCGCGAGACGAAATCGCCGGACAGCAGCCGCATATAGCCCGCCAGTGCGATGACCTCGACACCCGCATCGCGCAGGGCCTGGTCGATCGCCGCCTCATAGGCGGGCTTGCCGATCCCCTTGGGCGACAGGGCGAAGGTGGCGATCCCCTGTTCCTGCGCCCAGGCCAGTCCGGCCGCCTCCGGCTTGTCGGAGGCAACCAGGGCGACGGTATAGGCAGTGTCTGCTTTTTGAGACGCCGCCACCAGCGACTGCATGTTGGAGCCGCGGCCGGAGATCAGGATGCCGACCTTGACCGGCTCCTTAGCCGACATGGGTCGCGGTCCAGTCCGCCTTGGCGCTCCACGTACCCGCGGAACCCTTGACGGTGCAACCGCGCTCGCCCGCTTCGACGCGGCCGATGGTGACGACCGTCTCACCCGCCGCGCGCAGCGTTTCGGCCAGTGCCTCCGCCTGCTCGGCTGCGACGATCACCGCCATGCCGATACCGCAGTTGAAGGTCCGTGCCATTTCCTCGGGCTCGATCCCGCCCTGCGCCTGGAGGAAGGCCATCAGGCGCGGCTGTTCCCAACCATCCGCATCGACCACGGCATGGGCACCCTTGGGCAGGACGCGCGGAATGTTTTCCAGCAGGCCGCCGCCGGTGATATGGGCGAGGCCCTTGATCGTGCCGGCCTTGAGCGAGGGAAGCAAAGAGCGGACATAGATCCGAGTCGGCGCCATCAGCGCCTCGATCAGTAGCACGTCCTGATCGAACAGCGCCGGGCGATCGAGCTTCCAGCCCTTGTCGGCGGCCAGGCGGCGAACCAGCGAGAAGCCGTTGGAATGCACGCCGGACGAGGCCAGACCCAGGATCACGTCGCCGTCGCCGATCGTCGCACCGGTCAGCACCTGGTCGCGCTCGACCGCCCCGACGCAGAAGCCCGCCAGGTCGTAGTCGCCCGGTGCATACATGCCCGGCATCTCGGCCGTTTCGCCGCCGATCAGGGCGCATCCGGCGATGCGGCATCCTTCCGCGATCGAGGCGATCACGCGCTCCGGCACATCGCCTTCCAGCTTGGCGGTGGCGTAATAGTCGAGGAAAAACAGCGGCTCGGCGCCCTGCACGACGAGGTCGTTGGCGCACATGGCGACGAGGTCGATGCCGACCCCGTCATGGCGGTCATGCTCGATCGCGAGCTTCAGCTTGGTGCCGACGCCGTCATTGGCCGCGACCAGCAGCGGATCGGTGAAACCGGCGGCCTTCAGGTCGAAGAAACCGCCAAAGCCGCCCAGGTCCGCATCCGCGCCCGGCCGCCGCGTCGCCTTGGCTAGTGGGCCGATCGCGCGGACCAGCGCGTTACCGGCGGCGATCGAAACGCCAGCATCGGCATAGGTGTAGGACGCGCCCTTTTCGGAGGGCGAAGGGCTGGCGGACGGCGTGCTGTTGTCGGTCATGTTTGCCCGTTAGCTATATCGCGCTTGGATTTCCACGCCTGCTTCGCCAAAAGGCCGCGATGCGTTTGCGATTGCCCTCCATCATGGCCGGTCTGGCCGCCCTTGCCGGGCTCGGCATCGGGGGCGGCGCGGTGCTCGCCCAGATCGAAGGGCAGACGCGCGGCGTCGCGCCGGTCGACAATGGCGGGTCCTACGAAGTCACCGGCGTCGCGGTCGACGTGTCGGGCAAGACGCCTGAGGCCGCGCGGCTCGGCGGCTGGCGGATCGCCCAGCGCAAGGCATGGGCGATATTGGCGCAGCGGCTGGGGCGCGGCGGCACCGCGGCGTCGGACGGGCTGCTCGATTCGCTGGTCAGCGGCATCGTGGTCGAGAATGAACAGATCGGCCCGACCCGCTATGTCGCCAAGCTGGGTGTGCTGTTCGACCGGGTTCGCGCCGCCTCGGTGCTGGGCGTGTCGGCCTATGCCGATCGCTCGCCGCCGATGCTGGTGATGCCGCTGCAAGTTTCGGGCGGCGTGTCGCAGATGTTCGAGGCGCGCACCCCCTGGCAACAGGCCTGGGCCCGGTTCCGCACCGGCAACAGCACGATCGATTATATCCGCCCCTCGGGCACCGGTGCAGAGCCGCTTTTGATGAATGCCGGGCAGATCGGGCGGCGCCCGCGGGGCTGGTGGCGCTCGATCCTCGACCAATATGGTGCGTCGGATATCCTGATCCCCGTCGTGCACCTCTATCGGCAATGGCCCGGCGGTCCGGTGATCGGTGTGTTCGAGGCCCGACATGGGCCCGACAATACACTGCTCGGCACGATCACCCTGCGGGTCGGCAGCACCGATGGACTGTCGCAGTTGCTGGATACCGGCGTCGCGCGGCTCGATGGGCTGTATCAGAAGGCGCTGGCCAGCGGTGCGCTGCACCCCGATGCGACGCTTGCCCCGCCGCCCAAGCCGCAGGCCGTGGTCATCGACGATACGACGCCGGGCGAGGAGCCGATTGCGGGGCTGGATGCCACCATTGCGTCGTCGCCGGGCGCGGGGATCGCCGTCACGCTGCAATATGATGCGCCGACCGCCAGCGCTGTCGCCAATGCCGAAAGTCTGATCCGGGGCATCCCGGGCGTGGTGCGCGCGGGCACGACCAGCCTGGCGCTGGGTGGCGTGTCGATCATGGCCGTCACCTATGACGGCGACCCCGATCAGCTTCGCCGCGCGCTTGAGCAGCGCGGTCTTCAGGTGTCCGGATCGGGCACCACCCTTCGCATCCGGCGCGCACCGCAAGTGCCCGCGCCGGTGCCTCCTGCGGATACTGTGATTACCGGATGAACCAGATGGCGTTGCCGCTGCAATGGCCGGCGGACCCCCGATCCGATGCGTTCCTGCTGACCGATTCCAACCGATTGGCGGCACGGATGCTCGAACAATGGGAAGCGTGGCCGACCATGGCCGCAATCCTCACCGGCCCGCGCAAGTCGGGACGGTCTCTGCTGGCGCGAATCTTTGCGGCCAAGAGCGGGGGCACGATCATCGACGATGCCGAGCGCGTCCCCGAGGTGCAGATCTTCCACGCCTGGAACCGGGCGCAGGCCGACCGGTTGCCGTTGCTGATCGTTGCCGATTCGCCGCCGCCGCGCTGGCAGGTGAAGCTGCCCGACCTCCGCTCGCGCCTGGCGAACAGCAGCCTGGCGGAGATCGGCGCGCCCGATGACGAACTGGTCGCCGGACTGTTCGAGCATCTGTTCGAGCGGCGTGGCCTGGATGCCCGCCCCGATCTGATCGAGTGGCTGACGCTTCGGATCGAACGGAGTCACCTTTCTGTCATCCGCGCAGTGGATATGCTGGACCAGGGGGCGATGGAACGGCGCGCGCGCTTGTCCATTCCCCTTGCACGATCCACTCTGATCGCGGCCGGTCTGATCGCCGAGCCGTAAGCCCTAAGCGAGACATGATGACCCGTCCTGCCCATATCGCGCAAATGTCAGAACCCGACGACGATCATTTCGCGACGGAGCCGAACGGGCGGTACTTCAACCGCGAGCTGTCATGGCTGGCCTTCAACCGCCGCGTGCTGGAAGAGGCGTGCAATACGGCGCACCCGCTGCTGGAGCGGTTGCGCTTCCTGTCGATTTCGGGATCGAACCTCGACGAGTTCTTCATGGTCCGCGTGGCGGGCCTGAAAGGGCAACAGGCGCAGGATGTCGAACAGCGGTCGGTCGATGGCCTGACACCGGGGCAGCAGCTGAGCGGCATCGTTGCCGAGGCGGATCGCCTGATGGCCAGCCAGCAGGAGGTCTGGGGCGACCTGCGCAACCTGCTCGACGAGGCGGGTATCTTCGTTCTGCGACGCGATGCCATCGACCAGGAGGCGAGCACCTGGCTGGAAACGCATGTCCGTGAACAGATTTTCCCGATCCTGACCCCGCAGGCGCTAGATCCGGCGCACCCGTTTCCGTTCATCCCGAACAAGGGTCTGTCGATGATCTTCGACCTGACCCGCGTGTCGGACAAGGCGCCGATTCGCGAGCTCGTCATGATCCCGTCGACCATGCCGCGCTTCGTCCGCCTGCCGGGCGAGGGCGCCCGCTATGTCTCGATCGAGACGATCCTGCGTCGCTTCTCCGGGCTGCTGTTTCCAGGGTATGTCGTCAATGGCGCCGCGACATTCCGCGTATTGCGCGACAGCGATATCGAGATCGAGGAAGAGGCGGAGGATCTGGTCCGCTATTTCGCCAACGCCATCAAGCGGCGGCGGCGCGGGCGGGTGATTCGGCTGGAGCTGGAGACCGGCATGCCCGACGAACTCGCCGATGTGCTGCGCGGGGAACTGGGCGGGTCCGATGCGATCATCACCGAGAGCGGCAACCTGCTGGGTATCGGCGATCTCGACATGTTGGTCGACGAGGATCGGCCGGACCTGAAATTCCCGCCTTATTCCCCCCGTTTCCCCGAGCGTATCCGCGAATTCGCGGGCGATTGCTTTGCCGCGATCAAGGCCAAGGACATCGTCGTCCATCACCCCTATGAGACGTTCGAGGTGGTGATCGCCTTCCTGAAACAGGCGGCGGTGGATCCCGATGTCGTGGCGATCAAACAGACGCTCTACCGCGCGGGCAAGCAGTCGGCGATCATCAACGCCCTGATTGCGGCGGCCGAGGCGGGCAAGTCGGTCACCGCGATCGTCGAACTGAAGGCGCGGTTCGACGAAGAGCAGAATCTGTACTGGGCCTCCGCGCTGGAGCGGGCGGGGGTGCAGGTCGTCTATGGCTTCATCGACTGGAAGACGCATGCCAAGGTGTCGATGGTCGTCCGGCGCGAGGGCAGCGACTTCCGCACCTACTGCCATTTCGGCACGGGCAATTATCACCCGATTACCGCGCGCATCTATACCGACCTGAGCTTCTTTACCGCCGACCCTCTGCTGGGGCGCGATGCGGCGCAGATGTTCAATTACATCACGGGCTATGTCGAACCCGTGGCCATGAACCGGGTCAGCCTGTCGCCGCGCGATCTGCGCCACAATCTGATGGCGCTGATCGATGCCGAGATCGCCCATGCCCGCGCCGGACGGACCGGCAGCCTGTGGGCGAAGGTCAACTCGCTGGTCGATCCGCAGGTCATCGAGAAGCTCTACGAGGCGAGCGGCGCAGGGGTCGAGATCGACCTGATTGTACGCGGCATCTGCTGCCTGCGCCCCGGCGTGCCCGGCATGTCGGAGAATATTCGGGTGAAGTCGGTCATCGGCCGCTTTCTGGAGCATAGCCGTATCTGGGCGTTCGGCGACGGCAAGGCGCTGCCCCATGACGCGGCCAAGGTTTTCATCTCCTCGGCCGACTGGATGCCGCGCAATTTCGACCGGCGGGTCGAATATATGCTGCCGATCCTCAACCCGACCGTCCATGACCAGATCCTCGACCAGGTGATGGTCGCCAATCTGCTCGACAACGAACAGAGCTGGGAATTGGAGCCGGACGGCAGCTATGTCCGCGATCAGCCCGGCGATCAGCGCCCCTTCAACCTGCATCGGTATTTCATGACCAATCCCTCGCTTTCGGGGCGCGGCGCCGCGCTCGACACCAGCAAGGCGGTGCCGACCCTGTCGCTCCGGCGGCAGCGTTGACGGGCGCGCGCTGAGAGATGGCAGGTTCCCGCTCGCCGCGCACGGCGATCATCGATATCGGCTCCAACTCGGTCCGTCTGGTCGTCTATCAGGGGCCACCGCGCCTCCCCGCGATCCTGTTCAACGAGAAGGTGATGGCGGGTCTGGGGCGCGGATTGGCGGCGACCGGGGCGATCGATCCGGCTTCGCTCGGCAAGGCGCAGGTCGCGCTGGCCCGTTTCGCCAGTCTCGCGCGCGAAATGGGCGTCACCACGCTCCGCACGGTCGCAACGGCGGCGGTGCGCGATGCGGCCAATGGCGGCGAACTGATCGCCTGTGCCGAGTCGCTGGGGCTGGAGGTCGAGCTTCTGTCCGGAGAACAGGAGGCTAAGGCGGCCGGGGAGGGTGTTCTCTCGGCCATTCCCGATGCCGATGGGATCGTCGGCGATCTGGGCGGCGGCAGCCTGGAACTGGTGCGGGTCCGGGACGGCGGCGTCGAGGACCGCGTATCCTTCCCGCTCGGCGTGTTGCGTATCCCGGCGCTGCGCGAAAAGGGCAGCAAGGCATTCGAGCGGCTGATCGGCCGCCTGATCGAGGAGGCCGGCTGGGAAGGGCGCGGGCGTGGTTTGCCCTTCTACCTCGTCGGCGGATCGTGGCGGGCGCTGGCGCGGCTGGACATGACGCTGGCCGATTATCCGCTGCCCATCATCCATCATTATGAACTGACGCCGCTCGACATTTTGCGCCTGTCGCGGACCATTCCGCATCTCAGCAAGGCCCGCCTGCGCGAGGTGAAGGGGCTGTCGTCCAGCCGCGCCGCAACGCTGGCGGACGCGACCGCGCTGCTCAGCGTGCTGCTCAAGCATCTGGGCAGCAGTACGACCGTGGTGTCCGCCTTTGGCCTTCGGGAGGGGCTTCTCTATGGCGGGCTGGATGCCAAGACGCGAGCGCTCGATCCGCTGATCGTCGCGGCGCGCGAGGAAGGGCGGCTGCTGGGTCGCTTCCCCGAGTATGGCGATCTGCTGGAAAGCTGGATCGCGCCGCTCTTCGCGGGCGAGGCGACGGCGGAGGCTAGGCTGCGTCACGCGGCCTGTCTGCTGGCCGATGTGGGCTGGCGGGCGAACCCGGAATTCCGCGCCGAACGCGGTGTCGAGATCGCGCTTCACGGCAATTGGGTCGGCATCGATGCGGAGGCGCGGGCGATGCTGGCGCAGGCACTCCACACCAGCCTGGGCGGCGGCCTGGACGTGCGGTCACCGCTCGCCGAACTCGCCAGCCCCGCGCAGTTGAAGTTGGCGACCAGCTGGGGTCTGGCGATCCGGCTGGGCCAGCGGCTCAGCGGCGGATTGGCCGGGCCGCTGGAACGGACGGGGCTCGTGCTGGACGACACCCGTCTCGGCCTGGAAATGCTGGAAGCAGATCGGGGCTTTTATGGCGAAGCCGTGGAGCGTCGCCATGCAACGCTCGCCACTGCCCTGGGCAAGACGCCGGTGCGGCTTACCCGCACTTGAGCCGAACGACCCGGCCCTCGGCATCGGTTTCGATGTTGAGCCGGTCGGGTCGATAATCCATCGTCACGGCATCGCCAGGCGCGATGACCCGGAGGTCCCGCGCACCGGTGCGCTTCTGCGTCGGCGCGCGGAGCGCCTCGGTCCAGCGTTTGCCGATCAGGTCGGCTGCCTTGCCGTCACCGCATCCCGACACATCGGCAGGCCCCTGGGCTTTCGGCGTCGTCACGCAGGCGGCGAGCGGCAGTATGGCGAGTAGGATAGCCCAGCGGGTCATGCCGGGTCCTCGGCGGTACGGACCATCTTCAACTTGCCGCCCTTTACGACGAAGCCGGTGCGGCCCTCGACCAGATCTAGCGCGTCGCGCCCGAACTGCTCGAACCGCCAGCCGTCGAGCACCGACAGGTCGGAGCGAACCCCCGCCGCCAGCATTTCCAGATCGTCGGCGCGGGCGAGCAGGCGCGGTGCCACATCGATGTCGCGCGCCCGGATCTTCAGCAGCAGCTTGAGCAGATCGGCGACCAGCGCACCCTCGCGCCCCAGTCCCGGCTTGCGATCGTCCCGAGCGGGCAGTTCGTCGGCGCTCAGCGGTTCGGCACCGTCCAGCGCGTCCATCAGGCGCGCGCCGATGTCGTTGCCCGCCCAGGTCGCGGACAGGCCACGGACCTTGGCCAGATCGGCCTGCTTGCGCGGCGGATGCCCGGCGAGGTCGGCCAGCGTCTCATCCTTGACGATGCGACCGCGCGGCAGGTCCTTGGCCTGCGCCTCTAACTCGCGCCAACGGGCCAGAGCCTTCAGGCGGCCGAGCATGTCGGGCTTACGGCCCGAGACGCGGACGCGCTTCCACGCTACATCGGGATCGTTGGCATAGTGCGCCGGGTCGGCCAGCCGCTCCATTTCCTGGTCCAGCCACGCCCCCCGCCCGGTCTTGCGCAGACGCTCCAGCATCTTGGGGAAGATCGCGGCGAGATGGGTAACGTCGCCGATCGCATAGTCGACCTGGCGCTGGTCGAGCGGGCGGCGCGACCAGTCGGTGAAGCGCGCGCCCTTGTCGACCGAAATGCCCAGCCAGCTGTCGACCAGATTGGAGTAACCGATCTGCTCGCCCTGGCCCAGCGCCATCGCCGCGATCTGCGTGTCGAACAGGGGATGCGGGGTCTTGCCGGTCAGGTTGTAGATGATCTCGATATCCTGGCCGCCCGCGTGGAAGACCTTCAGCACCTGATCATTGTTGACCAGCAGGTCGAGCAGCGGGGTCATGTCCAGCCCCGGCGCCTTGGGGTCGATCGCGGCGGCCTCTTCGGTATCGGCGATCTGGATCAGGCAAAGCTCGGGCCAATAGGTGCTTTCCCGCATGAACTCGGTATCGACCATCACATAGTCGGCCTGCGAGAGACGGGCGCAGAGATTGGCGAGCGTGGCGCTGTCGGTAATCAACGGATGAACGTGCATCGCATGCACATAGCCCGACCCGCGCGGGTTGACAAAGAGGAACGCACGGGCGGCTCGTCCGGGCACATTAGGATTGACAAAAACCGGTCGGGCGGGGAAGCGGCAGCACTTTCCCCAGACGTACAGAGAATGTCCGCCATGCACGCCTATCGTACCCACACCTGCGCCGCGCTGACTGCTGAAGCGGTCGGCGAGACGGTCCGCCTGTCCGGCTGGGTCCATCGCAAGCGCGATCATGGCGGCGTGCTGTTCGTCGATCTGCGCGACCATTACGGCATCACCCAGATCGTCGCGGACAGCGACACGCCCGCGCTCGCCATCCTGGAAAGCGTTCGCGTCGAGTCGGTCGTGACGATCGACGGCGTGGTGAAGGCGCGCTCGGCGAGCACCGTCAACGCCAATCTGGCGACCGGTGAGATCGAGGTGTTCGCACGCGGCGCGACCGTGCTGTCGGCGGCCGAGGAGCTGCCGATGCCGGTGGCGGGCGAGCAGGAATATCCGGAAGATATCCGCCTGCGCTATCGGTTCCTCGACCTTCGCCGCGAGACGCTGCACGCCAATATCGTGCGCCGCACGCAAGTGATCTCCGACATGCGTCGTCGCATGGAGGCCGGTGGCTTCACCGAATATTCGACGCCGATCCTGACCGCGTCGTCGCCCGAGGGCGCGCGCGACTTCCTGGTGCCGAGCCGCATCCATCCGGGCAAGTTCTACGCGCTGCCCCAGGCGCCGCAGCAGTACAAGCAGCTGTTGATGGTCGCGGGCTTCGACCGTTATTTCCAGATCGCACCCTGTTTCCGCGACGAGGACCCGCGCGCCGACCGTCTGCCGGGTGAGTTCTACCAACTCGATCTCGAGATGAGCTTCGTGACGCAGGAAGAGGTGTGGGAGACGATGGAGCCGGTGATCGGCGGCATCTTCGAAAAGTTCGCCGATGGCCGCACCGTCACGCCGATCGGCCAGTTCCCGCGCATCCCGTATTCGGAGTCGATGCTGAAGTACGGCAACGACAAGCCCGACCTGCGCAATCCGCTGATCATCACCGATGTCTCGGAGCATTTCACGACCTCGGGCTTCGGCCTGTTCGAGAAGATCGTCGGCTCGGGCGGGGTCGTCCGCGCGATCCCCGCGCCGAAGACCGCCGAGAAGAGCCGCAAGTTCTTCGACGAGATGAACGAGTGGGCGCGCGCCGAAGGTCATGCGGGCCTGGGCTATGTCACCCGCAAGGGCGGCGAGTTCGGCGGACCGATTGCCAAGAACCATGGCACCGAGGGCATGGAAGCGCTCTACGCCGCCCTGGGCCTCGGCCCCGATGACGGCCTGTTCTTCGCGGCGGGCAAGGTCGAGGCAGCGGCCAAGCTGGCAGGGCTCGCACGCACCCGCGTCGCCGAGCAGCTCGGCCTGATCGAGGAGGGCGCGTTCCGTCTGTGCTGGATCGTCGACTTCCCCTTCTACGAGTGGGACGAGGACGAGAAGAAGGTCGAATTCGCGCACAACCCCTTCTCGATGCCGCAGGGGGGCATGGAGGCGCTGAACTCCGCCGATCCGCTGTCGCTGAAGGCCTATCAATATGATCTGGTCTGCAACGGCTTCGAAATCGCGTCGGGTTCGATCCGCAACCAGTCGCCCGAACTGATGGTCGCCGCCTTCGAGAAGGTCGGCCTGTCCAAGGCGGATGTCGAGGAGCGCTTCGGTGGCCTGTACCGCGCCTTCCAGTACGGCGCACCGCCGCACGGTGGCATGGCCGCCGGTGTCGACCGGATCGTCATGCTGATCTGCGGTGCGCAGAATCTCCGTGAGATCTCGCTGTTCCCGATGAACCAGCGCGCCGAAGACCTGCTGATGGGCGCGCCCAGCCTGCCCAGCAACAAGCAGATGCGCGAATTGTCGCTCCGCTCGACCGCGGAAGCCAAGAAGGACGTGGACCAGGTCGTCGCTTCGGCCGGTTGATCCCGGATCACAGGATAACAAAAAGGGCGGGCGCCGGATGCGGCGTCCGCCCTTTCGCGTGTCGTGTCCGGGCCAGGGGCCCGGACCGACTTCCTTACGCCGCGACCAGCGCCGGGGCGGCAGGTTTGAATTCGCCGCTCTCGTCCATCAGGTGCAGCACGCCGTCGGCGATTGCGAAATAGGCGCCGCGCAACGTCAGCGTACCGGCTTCCTCACGCTTGGTGACGAAGGGGAAGGTGCGCAGGTTGGCGATTGAGGTGCGGACCGATTCGAGTTCCATTTCACGCATCGCGTCCGGACCGTCGCCATGCTTGGCGATGACCTTCTCACGCGCGCCGTCGAGTAGGCTGACCCAGTCGGACACGAAGCCGCCTTCGCCCTGCGGGGCATGCGCGAACCCTTGCGTCAGCGCGGCCTTGCAGCCGCCGCAGGCGCCATGGCCCATGACGACGACGTCGGTCACTTCCAGCTGCGTCACCGCGAATTCCAGCGCGGCCGAGACACCGTGATGACCGCCGCCCGTCTCGAACGGGGGGACGAGGTTAGCGACGTTGCGCACGACGAAGATTTCGCCGGGCAGCGTGTCGAAGATCTGCGCCGGATCGACGCGGCTGTCCGAACAGGCGATGACCATCACCTTGGGGCTCTGGCCTTCCTTCAACTCGGCCCAGCGGTCGCGCTGGCGACGCCAATCGGAGGTCCGAAAGCGCTGATAGCCATCCACGAGGTCGTTAAAGTCGGTCATTGCTCTCTCTTATCCAATGAAGGAAACGATGCTGTAGCAGGCGAACCCGAGCATGGCCGTTTCGGTTCCATATCAAAATGTGTCTGTCCACCCTTATGTTCGCCGTGGTCGTGGGCATTGTGTCGAGCGGACAGCATCGCTATTTCGCGGGCATGAACGAGTTGACACCGTTGGCCGCGCCGGTGCGCGCGCGCAAGCCGGACTGGATCCGCGTCAAGGCCCCGACGAGCGCCGGTTTCGCCGCGACCCGCGAGCTGATGCGTGCCAAGAGCCTGACGACCGTCTGCGAAGAAGCGGCCTGCCCGAATATCGGCGAATGCTGGTCGAAGAAGCACGCGACCGTCATGATCCTGGGCGACACCTGCACCCGCGCCTGCGCCTTCTGCAACGTAAAGACGGGCATGCCGCGCAAGGTCGACGCGATGGAGCCGCAGAACGTCGCCGATGCTGCCGCGCAGATGGGGCTGAAGCATATCGTCGTCACCTCGGTCGACCGCGACGACCTGCCCGATGGCGGTGCGTCGCAGTTCGTGAAGGTGATCGAGGCACTGCGCCGTACGACGCCCGACACGACAATCGAGATCCTGACGCCGGACTTCCGCAACAAGGCGCAGGCCGCGATCGAGTCGATCGTCGAGGCGCGTCCGGACGTCTACAACCACAATCTGGAGACGGTCCCCCGGCTCTATCCGACGATCCGGCCCGGTGCGCGCTATTATGCCTCGCTTCGACTGCTGGAGAGCGTGAAGCGGCATGATCCGTCGATCTTCACCAAGTCCGGCGTCATGCTGGGTCTCGGCGAGGAGCGACTGGAGGTCCATCAGGTGATGGACGACATGCGCTCGGCTGATATCGATTTCCTGACCATGGGTCAGTATCTCCAGCCGACGCCGCGCCATGCGAAGGTCGCGGAGTTCGTGACGCCCAAGGCGTTCGATGCCTATGCCGCGATCGCGCGGGCCAAAGGCTTCTTGCTGGTCGCCAGCTCGCCGCTGACCCGCTCCAGCTATCATGCCGGCGACGATTTCGAGCGGCTGCGGTCGGCCCGCGAGGCGAAGCTCGCAAGCGCGCGCTGATGCCCAAGCATAGCGAGACGCGGCATCTGCCCTATACGCCGGAGCAGATGTTCGATCTGGTCGCGGATGTCGCCCGCTACCCGGAGTTCCTGCCCTGGGTGTCGGCGATGCGGGTCCGATCGGACACGCCGACCGAGACGGTCGCCGATATGATCGTCGGCTTCAAGGGGCTGCGCGAGACGTTCACCAGCCGTGTTACCAAGGACCGGCCGGGATCGATCGATGTCGAATATCTCGACGGCCCACTGAAGTATCTGCGCAACAACTGGCGCTTCCGGCCGGAGGAGCAGGGCTGCGCGGTCGACTTCACCGTCGACTTCGCGTTCAAGAACCGGGTGTTCGAGATGCTGGCGGGACAGGTGTTCGGCACCGCACTCCGCCGCATGATCGGCGCGTTTGAGGATCGCGCCGCCAAGCTCTACGGCAGCAGCAACTCCAGCGCCAACAGCGCCGCCTGAAGCCGGATACCGCCGCGACCGATATCGCCGAACTCGTGGCGCTCGGCCTTCACATCCTCAGGGTCGCCGCCGCGTAGCGCCTGAGCGAATACGACGGTGCCGACCGGCTTCTTCGCCGTGCCGCCACCCGGGCCCGCGACGCCGGTGATCGCAACCGCCACGTCCGCCTCGCTGGCGGCCAGCGCACCCTGCGCCATGCCCCAGGCGGTGGCGGTCGAGACGGCGCCGAAGGTCTCGATCACTTCCGGATTGACCTTCAAAAGGCTGATCTTGGCCTGGTTCGAATAGGTCACGAACCCCGCCTCGACGACATCGGACGATCCGGGGATCTCGGTCAGCGCCGCCGCGACCAGACCGCCGGTGCAGCTTTCCGCCAGCGCCACGCGCCGACCCGCCGCGCGGTTGGCGACAACGACGCGCTCGGCCAGTTCGATCAGCTCGCGGGGAAGAAGGACGTCCATATCAGTTTCCGTTGGTGCAGAGCGGCAGGTCGGGCACGGCCACCTGCCGCCCCCGAGCCTTTTCGGTCTTGAGATATTGCAGGGCGGTCACGACCACCCCGGCCATGTTGCGCGGGGGCAGGGGAGCCAACTGCGTCACCAGCCGGTCGATCGTCCCGCAATCCTCCAGGCCGATACGCCCGACGATGAACGGCACCAACAGCGAGGTCAGCAGCGGCCGGGCATAGTCCGACTGAAGCAGCGTATCGATCGCGGGATCGGACAGCTTGACGATCGCCGCCCGTGCGGCGGGCCATGCCTGGTCGGCCGCACTTTCATATTTCGGGATCAGCGAACCGCCGCCCCGGATCAGGCTGTTGGCGGGCAGCCGTGCGCCGCACACCCGGCCGGTCTCGCGCAGGATGTCGGGCATGGCGACCAGCGTCATCGCCTCCGCCTCGGGCGCGGTGATGCAGGCCCGCTGCGCCGTCGCGACCTCGGGGGCGACCAGTGCGGCCAGCGCGACGATCAGGCTCAGCCGCTTCATGCCGCCGCCCCGCCGGGCAGGCGGACGGTCGCCACCGCCTGGGTCGCGATCCCCTCGCCACGCCCGGTAAAGCCCAGCCGTTCGGTGGTCGTGGCCTTCAGGCTGACCCGGCTCTGGTCGATGTTCAACAGCCCGGCGATCCGCTCCACCATGGCGGCGCGGTGCGGGCCGATCTTCGGCGCTTCGCAGATGATCGTCAGGTCGACGAAATCGATCCGGCCGCCCTTGTCGGCGATCAGCCTGGCGGCGTGCGCGAGGAACTGGCCCGACTCGGCACCCTTCCACTGCGGATCGCTGGGCGGGAAATGCGTGCCGATATCGCCCGCCGCGATCGTGCCGAGCAGCGCATCGGTCAGCGCGTGGAGCGCGACATCGGCGTCGCTATGCCCCGACAAGCCCTGATGATGGGGGATGAGCACGCCGCCCAGCCACAATTCCTCGCCATCCTCCAGCCGGTGGACGTCATAGCCCATCGCGGTCCGGGTTTCCCAGGTCAGGCGCATATCGGCTCCGGTCATGTCGTCGGGATAGGTGATTTTCTCGAGCATGGCATCGCCCTGCACCAAAGCGACGCGCCCGCCAAGCCGTCGCACCATCTGTGCGTCGTCCGTAGCTTCCGCTTCGGCGGGCCAGGCGGCGTGGGCGGCGATCACGGCTTGCAGGTGGAAACCCTGCGGCGTCTGGACACGGACCACGCCGTCGCGGGGGACGGTCTCGCCCAGGGTATCGTCCAAGGACCGGGCAAGTGTGTCGGCCACGGGCAGGACGGGCATCGCCCCACCGGCCGAGCCAAGCCCCGCCAGCACACGGCCGATGACGTCCGCCGACAGGAAAGGGCGCGCGGCGTCATGGATCAACACCTGCGTGACACCTGCCAGCGCCAGATGGCGCAGGCCACGTGCCACCGATTCCCGACGACTGGCACCGCCCGCCTCCACCCAGGCGCCCGGTAGCAACGACCGTGCATGATCGATCTGCTCTTCCGCGACCATCGTCAGGACGATGTCGACCGCCGGGTGCGAGGTGAAGGCGGCGTGGCTCCAGCCGAGCATCGGCCGACCACCGAGATCGCGAAACTGCTTCGGCACGCCGCCGCCCATGCGGGAACCCCCGCCCGCCGCGACGATCAGTGCGGCGATCTTTCCATCCTGGCTCATAGGGTCCGCCTAGCGGCTTTTGGGCTCAGTCGCCAATCTTGCCATGGCGGCCCACTTCCCGTATGGCGACTGCTTAATTTTCAGGCAGTATGATGCGTAATCTCGCTCCCATCCAGGTCGGTCCGGTGACGATCGACAGCCCCGTCGTGCTGGCACCGATGACCGGCGTCACCGACATGCCGTTCCGCACGCTCGTTCGCCGTTACGGCTCGGGCCTCAACGTCACCGAGATGATCGCCAGCCAGGCCGCGATCCGCGAAACGCGCCAGTCGATCCAGAAGGCCGCCTGGCATCCGCTCGAAGAGCCGGTGTCGATGCAGCTTGTCGGCTGCACGCCCTATGAAATGGGCGAGGCGGCCAAGTTGAACGCCGATCGTGGGGCCGCGATCATCGACATCAACATGGGCTGCCCGGTGCGCAAGGTCGTCAATGGCGATGCGGGCTCGGCACTGATGCGCGACCTGAAGCTGGCCTCGGCGATCATCGAGGCGACGGTGAAGGCGGTCGACGTGCCGGTGACGCTGAAGATGCGGATGGGCTGGTGCCATGACAGCCTGAACGCGCCGGAACTGTCGCGCATCGCCGAGGATATCGGCGTCAAGATGATCACCGTCCACGGCCGCACCCGCAACCAGATGTATAAGGGCAGCGCCGACTGGGCTTTCATCCGCAACGTCAAGGACGCGGTGTCGATCCCAGTCATTGCCAATGGCGACATCTGTTCGATCGACGACGCCGACAAGGCGCTTGAGCAGTCGGGAGCGGATGGCATCATGATCGGGCGCGGAGCCTATGGCCGTCCCTGGCTGCTGGGGCAGGTGATGCACTGGTTCGCCACCGGCGAACGCCGCGAGGACCCGGCGCTTGACGAACAATATCGCGCCGTTACCGAGCATTACGACGCAATGCTGGATCATTACGGCACCGAGACGGGCGTCAACATGGCCCGCAAGCATATCGGCTGGTACACCCGTGGCCTGCATGGCTCGGCCGAGTTCCGCAACACGGTGAACCACGAAGCCAGCGCCGAGCGGGTCAAGGCGATGCTGTACGATTTCTACATGCCGCAGATCGAGCTTGCAGCGGCTGCCTGACACGGCCGGTCACGGTCGGCCCGGTTTCGGCGCGCTGTTCGGGGCGCTGCCGGTCGCCGTGGTCGTGGTCGATCCCGACGATCGTATCGCCCATGCCAATGGGCTGGCCGAGCAACTGCTCAACCTGTCCGAGCGGTTGATGACCGGGCAGCCGCTCGCCGCGATCCTGCCGCCGCCCGATGCGCCGCGCAGTCGCGACGGGCACGGCTTTGCCGTCTACGACACGGTGATCGCCATACCGCACGGTCCGAAGATCAGGGTCGATTTCGTCGAGGCGCAGATCCCCGACTATCCCGGCTGGCGCGCCATCACCTTGCATAGTGCAGGACCTTCGCGTCGGTTGGCCCATGCTTCGGATCGCAGCGCGGGCGCGCGGGCGGCGGTGGGGGCCGCCGCGATGCTGGCGCATGAGATCAAGAACCCGCTGTCAGGTATCCGAGGCGCGGCGCAGCTGCTCAATGGCGGCGAACTGACCACGCTCATCACGACCGAGGTCGACCGCATCGCCGCGCTGATCGACCGGATGCAGGATTTTAGCGATACCCGGCCGCTGCCGTTGGCGTCGGAGAATATCTATCCGCTGCTCGGCCATGCCCGTGGCGTTGCCCTGGCAGGCTTTGCGCGGGGCATTCCGATCGAAGAGCGGTTCGACCCTTCGCTGCCGCCGGCACGGATCAATCGCGACGCGCTGCTCCAGATCGTCATTAACCTGCTGAAGAATGCGCGCGAGGCTGTCCGTGCGGTTCGCAACCCGCATATCGTGCTGACCACCGCCTATCGTCACGGCATGTCGGTCAGCGCAGGAGAGGGGCAGCCCCGTCTGCCGCTGCCGATCGAGATTTGCGTGATCGACAATGGCCTCGGCGCCCCAGTCGATATCGTCGACCATTTGTTCGACCCGTTCGTGTCGGGGCGGCGCGAGGGGCAGGGGCTTGGCCTCGCACTCGTCGACAAGCTCGTTCGCGACATGAACGGGATCATCCAATATGCCAGGGAGGGCACGCCGGAGATGACCGTCTTCCGCCTGCTTCTGCCCAGAGCCCACCCATGAGAGCCCATCCATGAGCCCCCAATCATGAGTCACGTCCTCGTCGTCGATGACGACGCCGCGATCCGGACCGTCGTCGGCCAGGCCCTACGGCGGGCTGGGCACGAGGTGACGACAGTCGAGACGCTGGCGCGGCTGGACCGTATCCTTGCGGGCGGCGCGCCGGACGTGCTGGTCACCGACGTGATTCTGCCGGACGGCGACGGCATCGATCATATCCGGGGCGTGGCCGAGCGGTTTCCCGCCCTGCCGATCATCGTCCTGTCGGCGCAAAACACGCTGACCACCGCCGTCCGCGCGGCAGAGGTCGGGGCGTATGAGTATCTGCCGAAACCCTTCGACCTCGATGCGCTGACCCATGCGGTTGCAGGCGCGCTCGCCCGGCGCGGCGTGCTGGTCGAGGACGGGCTGGGCGAGGATGACCGCGCCCTGCCGCTGATCGGCCGGTCGCAGGCGATGCAGGGCGTGTACCGCGTGATCGCCCGTGTCGTGTCGACCGACCTGACCGTCCTCGTCTCGGGCGAGTCGGGAACCGGCAAGGAACTGGTCGCGCGGGCGATCCATGACCTGGGCCCCCGCCGCGCCGCGCCCTTCGTCGCGCTGAACATGGCCGCCATCCCCCGCGAACTGATCGAGGCCGAGCTGTTCGGGCACGAACGCGGCGCCTTTACCGGCGCGGCCCAGCGCAATGCGGGCCGGTTCGAGCAGGCGGCTGGCGGTACGCTGTTCCTCGACGAGATCGGCGATATGCCGATGGAGGCGCAGACGCGCCTGCTCCGCGTCCTGCAATCCGGCGAGTTCACGACGGTCGGCGGCGCGCGGACGATCCGCACCGATGTCCGCATCGTGGCGGCGACGAACCGCGATCTCAGCCAGCAGGTCGCATCTGGGCAATTTCGCGAAGACCTGTTCTACCGCCTGAACGTCGTGCCGATCGCCTTGCCGGCTCTTCGCGAACGACGTCAGGATATCCCGCTTCTTGCCCGGCACTTTCTGGAGAATGCCGCGCTGCAGGGACTACCCAAGCGCCGGATCGATACCCATGCGCTCGACGTACTGGTCACCCATGACTGGCCGGGCAATGTGCGTGAGCTCGAGAATATGATGCGGCGCCTCGCCGTACTCGCGCGCGACGAGGTGATCGATGCCGAAGCGGTGCGGACGATGTTGGGGGAAGCGCGTTCGTCTTTCGCAGCGGTCGGCGTCGCGGCTGCGGACGGAAACCTGTCGGCGGCGGTGCGCGCCTACATCGCACGGCTCGCCATGGCGCAGCCGACATCGCTGGACGACGGCACGCTCTATGACCGTATCATCGGCGAGGTCGAACGTCCCCTGATCGAAGCGATGCTCGCGCGTCACGGCGGTAACCAGCTTCGTGCGGCACGCGCGATGGGGATCAACCGCAATACCCTGCGCAAGCGCCTCGATACACTCAACATCCCCGTCAACGGCGATGACGAGGGTGGAGAGGCGCTGGCATAATTTTCACGAATTGTGGCTTGCAGGACACGCTTCACGTTGTACGATTGCAACGATGTTGGCGTCCGTGAAGCCCGCTGAACCTGCCGAAGGGCCGCGCTCTCGCTTCGCGGTCACTCCGGTCATGGAGGTCGCGGTCATCCTCGGGGCGGTCGCAGTCGCGGTCGGGACCTATGTCTATATCGACAGCCGCCATGATGCGCAGGGGTTGATCGCACCGCCGGTGATGGCGGGGTTGCTCGCGCTCAATCTGGTGCCTGGCGTCCTGCTGTTGATGCTGCTGGGTCGGCGGGTCGCGATGCGACGGGCGGCTCAATCGCCGGTCGGCGGTGGCGGACGGCTCCATGTGCGGCTGGTCGCGCTGTTCTCGCTGACCGCAAGCATCCCGATCCTGTTGACCGTCGTCACCGCTTCGGTGCTGTTCCAGTCCTCGGCCGAATTCTGGATTTCCGACCGTGCCCGACAGGCGTTCGGCGACGCCATGGACATTGCCCGGCAGTCGCAGCAGCAGATCATCAAGCGTTGGGTCGACACAGGTCGTGCCATGTCGCAGGACCTGGGCCGGAACCTGCCCGCACTGCGCGAGAACCGGCGCGATTTCCACGACTATCTCGTCCAGCAGACGGTCGTGCGTGATACGGTGGAGTCGGTCCTGTTCTCCTACGATCGGAAGCAGGGCTTCAAATTCTACGACTTCTTCAACCAGCCTTCGGACACGACCTTTCGCGAGTTGGTGACGCCGGAAATGATCCAGCAGGCGAGCAAGCTGAGCCGTCCCGAAGTGGGGATCAACGAGCAACGCGTCTGGGTGGTCACGCCTTTGCCTGAGGGCAATGGCCTGATGCTCTATATCGGAACACCGGTGAATGCCGAGTTCCTCAGCAAGCAGCATTTTGCCGCCGAGGACGTGTTCGACGATTATCGCGCGCTTCAGGGGCGTGCCCGATCGCTCCAGTTGAAGTTCAACCTCGTCCTGTTCGCGATCGCGCTTTTGATCGTCGGCATTGCGGTCTGGATCGCGCTCGCGGTGGCGGACCGCCTCGTCCGCCCCGTGGGCGAGCTGGTCGACGCTGCGCGGCGGATCGCGGGCGGTGACCTGACCGCCCGCGTGCCCGATCCCAAGACCCGTGACGAGGTCGGGACCCTCGCCAACGCCTTTAACCAGATGACCGGCCAGTTGGAGCGTCAGAACACCGAATTGGTCACCGCCAATGCCCAGCTCAACAATCGCCGCGCGCTGATCGAGGCGGTGATGGCGGGCGTTTCCGCGGGCGTCGTTGCGATCGGACGGGATCGGCAGGTGCGGATCGCGAACAATTCCGCGGATCTACTGCTCGGTGCCGATCAGGGCGGTTTGGTCGGGCGCAAGCTGGGCGAAGTCGCACCCGAGCTCGACGAACTGCTCGACCAGGGACGGCGTGAAGCGACGGTTCAGGTGGCGCTCCACGGCGACATGCGGACCCTTGCGGTGCGCATCGCCCAGACCGGCGACGGCCCGATCCTGACCTTCGACGACATCACCCAGCAATTGCTCGACCAGCGCCGCGCCGCCTGGTCGGACGTCGCGCGCCGCATCGCGCATGAGATCAAGAACCCCCTGACCCCGATCCAGCTTGCCGCCGAACGGCTCCAGCGCCGCTACGGGAAGGTCGTCGGGCCCGAAGACCCGACGTTCGGTCGCCTGACCGAGACCATCGTCCGTCAGGTCGGTGACCTTCGCCGTATGGTCGACGAGTTCTCCTCCTTCGCGCGGATGCCCAAGCCCGTGTTCCGCGAAGAGGCCATCGCCGATATCTGCGCCCAGGCGATGTTCCTGCACGAGGTCGCGCATCCCGAAGTCCGCTTCCAGCTGGATCAGGAGGAGCCCGCCCCGACCCTTGTCTGCGACCGTCGTCAGATGAGCCAGGCCCTGACGAACATCGTCAAGAATGCGGTGGAAGCCATCGAGTCCCGTCCGGAAGGCCTGACGGGCGGAGAGGTTGTGATGATTGTCGGCCAGCAGGGCGGCATGGTCACGATCACGGTGACCGACAATGGCATCGGCCTACCACCGGAGCGAGACCGCATCATCGAGCCTTATATGACGACGCGCGCGCGCGGGACAGGACTGGGCCTCGCCATCGTCAACAAGATCATTGCGGAACATGCCGGCACGATCGGCTTTTCCGACAATCCCGCCGGTGGGACCATCGTTTCGATGATGTTCGACGCCGGTGCCCTGGCGGCACTGGATCAGGGGGGCGCCGAACCCGAACTGGCTGGGGAGGGCCAGCTCACCGCATTGACTCGTACCCGGACGTAAAAAGATCATGGCTTTGGACATCCTCGTCGTCGACGACGAACTCGATATCCGCGAACTCGTCGCGGGCGTGCTGGAGGACGAGGGCTATGATGCCCGCGTCGCAGCCGATAGCGACTCCGCGTTGGAGGCGGTGGCGGTGCGACGGCCGTCGCTCGTCCTTCTCGACGTATGGCTACAGGGGTCGAAGCTCGATGGGCTGGAGCTGCTCGACGAGATCAAGCGGCGCGATCCGTCTATTCCGGTCCTCGTCATCTCCGGTCATGGCAATCTCGACACGGCCGTCGCCGCGATCCGAAAGGGCGCGGCCGACTTTATCGAAAAGCCGTTCGAGGCCGAACGCCTGCTCTTGATGGTCGCGCGCGCAACCGAGACCGAAAGGCTGCGTCGTGAAAACGCCTCGCTGCGGGCGTCGGCCGGGCGGGAGACCGATCTGACCGGATCGTCGAGCGCCATCAATGGCATTCGCGCGACCCTGAAGCGTGTGGCCGCAACGGGCAGCCGGGTGCTCATCATGGGTTCGGCAGGCGTCGGCAAGGAAGTCGCCGCACGCCTGCTCCACGGCTGGAGCAACCGCGCCGATGCGCCATTCGTGGTGGTCAGCGCCGCACGCATGACGCCCGAGCGGGTCGAGGAAGAATTGTTCGGCGTGGAGGAGGGGGGCGATCTGGTCCGTACCGGCCTTCTCGAACAAGCGCATGGCGGCACGCTGTTCCTCGACGAGATCGCGGACATGCCGATCGCGACCCAGGCACGTATCCTGCGCGTGCTGACCGACCAGAGTTTCACCCGCGTCGGTGGCACCCGCGTCGTCAAGGTCGATGTCCGTGTCGTCTCCGCCACCGCGCGGGACCTGACTCAGGAAATCGCCGAGGGGCGCTTCCGGGAGGATCTGTACTACCGCCTCAATGTGGTGCCCGTGACCATCCCGTCGCTGGCGGAACGGCGCGAGGACATCCCCCCGCTGGTCGAGCATTTCATGGCCCATTACGCCAGCGAGCGCCGCGTCCGCACGCCCGAGATCGCGGCCGACGCCATGGTTGCGATGCAATCTTATGATTGGCCGGGCAATGTTCGCCAGCTCCGCAATGTCGTCGAGCGGACGATCATCCTGGCGCCGGGCGACCGGGTCGGGCGGATCGACCTGGACCTGCTGCCCGCCGAGGTGCTGGGGGAGGGGGCCGATATGGGCGGCGGCGGTGCGACGGCGATCATGGGCGCTCCGCTCCGTGAGGCCCGCGAAAGTTGGGAGCGTGAATATCTGCGTGTCCAAATCCGGCGTTTTTCCGGTAATATCTCACGCACGGCCAGTTTCATCGGGATGGAGCGCTCGGCATTGCACCGCAAGCTGAAGCTGCTGGGGATCAGCGAGACGCGAGAGGATTGATCGCTGCCTCTGGACGAATGCCTGTCGAGACCATAGATATCGGTCGCGCCCGGTACACGGGCGCAATTCCGACGCCGGGAAACGGCGCTACTCGCGGGCACGGACCCGCCAAGAACAAGGGCTCGACCATGGCCGACAAATCGGGTTCGCTACAGGACCTGTTTCTGAATGCACTGCGCCGCTCCAAGGCGCCGGTGACCATGTTCCTCGTGAAGGGCGTGAAACTCCAGGGTATCGTCACCTGGTTCGACAATTTCTCGGTATTGCTGCGCCGCGACGGTCAGTCGCAGCTGATCTACAAGCATGCCATCTCCACCATCATGCCCTCGGGCCCGCTGGACGTTGCCGCGATCGTCGACGGCGTGAACGAACAGCAGCGCAAGAACCCGCTTTTGCAGGAAATCTTCCTGAACGCGGTGCGCAAGTCCGAAGACCCCGTCACGATGTTCCTGATCAACGGCGTCATGCTGCAGGGACAGATTGCGGGCTTCGACCTGTTCTGCATGCTGCTCCAGCGTGAGGGCATGGCCCAGCTCGTCTACAAGCACGCCGTCTCGACCATTCAGCCGGCCCGTCCGCTGAATCTGGCCGAAGAGCAGGCGGGATCGGCCGAGGATTGAGTACGGGTTTCGATCGCGACCGCGGTGAATTCGCCCGTGGTGCCCGCACGGTCATCGTCCTGCCTGATCAGGGCGATGCCGCGCGTGACGCCGAGGCGCGGCTGGAGGAAACCGCCGGACTTGCCATGGCGATCGGCTTGGACGTGGTCGAGCGCGTGGCGCTGCGTGTCCGTGCGCCCAAGCCCGCCACGCTGATCGGCAGCGGACAGGTGGAGCAGGTCGCCCAGCAGGTGCGGATGGAAGAAGCCCAGCTGGTGGTCTTCGACGCCTCGCTGACCCCAGTGCAGCAGCGTAACCTCGAAACCGCGCTGGAGGCCAAGGTCATCGACCGCACCGGCCTGATCCTGGAAATCTTTGGCGAGCGCGCCGCCACCGCCGAGGGGCGGTTGCAGGTCGAACTCGCGCATCTTGACTATCAGGCCGGTCGTCTGGTGCGCAGCTGGACCCACCTCGAACGGCAGCGCGGCGGTTTCGGCTTCCTCGGCGGTCCCGGTGAAACGCAGATCGAAGCCGATCGCCGGATGATCCGCGATCGCATGGCGCGACTTCGGCGAGAGCTGGATCAGGTCAGCCGGACGCGTGGGCTTCATCGCGAGCGGCGTCAGCGCGCGCCGTGGCCGGTCATTGCGCTGGTCGGCTACACCAATGCCGGAAAGTCCACGCTTTTCAATCGGTTGACCGGCGCTCATGTCATGGCGAAGGACCTTCTTTTCGCCACGCTCGATCCGACCTTGCGCCAGATTTCATTGCCCGGCATCGACAAGGCGATCCTGTCCGACACGGTGGGCTTCGTCTCCGACCTGCCGACCCAATTGGTTGCCGCATTCAAGGCGACGTTGGAGGAAGTGGTATCGGCCGACCTGCTGATCCACGTCCGCGACATTGCGCATCCCGACACGGAGGCGCAGCGCGCCGACGTCGAGGCCGTGCTGACCGAGATCGGTGTCGATCCCGAAACGCCTCGGTTCGAAGCGTGGAACAAGATCGACCTGATCGAAGGCGATGCGCGTGAGGATGTGCTGGTCGACGCCGACCGCCGTCCCAACATCGTCGCAGTTTCGGCGATGACGGGGGAGGGCATTGACGACCTGATCGAGCAGGTTGCGGCTGCGCTGACCTCCGGGCATCGGCGGTATCGCGTCACGCTGGACGCAGGCGACGGGGCGGGGGCCGCTTGGCTTCACGCGCATGGCGAAGTGCTGGATCAGGTCATTGAGGGCGATCAGGCGGTCTATGATGTCCGCCTGGCCGAGTCCGATTATGAGCGGTTCACCCGTCGCGACGCTTGACGGCCTGCCATAGCGCTTCCTTCGCTTCCAGTTCGAGTGCGGGGAAACCATCGCCCGCCTCGGCTTCCATCGCGCGAAAGCGGCGCTCGAATTTGCCATTGGCATAACGGAGCGCCGCTTCGGCATCGACGCCGCAATGGCGCGCCCAGTTGACGACCGAGAATAGCAGATCGCCAAATTCCTCCGCCAGTGTCTCGGGCGGTGCTTCGGTGATCTCCTGGATTTCCTCGTCGACCTTCGCTCGCGATCCTTCGGCATCCGGCCAGTCAAAGCCGACCCGGGCGGCACGCTTCTGAAGCTTGTCCGCCCGCATCAGGGCGGGGAGGCCAAGCGCGACGCCATCCAGCGTACCGCCCGCCGCCTTGGCCTGACGCTCCTCGGCTTTGATCTGCTCCCATAGGTGATGACCACCTTCGGCCTGATCGCCAAAGATATGCGGGTGACGCCGCTCCATCTTGTCGCTGATCGCCGTGACGACATCGGGAAAGGCGAACTGCCCATGATCCTCGGCGATCTGGGCATGGAAGACCACTTGCAGAAGGAGATCACCGAGCTCGTCCTTGAGATCCGCCATATCACCGCGTGCGATTGCGTCGGCGACTTCATGCGCTTCCTCGATGGTGTAAGGCGCGATGCTCTCGAAGCTTTGCGCCACATCCCATTCGCAGCCGGTCCGGGGGTCGCGGAGGCGTTTCATGATGGTCAGCAGGCGTTCCAACTCGGCATTCCTTCAAATTGATAATATATATTATGTAAAAAAGTGCTTAGGGCGCGGTGTTCAGGATCAGTAGCCCTTGCTCCACTTGCCATGAACGCAACCGTTTCAGCACGTTCATGCCGATGATATCCTGGTCGCCGAAGTTCGATGACACGTCGGCGCCGACATTCCTCAGTTGGATCGGTCCGATGGACAGTTCGGCGATGGTGACATGCGATGCCGTGACGCGACCATTGGCGGTTTCGATCAGGCTGCCGAACGGACTTTCGTTGAGATCGAGCCCGGCGGCCCGGGCGGTTGCCTCGGACAAGGCGGTCGTGGTCGCACCACTGTCGACAAGCATCCGACGCTCGATCCCGTTGATGCGGACGGTGGCGTAGAAATGCCCGTCAGCCGCTACCGGAATGCGCACAATCCCGTCCGGCATAGCCTCACGAGACCAAAGGCCTGTCAGGCGGTCCCGTTGTGCAACGACCAAGAAAGCGGCGCCGAATATCCCGATCCAGATTAGCGACATTCGTACCGTTTGACCGATGGGAATGCGCCGGGCCGCCAGTGCGCTCAGCGGTAGCAAAAGGATCAGGCCATAATAGACGATGTCCATGGCCCGATCGCCGCTCAAGGGATCAATTCCATGCCGTCATAGGCAGGCTCAACACCTGCGGGCAGTTCGCGGCATAGGGTCGCATAGTCCATCGACTGGTCCATATGGATCAGCACGCTGCGGCGTGGCTTGAGCCCCGCGATCCAATGCAGAACCGATGGCAGATCGGCATGCGCCGGATGCGGATGCCGGCGGAGTGCATCGACAACCCAGAGGTCGAGGCTGCTATAAAGTTCGGCCATTTCCGGCGTTAATTCATGAAAATCGGTGGCGTAGCCGATGCTCTTGCCGTCACATTCGAAGCGCAGGCCTGCCGACAAGATGCGACCATGTGGCTGGTCCACTGTCCGTATGCGGATCGGGCCGATCATCAATTCGCCATCGATCGGCTTCATGGTCGCGGTCGGCGGGTATCCCGTCTTTCCCCGGAACACATAGCCGAACCGCGCTTCCAGCGACGCCGCAGTGTTGGGCCGCGCATAGCCCGCCACCGGCTCGCCCAAGGCGTGGAAGATTTGCCGGAGGTCATCGATACCATGGCAGTGATCGGCATGATCATGGGTCCAGATGACCGCATCGACCGTACCGATATCGGCCGCCAGCAACTGCTGGCGCATGTCGGGGCCAGTGTCGATCAGGATGCGGGTGCCGTCATGCTCGATCAGTGCCGAACAGCGCATTCGTCGGTTGCGAGGCTCGGTCGGATCGCAGGCCCCCCAGTCGTTGCCGATCCGGGGCACGCCCGAAGACGTGCCGCAACCGAGAATGCGGATTTTCACGCGCGGGTCTTCGCGAACAGCCGATGGAAGTTTTCAGCGGTCGCTTGGGTCAGTTGTTCGACCGTTTCGCCGCGCAGATCGGCGAGGAACTTGGCGGTGTCGGCGACGAAGGACGGCTCCCCCGTCTTGCCCCGATGGGGTACCGGCGCCAGGAACGGCGCGTCGGTCTCGACTAGCAACCGATCCAGCGGCAGACGTGCAGCGGTTTCCTGCAGATCCTTCGCGCTCTTGAACGTCACGATACCCGATATGGATATATAAAAGCCTAACGCCAATGCTTTATCGGCGAAATCTCCACTGGCCGTGAAGCAGTGGATGACGCCGGGATAGGCCCCCTTCCCCATCTCCTCGGCCAGGATGGCGGCGGTATCCTGCTCGGCGTCGCGGGTATGCACGACGAGCGGCAGACCGGTTTCACGGCAGGCGGCGATATGCGCGCGGAAGCTGGCCTGCTGACGCGCACGATCGCTATGATCGTAGTAATAGTCCAGCCCGCTCTCGCCGATGCCGACGACACGCGGATGACGCGCCCGCTCGATCAGTTTGGCGGTGTCGATATGCGGGTGCGCATCGGCCTCATGCGGGTGGATGCCGACCGTCGCCCAGACATCGGGCTCACGCTCGGCGGTGGCGATCACCGCATCCCATTCGCTTTCCCGCGTGGCGATGTTGAGCATCGCGGTGACGCCCCGATCCCGCGCGCGGGTCAGGATCGCCGCCTGCTCCTCGACCAGCCCCTTATAGTTCAGGTGGCAATGGCTGTCGGCCAGCATCAGGCGTCGGCCTCTGCCGGGATTTCCAGACGCGGGAATGCCGGGGTCGGAGTGGCCAGCGGTACGCCGTTGCCGGCGCGGCGGGCATACCAGCCGTCATCGTCGATCGCGGCGTGATCGCGTTCCTCTGCCCCCAGCGTGTCGAGCACCAGTCCGGCGCCACGCGGCGTCACCGGCAGGATCGCGATCGCCAGCATACGGATGGCGCGGACCAGCGTGCCGAGCACAGCGTGCATCCGCTCCGGATCGGTCTTACGCAAGGACCAAGGCGCCTGCACGTCGATATACTGGTTGCAGGCATAGACACCCCGCATCCACGCCTCGATCCCCTGGCTGAGCGCCAGATCGTCAAAGGCGGTCTTCAGCGCGGCACAGGCGACGACCACTTCCTCGAGCAGCACCGCATCGGCCGGATCGCTGCGTCCGGCTTCGGGCAGTTCGCCGCCCAGATTCTTGGCAATGAACGACAAGGTCCGCTGGGCTAGGTTGCCGAAGCTGTTGGCCAGTTCGGCATTGACGCGGGTAACGATGGCTTCGGCCGAATAGGAACCGTCCTGCCCGAAACTGACCTCGCGCAGGAAGAAATAGCGCAGCGCATCCACGCCGAAGGCGTCGGCCAGTCCCATCGGATCGACGACATTGCCGACCGACTTGGACATCTTCTCGCCCCGGTGGAGCAGGAAGCCATGACCGAACACCGACTGCGGCAGCGGCAGGTCGGCGGACATCAGGAAGGCGGGCCAGTAGACGGTGTGGAACCGCACGATGTCCTTGCCGATCAGGTGCAGATTGGCGGGCCAGAAGCGCGCCAAATCGCTGTCCTTGTTCGGATAGCCGGTGCCGGTCAGATAATTGGTCAGCGCATCGACCCAGACATACATGACATGGCCCGGGCTGTCGGGCACGGGCACGCCCCAGTCGAAGCTGGTCCGCGACACCGACAGGTCGGACAGGCCGCCTTCGACGAAGCGCATCACCTCGTTGCGGCGGCTTTCCGGGCGGATGAAATCGGGATTGTCGCGGTACAGGTCGAGCAACGGCTGCTGATATTTGGACAGGCGGAAGAACCAGGTTTCCTCGGCGGTCCATTCGACCGGCGTGCCTTGCGGCGACAGCTTGGTGCCGTCTTCAGCGGCCGTCAGTTCGCTTTCGTCATAGAACGCCTCGTCGCGGACCGAATACCAGCCCTCATACCGGTCGAGATACAGGTCGCCCTTGTCCTGCATCGCCTTCCAGATCGCCTGGCTGGCGGCATAGTGATCAATGTCGACGGTACGGATGAAACGGTCGTAGGAGATATCAAGACGGTCGGCCATCGCATGGAAATGGCTGGACATTTCATCCGCGAACTCGCGCGTCGAAATGCCGCGCGCACGCGCCGCCTGGGCCATTTTCAGCCCATGCTCGTCGGTGCCGGTCTGGAACAAGACATCGCGGCCCGCCTGACGCTGGAACCGGGCGATGACGTCGGCCGCCACCATCTCATAGGCATGGCCGATATGCGGGCGGCCATTAGGATAGTGGATGGCGGTGGTGATATAGAATGGATCGGCCATGGCCGGTCCCTAGAACATCCCCAGGCGCAGGTGAAGCCCGGCGTGTAGCCTCAGCGCAGCGACCAGGCGAGCCACAGCCAGCCGCCGATCAGGAGCGTACCGCCGATCGGGGTGATCGCTCCGAACCAGCGCGGGGCGCCAAAGGCCATGGCGTAGAGCGTCCCGGCAAAGATCGCCGCGCCGATGACGAAGGTCCATGCGACCCCCCTCGCCTCCATACGCAATGCGACGAGCGCGGCGACGGCATGGATCAGCTGATATTGTCCACCGGTGCGCAGCCATTCCACCGCCACGCCTTCGGCCCGGTGTGCGCCGAAGGCTCCCGCTGCGATCGCAATCGCTCCCGAGAGCGCCGCTAGGATTGCCACCAGTCCCATGGGTCAGCCGTTCCTTTCGTCCTGCGTGATGATCCGATCGCTCGCCGCCCGCAGGTCGCCCGCAGCCGCCTGCGCCGCCAGCCGTTCCTTGTCGCGGGCACGATACATGGTTTCCACCCGGTCGATCTCGGCATGGTCGATCTTCAGGCTGCCCAGTGCCAGGCGGGCCATCTTGACCGCCGATTCCAGCACTTCGCGCACCACATAGGATGCGGGGCCGCCCTTGAGGCGGAGGACCGCGCGTCGATCATAGGCGCGGACGAAGATCGAGGCGTTGGGGAAGGCCGCATGAACGCTTTCCAGCAGCTCCAACGTGATCTGGTCGTCATCCAGACAGAAGAGAATCAGTTCCGCTTCCGCCGCGCCCGCCTGGCGCAGCAGGTCCAGCCGGGTGCCGTCGCCATAATAGACCTTCGCTCCGAAGGATGCGGCGATGTCGATCATCTCGATATCGCGGTCGATCAGGGTCACGGGTATGTCGCTGGCGATCAGCATCTGCGCGACGGTCTGGCCGAAGCGACCATAACCGACGATCAGAGCATTGGCCCCGTCGGTCACCGGCCCCTCGCGCTGGCCGCCGCGGGTGATGACCGGCTCTTCGCGGATACGGCGGGTTGCGCCCATCAGGAACGGAGTCGTCGCCATCGACAGGGTGATGATCGCCCCGAACAGGCTCGCCGCCTCCGGCGCGATCAGATAGCCTTGCTGGGCCTGGGCGAACAGCACGAAGCCGAACTCGCCGCCCTGGCTCATGAGCAGGCCGAGCGCGAGGGCGGAGCGCCAGTTCATCTTGAACGCCAGCCCGATCAGCGTGATGACCAAAGTCTTGGTGGCGATCAGCGCCATCGCCATGATCGCGACGAAGACCGGCCGCTCGGCGATAGCGGGCAGGTCGAGCATCATGCCGACCGCCAGGAAGAACAGGCCCAGCAGGATCGAGCGGAAAGGCTCGACATCCGCTTCCAGCTCATGCCGATACGGACTGTCGGCCAGCATGACGCCCGCGATGAAGGCCCCCAGCGCGGTCGACAGGCCGAGCAACTCCATCACCGCCGCGCTGGCGACCACGGTGAACAGCCCGGCAAAGACGAACATCTCCCGCTCGCCCATATTGCCGATCAGGCGGAACAGGGGCCGCAGCAGGAAGCGCCCCGCCAGGATCAGGCCGATGATCGCACCGATCGTCTCTAGCGCCAGGATCCAGCCCGGCGGCCCGGTATGATCGGCCGGGTTGCGCGACATGGCCGCGACGATGGTGATGAGCGGGACGATCGACAGGTCCTGGAACAGCAGGATCGAAAAGGCCCGCTCGCCGAAGGGCGTGCGCATCCGCCCTGACGACTGCAGCATCGGCAGCACCTGCGCGGTCGAGGACAGTGCGAGCGGCAGGCCGAGCGCGAGAGCCGCTTCTGGCGAGAAATGCGCGAGGATGACGATGCCGGTGATCGCCAGCCCGCAAATCGCGACCTGGAGAAGCCCCAGGCCGAAAATCTCATGCTTCATCCGCCACAGCCGGGCGGGGTTCAGTTCCAGCCCGACGATGAACAGGAGGAGCGTAATGCCGATCTCGGCGATGCCCAGCTTGGACTCGGCGTCCCCGACCAGCCCCAGGACGTGCGGGCCGACGACCGCACCCGCGACGAGATATCCCAGCGTCGCACCCAGTCCCAACCGCCGAAAGATCAGGACGAAGGCCAGTCCGAACCCGAATAGGATCGCACCGTCGCGCAGCAGCGATACCTCGCCGTGCATCAGTTCCTGGCTCCGGCCGCCGCATCCTCGGCGGCCTGCGCCGCCGCCTCGAACGCCAGCCGGATCGAGGGGTGGCGGGCGGTGTAGGACAGCGCCGGGGCGAAGATGTCGACGCCGGGCCAGGCGGGGGCATCCCCCTGCCCCGACGCCAGCCAGGCGGTGAGTTCGTCGCGCGCGGCGGCCAGTTCGGTCACGCTGCGCCCGACGACATGCGCCAACAGCAGCGCCGCCGACGCCTGCCCCAGGGCACAGGCACGGACCAGCATTCCGACCTCGGCCACCCGGCCCGCTTCATCGAGATTGACGTCCACCGTCACCCGGCTGCCGCAAATGGGCGAGCGGCGCTCGACACTGGCCATCGGATCGGTCAGGCGCTGATCGTGCGGGATCGCCGTGGTCAGGCGCAAAATCTCTGCATTGTAGAGGGGCGCATTCATCACGGGGTCTCGCTGCTATTGGTCGGGCCGGAGGCGGTGGCGGAAGTGGGCGCGCCGAAGACGGGCAGGCCCCGGCGACGGCGATCGACAAAATCGGCGATCCCGGCGCTGGTTGCATTCAGCAGCTTATAGGTGCGGCTCTTGACCATCCATTCGGGCCGCCGGGCGGGGCCGCCGCCGACCGTATCGACCATCAGGGCGACGACCAGGAAGACGAGGCTGGCGAGGATCAGGCCCTTAAGCGCGCCGAAGCCGAAGCCCAGGGCACGATCGACCGGACCCAGGATGGAGGTACGTGTCCGCGAACCGATGGCCCGCGCGATCATGCGCCCGCCCAGATAGGTCACGCCGACAATCAGAGCAAAGGCCAGCACGGCCGCGCCCGATACGGTGCCGACCACGCCGGTCAGCGCCTGCGCCAATGCGATATGGAACATCTTCAGCGCGGCGACGATCGCGACCCAGGCGAACAGCGCGAGCACTTCGGTGACGAAGCCCCGCATGAATCCCTGTATCGCCGCACCGAACACCGCGATCAGGACAAGAATATCTAGGGCCGTCAACGCCTGTTATCCCATATCTCAACCAGCCCATGAGCCACGATCACCGGGGCATGGCGCCATCAGCCCCTTCGCTACCCGCGCCCCAGCATATGGTCAACGAACTCGGCCAGGGTGCGAAAGCCGGTCATGCGCAGGCCGCCTTCATCATTGGCCATGGCGCGCGGCACGATCGCCTTTTCAAAACCGAGCTTGCCCGCCTCCTTCAATCGCAACGGGCCATGCGCGACAGAGCGGATTTCGCCCGACAGCGCTATTTCGCCGAAGACGATGGCGTCGGTCGGCACCGGCCGTTCGGACAGGGCCGAGATCAGCGCCGCCGCCACCGCCAGATCGGCGGCCGGGTCCTGCACGCGGTAGCCGCCCGCGATGTTGAGATAGACTTCGGCGGACGAGAAACTCAGCCCGCACCGCGCCTCCAGCACCGCCAGGATCATGGCCAGGCGTCCGGTATCCCAGCCGACAACGGCGCGTCGTGGCGTCGCACCCGAAGCCAGCCGCACGGTCAGTGCCTGAATTTCGACCAGCACCGGCCGCGTGCCCTCCAGCGCTGGGAAAACGGTGGCGCCGGTGATCCCTTCCTCGCGATTGGTCAGGAACAGCGACGAGGGATTGCCGACTTCGGTCAGCCCCTCGGTCTGCATGGCGAAGACGCCGATCTCATCGGTGCCGCCGAAGCGGTTCTTGATCGCGCGGAGGATGCGATACTGGTGGCTGCGCTCGCCCTCGAAAGCGAGGACGGTGTCGACCATATGCTCCAGCACGCGCGGGCCCGCGATCGAGCCGTCCTTGGTGACATGGCCGACCAGCACGACGGCAGTGCCGCGTTCCTTGGCGAAGCGGATCAGCTCCTGTCCCGACGCGCGCACCTGGCTGACGGTGCCCGGCGCACCCTCGATCAGGTCGGAGTGCATGGTCTGGATCGAGTCGATGATGAGCAGCGCGGGCGGCGTTCCGATCGACAGGGTGGTCAGGATGTCGCGAACCGAGGTCGCTGCCGCCAGTCGTACGGGGGCCTGCCCCAGCCCCAGTCGCCGTGCGCGCAGTCGGACCTGATCGGCGGCTTCTTCGCCCGAGACATAGGCGACCGGCTTGCCCGCCATCGCCAGCTTCGCCGCTGCCTGGAGCAGCAGGGTCGACTTACCGATCCCCGGATCGCCGCCGATCAGCGTGGCTGATCCCTCGACGAAGCCGCCGCCCAGGGCGCGGTCGAGTTCGGCGATGCCGGTCGCCATCCGGTCGGGCAGCGGGATATCGGCGTCCAATCCGACCAATTGAATCGCCCTACCGCCGCCTTGCAGGTTATGCTTGGCGGCAAAGGGCGTCAGCTGGACCGGCGCTTCCTCCAGCATCGTGTTCCATTCGGAGCAATCGGGGCATTGCCCCTGCCAACGGGAGGACACCGAACCGCAGGATTGGCAGACATAGCGCTTCTGGATCTTGGCCATGCCGATGCTCTAGCCGGAGCGGAACGAAAATGGAACGGATTTGATCGGGCGGCGGGAGTGGTCTTTGGGGTCCCGCGCGGCTATGGGGCGAACTCCATGATCCCAGAACAATTTCGTGTCGCGCTGTTCAGCGGCAACTATAATTATACGCGCGACGGCGCGAACCAGAGCCTGAACCTGCTGGTCGGCCATCTGCTGGCGCGGGGCGTTGCCGTGCGGGTCTATTCGCCGACCTCCTCCACGCCCGCCTTTCCGCCGGTCGGGGATCTGGTCGATGTCCCCGCCATCCCGATGCCGTTCCGCGCCGATTACAAACTGGCGCGCGGGCTTCCGGCCAAGGTGCGGGCCGATCTAGAGGCGTTTGCGCCCAACATCGTCCATGTCTCCGCGCCCGAATTTCTGGGTCACGCCGCCGTGCGCTGGGCACGGGAGAACGGCGTGCCGTCGGTCGCCTCGGTCCATACCCGGTTCGAGACCTATCCGGCCTATTACCATCTGGGTTTCCTGGAACCGGCGATCATCAAGCTGCTGACCCACTTCTACAACAAGTTCGACCGGATCGTGGCGCCCAGCCCCAGCATGATCGCGCTGCTGCGGGGATGGGGGGTGACGCCGCCCATGGGCATCTGGTCGCGCGGGATCGATCACGACCGTTTCCGCCCCTCGCGCCGCAGCCTGGAATGGCGGCGTTCGCTGGGCATCGCCGACCATGAGGTGGCGATCGGGTTCCTGGGGCGTCTGGTCAAGGAAAAGGGCCTCGACGTCTTTGCCGAGGCGCTGGCGGAGCTTCGGCGGCGCGGCGTGGCGCACAAGGTGCTGGTCGTCGGCAAGGGACCCGCGCAGGAGTGGTTCGCCAAGGCGACACCCGATGCCATCTTCGCGGGCTATCAGACCGGCGACGATCTGGGCCGTGCGGTCGCGTCGATGGACATCTTCTTCAACCCCAGCGTGACCGAAACCTTCGGCAACGTCACGACCGAGGCGATGGCGGCGGGCGTGCCCGTCGTGGCCGCCAACGCGACCGGCGCGATGGACCTCGTGGCGGATGGCGAGACCGGCTATCTGGTCGGCGCGCGCGATATCAGCGGCTATGCCGATGCGCTGGAGCGGATCGCCACCGATCAGGCCCTGCGCCACCGGTTCAGCGAGGCGGGACAGGCCCGCGTCGCCGATTACCGATGGGACAAGGTCAACGACGCGGTGCTCGACGCCTATCGCGCCCTCTTCGCTTAACCTTCGCGCCAGTCGAAGGTCAGCGGCGCTTCGCGAAAGGCGAAGCGGTCGAGATGGCTGGCGACCACCTGCCGCATCTGCGTGACATCGCCGTCCTCGGGAACGGTCAGCACGATGTCTAGCGTCTCGCTGGCGGCGCGCATTTCCAGTTTCGATCCGTTGGGAAACAGGATCGTGCCCTCCTCGGCGGTGAAGGACACCTCCATCTTATGGCTCCAGTGCTTGGCGAGTTGCTGAAGATAGCGGCTGGCCGAAGGGGTCGGCACACGGGCGATGGACAGGCTCATTTCAGGCGTTCCACTTTCTGTGCGAGTTCGTCGATCATCGCGGCGACCTCATGCACCATCTCCTGCGGCGCGTCGCCGCCGCCGAAGCGCTCCATCACCGCCATCTTCAGGCCGCCCATGGCACGCCGGATCGGCGCCGCATCGACCCGCTGGCGATGTTCGCCCAGGGCCCGCAGCCGAGCCAGCAGCGCTTCGACCTGTTCGGCATTTTCGGTCAGGTGCGTGCGGCCGGTTTCGGTCGCGGCGAAGCGCTTCTTGGCCCCCTCGGAACGCTGTTCCTCGATAAAGCCCATTTCGTCGAGCAGGGTGATCGTCGGATAGATGACACCCGGGCTGGGGGCATAGGCGCCGCCGGTCATCGCCTCGACCTCGCGGATCAGGTCATAGCCGTGGCGCGGTTCGTCGGCGATCAGCTTCAACAGGACGAGCCGCAGCTCGCTGCCGTCGAACATCCGTCCCCGGCGGCCACCGCCCGGCCCTCTCCGTCCGCCGCGTGGGTCTTCGAAATCCCATTGCACTTCCAGCGGCCCGAAACTCCACCGGCCGCGCCGTTGGTGATGATCCTGGCCATGTCCGTGCCCGTGAAAATGTCGCATTCTGATACTCCAGATTGGGTTTTGATACGCTCAAGATATATCGCGCAGAAAGTTCGTCAAGATGACTCAAGATATATCTTTGATAGGAAAGGTGACGGGGGGCTTCGGCGCCCCTACATGACGGCCATGGCCGATCTATTCGCGGGTATGGACCCCGCCCCCGCCCAGCCCTCTCTCTCGGCCGATGCGCCGCTGGCCGATCGTTTGCGCCCGATGAAGCTGGCCGAGGTCGTCGGGCAGGATCACCTGACCGGCCCGGAGGGTGCCATCGGGCGGATGGTCGCGGCCGGGCGTCTGTCCTCGATGATCCTCTGGGGACCGCCGGGCACGGGCAAGACGACCATCGCCCGGCTGCTCGCCGCCGAAGTAGGCCTGCGCTATGCCGCGATCTCGGCGGTCTTTTCCGGCGTCGCGGACCTCAAAAAGGTCTTTGCCGAGGCGCGGGACCATGCCCGGCTCGGCCAGCGGACATTGTTGTTCGTGGACGAGATCCACCGCTTCAACCGCGCGCAGCAGGACGGCTTCCTGCCCTTTGTCGAGGATGGCACGGTCACGCTGGTCGGCGCGACGACGGAGAACCCCTCGTTCGAACTCAACGCCGCGCTTCTGAGCCGGGCGCAGGTGTTGATCCTCCACCGGCTCGGGCAGCCAGCGCTGGAACAGTTGCTCGAGCGGGCCGAGGCGTTGATGGAGCGCCCCCTGCCCCTGCAACCGCCAGCCCGCGATGCGCTGCTCGCCAGCGCGGACGGCGACGGGCGGTTTCTGCTCAACCAGGCCGAGACATTGTTTGCGGTCGACCTGCCCGAACCGCTCGACGCCGCCGGGCTGTCGGCCTTCCTGCAACGCCGGGTCGCGGTCTATGACAAGGACCGGGAGGGGCATTACAACCTGATCTCGGCGCTGCATAAGTCGATCCGGGGATCGGACCCGCAGGCGGCCCTCTACTATCTTGCGCGGATGCTGACGGCGGGCGAGGAACCGCTCTATCTGCTGCGTCGCCTGACCCGGACGGCGATCGAGGATATCGGGCTGGCCGATCCGCAGGCGCTGACCCAGTGTCTTGCGGCCAAGGACGCCTATGAGTTTCTGGGCTCTCCCGAAGGAGAGCTGGCGATCGTGCAGGCATGCTTGTATCTCGCCACCGCACCCAAATCGAACGCGGCCTATAAAGCGCAGAAGCAAGCGTGGCGAACCGCCAAGGACACCGGATCGCTGATGCCGCCCGCCAACATCCTGAACGCGCCGACCAAGTTGATGAAGCAGATCGGCTATGGTGCAGGCTACCAATACGACCACGACGCCGATGGCGGTTTTTCAGGCGCGAATTACTGGCCGGACGAGTTGCCGCCGCAGAGCTTCTACGAACCGTCGGGGCGCGGTCTGGAGAAACGTATCGCCGAGCGTATGGCCTGGTGGGGCGAGCGCCGCCGTGCCTTGCAGGATGGCGGCGATGACCGTCACGGCTGACCGTTTCAGCGGCTTCGTCGCGATCGACTGGTCCGGTGCGCATGGTGTTGCGCATCCGGGTATCCAGGTCGCCCTTTGCCGTTCGGGAAACGCCGCTCCCGTCATCATCGCGCCGCCGGGCCGGGCCTGGTCGCGCGAAGGCGTGGCCGAGTGGCTGCTGGCACGGGCGGACGAACCGCTGCTGATCGGCTTCGACTTCAGCTTTTCGGCCCCGTTCGTCACGCGCGGGGCACATCTGCCGGGGGATAGGCCGACTGCGGACGCGCGGGCGCTCTGGGCCTATGTCGATGACAGTTGCGACGATCCCGATCTGGGCGCGCGCAGTTTCCTGGAGGCGCGGCGCGGGCGGCATTTCTATTTCGGGGCGGCGGACGGGCGCAAGGCGGACTTCCTCCATTGGCGAACCTGCGAGATCGCGACCGATGGCGCGCGCAAGCCTTCGACCGTCTATGACGCGATCGGCGCGTCGCAGGTGGCGAAGGCAAGCTTTGCCGGAATGCGGCTGCTCCGGCGTCTGGACGGGCGCATGGCGATCTGGCCGTTCGACCCGGTGCCGCCCTCCGGCGCACTGGTGATCGAAATCTATACCTCCATCGCCGCCCGTGACGCCGGCCGCCCGCGCGGACGGAGCAAGATGCGGAGTGCCGAGGCGCTGGATGCGGCGCTGGTGGCCTTGGGCAGCGAACCGCACGATTCGCTCCATCGCTATGACGATCACAGCACCGACGCGATCCTGACTGCCGCCTGGCTCCGCACCATGGCGACGCGCGACGACCTCTGGCATCCGGTGGGCCTCACCCATCAGGTTGCGCAAACGGAGGGCTGGACCTTCGGCGTGTCTTGACGCTAGGGGGATCGCAACGCCGGATTAGCACAGCGGTAGTGCAGCGGTTTTGTAAACCGAAGGTCGGGGGTTCGATCCCCTCATCCGGCACCATTTCCATCCCGCTTTGGAATTGGCACCAAAAGCCCGTCGCTGCGTTACAGCGGCGGAATGATCAAGGTCGCCAGCTACAACATTCGGAAAGGGATCGGCGCCGACCGGCGACGCAATCCCGATCGCATCCTGGACGTGCTGCGCGAGGTCGATGCCGATGTGATCGCCCTTCAAGAGGCGGATCGTCGCTTCGGTGAACGCGAAGGCGTGATCCCGCTCCATCTGCTTGACGACCATAGCGACTGGAAACCCATCGTCTATGGGATGAAGGCTCGCTCTATGGGCTGGCATGGCAACACGATCCTGGTGCGCAAAAGCATACAGGTCGTGGATTTCGAGGCGATCCACCTGCCCTCGCTGGAACCGCGTGGTGCGGTGATGGCGGATCTGCGGACCAAGGCCGGAATGATCCGGGTAGTGGGCATGCACCTCGACCTGTCGGGGCTGTGGCGGCGGCGGCAGGCGGCGGCGATCCTGGCGCATCTGACGAGTTGTGCGCACTGGCAACCGACGGTCATGATGGGCGACCTGAACGAATGGACCCGCGCCGCCGGGTGCCTGAAGGACTTTACCCGCGATTTCACCGTGGCGGAAACCGGGCCGAGCTTCCACGCGATGCGGCCGATCGGACGGCTCGACCGGATCATGGTGTCGCCGGACTTGAAGATCGGTGCCTGCGGCGTTCATGCGACGCCGATGTCGCGCCGCGCCTCCGACCATTTGCCCATCTGGGCCACGATCGGGCCTCGCTGATGCGCGAAAAGGAGCTGCGGCTGGCGCTGGTCTGCTATGGCGGCATTAGCTTGGCGGTCTACATGCACGGCATCACCAAGGAGATCTGGCGGGTCGTGCGCGCCAGTCGGGCCTCGCATGAGGGCGATCCCCCGGCGTCGGCGGTCGATGCGGTTTATCACGATCTGCTCGACGACATGGCGGAGCGCGGCGGCGTGCGCGTGCGCATCTTGGCCGACATCATCGCGGGTGCCAGCGCGGGCGGGATCAACGGCATATTCCTGGGTCATGCCATGTCGACCGGCCAGTCGCTCGATCCGCTGACCGACCTCTGGCTGGAAGCGGCCGATATCGAATCGCTGATCGCCCCCGAAGCCGCGCCGACCTCGCGCTTTTCCAAGATGTGGGCACTGCCCATCGCCTGGATGGCTGCGGGGCGCAGTGGCGAGAAGGTCGCGGCGCTCGACGAGGATACGCGCGAGGAGGTGCGCTCTAAGCTCGGTCACCTGATCCGCTCGCGCTGGTTCGAGCCGCCCTTCGCCGCCGACGCCTTTACCGGACGATTGCTCGAAGCCTTCGATCGAATGGCGGACGGTCCGGTCGGCAAACGACTGATCCCGCCGGGCCAGCCACTGGATCTGTTCGTCACCGTCACCGACTTTACCGGCCAGCCGCAGCGGTTGCGGCTCCATTCGCCGGGCGAGGTGGTCGAGACCGAACATCGCATGGTCGTCGACTTCACCGACACCGGCGGCGGCAAGCTGGCGGCGATCCCCGAACTGGTCTTTGCGGCCAGGGCGACGTCGAGCTTCCCCGGCGCCTTCCCGCCCTTCACCGTCGCCGAGTTGGACCGGGTGCTGGCGGCGCGCCAACAGGACTGGCCCGAGCGCGACGACTTTCTGCGCCGCGTGCTCCCCCGCCATCATGCGGCGGGTGCGGCGGACAAGGCGGTGCTGATCGACGGATCGGTGCTGGTCAACGCGCCCTTCCGCCCCGCCATCGACGCGCTCGGACGCCGCCCCGCCCGGCGTCAGGTCGACCGTCGCTTCGTCTATATCGACCCCTTTCCGGGCATGCATTTCCGCCTGCCCGGCGGCGGCGGGCATCCGGGCTTTTTCCAGACGATCATCGGGGCGATCAGCGAACTGCCCCGCCAGCAGCCGATCCGCGACAATCTGGAGGCGATCGCCGCCCGGTCCGGCCGGATCGATCGGATGCAGGCCATCCTCGCCGCCATTCGCGAGGAGGTGGAGCAGGAGATCGAGCAGCTGTTCGGCGGCACCTTCTTCCTCGACCGCCCCACCGCCGCGCGACTGGCGTCGTGGCGGGTTCGCGCGCAAGCTGCCGCCGCCGCGAAGGCAGGGTTCAGCTATGCCGCCTATGGTCATCTGAAGCTCGCCAATGTCATCGACGGCATGACGACGATCCTGACGGAGGCCATGGGCGACGATGGCCAGCCGAGCCGCCACCGCCTCCGCGCGATGATCGAGCGGACCGTCGCGACCCGCCATGTCGGTGGCGAGGCGATCAGCTTCACCGGCGGATCGAGCAACGGCGCGCGGACCTTCCTGCGTGCCTTCGACCTCGGCTATCGCATCCGTCGTCTTCGGTTGCTCGCCCGGCGGCTCACCGAGCTCGAGGCGGATCATAGCGAGACGGAACTCGCGCCTGTCCGCGACGCCATCTACGAATCGCTGGCCGAGTTTCTGGAGCGCCAGAGCGGTATCGGTCTGACCGAATGGGCGGAGGATATCCGCGCGGTTCGCGACGATGGTGCCCCGATGCTCGATCGACTGGAGGCCCGGCTCGACCTGATCCGGCTGGACGGAGAGACCGACGACCGGCTGGCGGCGGCCTTTTCGGGGCTGCCGCGTGCCGCCCGGCGCACGTTACTGCTCACCTATCTGGGTTTCCCCTATTTCGACGTGGCGACGCTGCCATTGCTACAGGGCGAAGGGCTGGACGAGTTCGACCCGATCAAGGTCGACCGCATCTCCCCCGACGATGCCACCGCCATTCGGGCAGGCGGTGCCGAAGCGACGCTAAAGGGCATCCAGTTCCTAACCTTCGGCGCGTTCTTCAGCCGTAGCTACCGCGAGAATGACTATCTCTGGGGTCGCCTGCACGGTGCGGAACGGATGATTGACATCGCCGTCTCCACCCTGCCCTCGACCATCCGCCTGAAACCCGGCGCGGTCGCCGCGTTCAAGCGGCGCGCTTTCCTGGCCATACTCGACGAGGAAGAGGCGCGGTTGACGGCCATCGCGCCCCTGATCGCCTCGCTTCGCCGGGAGATCGGCTGAAGGCTGGTCATGCCCGGTCAACGCCGCTAGACCGCATCGCCGAACCCGGTGATGCGGAGAAACCCATGCAGTTCCTGAAAATGCTCTTCTGGTGCCTGCTGGCCTTTCTGGCCGCGGCCTTCACGCTGGGGAACTGGACGACCGTGCCGATCCGGCTGGTCGGCGGTCTGGTCGCGGACGTGAACCTGCCGCTGCTGCTGTTCCTGACCTTCCTGCTCGGGCTGGTGCCGACGCTGATCTGGCAGCATGCTGCGCGCTGGAGGCTGCGCCAGCGGTTAAGCGCCGCCGAGCGTTCGCTGGCCGCCGTGTCCGCCGAAACCAGCGCCTATGTTGCCCCGGCAGCCCCACTTACCACCAACACCCAGCCGACGGTCTGATCCCTTCATGAGCAATCGCATCTACGTCGCCATCGACACCCCCGATCTCGCTCGCGCACAGGCGCTGGCGCAGAAGGTCCGCCATCATGTCGGCGGGCTGAAGCTGGGGCTGGAATTCTTCTGTGCGCACGGTGCGAGCGGCGTGCGCGAGATGGCGCATATCGGCCTGCCCATCTTTCTCGACCTGAAGCTGCACGATATCCCCAACACGGTGGCCAAGGCGGTCCAGTCGCTGGGCCCGCTCGCCCCCGCCATCCTGACCGTGCATGCCAGCGGCGGCCGCGCCATGCTGGAGGATGCCAAGGCGGCCGCGCCGACCGGCACGAAGGTCGTCGCCGTCACCATGCTGACCAGCCTCGATGCCAGCGACCTGTCCGACACGGGCGTCATGGGCTCTCCGGCGGATCATGTCCGCCGTCTGGCCGACCTGGCCGCCGAAGCGGGCGTGGACGGGATCGTCTGCTCGGGCGAAGAGGTCGCCGCCGTCAAGAAGGCGTGGCCCAAGGGCTTTTTCGTCGTCCCCGGCGTGCGTCCGGCCGATGGTGTGATCGGCGACCAGAAGCGTGTCGTCACCCCGCGTGCGGCGGTCGATGCGGGCGCTTCGATCCTGGTCATCGGCCGTCCGATCACCCAGGCCGAGGACCCCGACGCCGCGGCACGTGCGATCGCGGCGACGCTCTGAATACGTTTTTCGGACCCTCCCATTCGGGAAACGACCATGCCGATCACTGCCAAGATCTGCGGATTGACGTCGCCCGCCACGCTCGACGCCGCGCTGGGCGGCGGGGCGAGCCATGTCGGCTTCGTCTTCTTCCCCGCCTCGCCCCGGCACCTGACCTTCGACGTCGCGGCGGGACTGGCGGGACGGGTGCCCGATCATGTCCAGCGTGTCGGCGTCTTCGTCGACCCCGATGACCAGTTGCTCGATGCGGCGGTGCGTGCCGGGATGCTCGACGCGATCCAGCTTCACCGCACGGCACCGGCGCGCGTGGCCGCGATCCGATCGAAGTTTGACCGCGAGGTCTGGGCGGCCGTCGCAATCAAGCTGCGCGGCGATGTCGAGAAGGCCCGCGACTATGCGGGGGCGGCCAGCCTGATCCTGTACGATGCCAAGACCCCGGACGACGCGTCGCTGCCCGGCGGCATGGGCCTGCGCTTCGACTGGAGCCTGCTCGACGGGGTTCGCCATCCGCTGCGCTGGGCCTTGTCCGGCGGGCTGGATGGCGGCAACGTCGCCGAGGCGATCCGGCGGACGGGCGCGCCCTTGGTCGATGTGTCCTCTGGCGTCGAGAGTGCGCCGGGCGTCAAGGATATGGACAAGATCGCGACGTTCCTTAAAGCCGTTGCGACAAATCAGTGACAGGATCGTTTGCAGGGGTCGCCCCGCAAATGCCCAAGGGAAACGAGATGAACGCCCCCAATTCCTTCCGTGCCCAGCCCGACGAGCGCGGCCATTTCGGTGATTTCGGCGGGCGCTACGTCGCCGAGACGCTGATGCCGTTGATCCTCGACCTGGAGCGTGAGTATCGCGCCGCGCAGGTCGATCCGGCCTTCAAGGCCGAGTTCGAGGATCTGATGACCCATTATGTCGGTCGTCCCAGCCCGATGTATTATGCCGAGCGCATGACCGAGACGCTTCGTGCGAGCGCGCCCGAGGGCAAGGGGCCGAAGGTCTATTTCAAGCGCGAGGAACTGAACCACACCGGCGCGCACAAGATCAACAACTGCATCGGCCAGATCCTGCTCGCCAAGCGGATGGGCAAGACGCGGATCATCGCCGAGACGGGCGCGGGCCAGCATGGCGTGGCGACCGCCACCGTCGCGGCGCGCTTCGGCCTGCCCTGCACCATCTTCATGGGCGCGCGCGATATCGAGCGTCAGGCGCCGAACGTGTTCCGTATGAAGCTGCTGGGTGCGGAAGTGCGTCCGGTCACATCGGGTGCGCAGACGCTGAAGGATGCGATGAACGAGGCGCTGCGCGACTGGGTCGCCAATGTCCACGACACCTTCTACATCATCGGCACGGCGGCCGGTCCTCACCCCTATCCGGAAATGGTCCGCGACTTCCAGTCGGTGATCGGAACCGAGTCGAAGGCGCAGATCCTGGAGGCCGAGGGCCGCCTGCCCGACCTGCTGATCGCATCGGTCGGTGGCGGGTCGAATGCCATCGGCCTGTTCCACCCCTTTCTGGACGACGCCGAAGTCGCGATGCTGGGCATCGAGGCGGCCGGGCACGGCCTGAACACCACCCAGCATGCGGCCAGCCTGACTGGCGGCAAGCCCGGCATCCTCCATGGCAACAAGACCTATTTGTTGCAGGACGAGGACGGACAGATTGCCGAGGCGCATTCGATCTCGGCCGGGCTCGACTATCCGGGGATCGGGCCGGAGCATAGCTGGCTGAACGATACCGGCCGCGTCGTCTATGAAGGCGTGACCGATACCGAGGCGCTCGACGCCTTCCAGCTCTGCTGCAAGGTCGAGGGGATCATCCCGGCGCTGGAATGCAGCCATGCGCTGGTCGGGCTGATCCGCCGTGCGCCGCTGATGGACCGGGACCAGATCGTGCTGGTCAATATTTCGGGTCGTGGCGACAAGGACATCTTCACCGTCGCCGACGCGCTGGGAGCCAAGATGTGAGCCGGATCGCCGATAGCTTTGCGGCCTGCGCCGATGCGGGCCGTGCCGCCCTCGTCACCTTCGTGACCGCGGGCGATCCGACGCCGGGCGACACCGCCGCCATCCTCGACGCGCTGGTCGAGGGTGGTGCGGACGTGGTCGAACTGGGAATGCCCTTCACCGATCCGATGGCCGATGGCCCGGCGATCCAGAAGGCCAATATCCGCAGCCTGGGCGCGGGCACCCGCACCGCCGACGTGCTGGCGATCGCCACGGCCTTTCGCGCCCGTCACCCGAACGTGCCGCTGGTCCTGATGGGCTATGCCAACCCGATGACGGTACGCGGCCCCGAATGGTTCGCCGAGGCGGCGGCACAAGCGGGCGTCGACGGCGTGATCTGCGTCGACGTACCCGCCGAGGAAGACGATGCGCTGGGCGTCGCGCTGCGCGGCAAGGGGATCGCCTCGATTCGGCTGGCGACCCCGACCAGCGATGCCGTGCGCCTGCCGACGATTTTGACGGGCGCCGACGGTTTCCTCTATTATGTCTCCGTCGCGGGCATCACCGGGCAGCAGCAGGCGGCGCAATCCTCGATCGAGGACGCGGTCGCTCGTCTGAAGGCGGCGACCCATTTGCCGGTCGCGGTCGGCTTCGGCGTCCGTACTCCGGAACAGGCGGCGGCGATCGGTCGCGTGGCGGACGGCGTCGTCGTCGGCTCGGCGATCGTCGACCTGGTGGGCGAGCATGGGGCCAACGCTCCCGCCCCGGTCCGCGCCTATATTCAAACCCTGTCGTCGGCACTGGCCGATGCACGCAAGGAACTCGCATGAGCTGGCTCAACAGCGTCCGCAACGTCATCCCCTTCGTCGTCAAGAAGGAGACGCCCGATCATCTCTGGCATAAGTGCAAGGGATGCGGGCAGATGGTCTTCACCAAGGAGCTGGAAGACAATCTGAACGTCTGCCCAAAATGCGATCATCACGACCGCATCGGGCCCAAGGCGCGTTTCCGCCATCTGCTGGACGAAGGGAGCTGCAACGAGCTGCCCGCGCCCAAGGTACCCGAGGATCCGCTGAAGTTCCGGGACTCCAAGCGCTATGCCGATCGCCTGAAGGCGGCACGGACCAGCGCGGCGGAGAACGACGCACTGGTCAATGCGCGTGGCACGATCCTGGGCCACAAGGTCGTGGTCGGCGTGCAAGACTTCGCCTTCATGGGCGGATCGATGGGCCTGGCGGTCGGTGAGGCGTTTGTGCGCGGCGTCGAGGCGGCCATTGCGGACAACTGCCCCTATGTCATCTTCACCGCCTCGGGCGGCGCGCGCATGCAGGAAGGCATTCTCAGCCTGATGCAGATGCCGCGCACCACCGTGGCGATCCAGATGCTGCATGATGCGGGCCTGCCCTATATCGTCGTGCTGACCGACCCGACCTCGGGCGGCGTAATGGCGGCCTATGCGATGCTGGGCGATGTCCAGATCGCCGAGCCGAAGGCGACCCTGGCCTTTACCGGCCGCCGCGTGATCGAGAACACGATCCGTGAAAAGCTGCCCGACGATTTCCAGACGTCGGAATATTATCTGGACCATGGGATGCTCGACATGGTCGTTCACCGCCGCGACCTGCGTGAGCGTCTGGCGACCGTGATCGGCTATCTGACCGGATCGCGTCAGGCCGCCTGAACCGTCGCCTTTTCCCATCGATCGCATTAGAGGGGCGGGCCGAGAGGTCCGCCTCTTTCATATCCGCTTTCCAAGAGACCGGCCGATGCCCGACCATGCCCGTTCCGACCATCCGGCCGTCCAGGCACAGCTCGACCGGCTGTGGAGTCTGTCGCCCGGTGCGGATGTCCTGGGTTTGGAGCGGATCACGACCCTGCTCGGGCGGCTGGGCGATCCGCAGCATCATCTGCCGCCGGTTTTCCATGTCGCGGGCACCAACGGCAAGGGCTCGACCTGCGCCTTTCTGCGCGCCGCGATCGAGGCGTCGGGCCAGAGCGTTCATGTCTATTCCAGTCCGCACCTCGTCCGGTTCAACGAGCGAATCCGACTGAACGGCCGCTTGATCACGGACGATGCGCTCGCGGCGGTGCTCGACGAAGTGCTGGGTCATGCCGAGGGGATCGGGGCCAGCTTCTTCGAAGTGACGACGGCGGCCGCGTTCCTGTCCTTCGCCCGCAATCCGGCTGCCGCTACGATCATTGAGGTCGGTCTGGGCGGCCGCCTGGACGCGACCAATATCCTGCCGCCGCCTGCGGTCTGTGGCATCGCGGCGCTGGGCATCGATCACGAGGCGTTTCTGGGCCGCAAGCTTACCGGCATCGCGCGCGAAAAAGCGGGAATCGCCAAGCGAGGCACGCCGCTGGTCACCATGGACTATGCCCGCCCGCTGCGAGACGCGATCGCCCAGGTGGCGGCCGCCGCCGGGGCTCCCGTCTTCGCAGGGGGACAGGCTTGGTCGAGCGCGTCCACACGCAGCGGCGTGTCCTACGAGGACAAGCGGGGTCAAATCGCCTTGCCCCGGCCGAGCCTGACAGGCGGGCACCAGTCGCGCAATTTGGCGCTGGCGGTGGCGATGCTGCGACATCAGCAAGCCGTGACCGTTTCGGATGAGGCTCTGAGGCAGGCGGCAACCGGCGCGCAATGGCCTGCACGGATGCAGCGTCTGAGGCATGGGCCGCTGACCCAGGCCCTGCCCGCCGGAACGCAATGCTGGCTGGACGGCGCGCACAACCCATCCGCTGCGACGCCGGTGGCGCGGACCATGGCGGGCTGGCGATCCGAAGGGCCGACCGCGCTTATTCTGGGGATGCTGGCGAACAAGGAAGCCGGGCCGGTCTTGGAAAAGCTCGGCGGGATGGTCGACCTGATCGTTACCGTGCCCGTGCCCGATCACGCCTGCCACGCGCCCGAAAGCCTTGCGCAACAGGCCCATGCCTTGGGCCTCAAGGCGATCTCGGCCGGGGACCCTTCGCATGCGCTTGCCTTGGTTGCCGAGCAGCTCGAAGCCCCGTCCCATGTCCTGATCGCGGGATCACTTTACCTGGCCGGACAGGTCCTTGCCCAGAATGACGAGGCGCCGCAATGATGCGATGAGCCGATCCCACCAACCGCTTTATTTGCGATTGACTATCAATAGCGACCGTTTAGCATGGGGACCGTAATCACGGAGTCCCCCGCCGATGGCCGAAACCACCACCCTCGCCGCAGCTTTGCCGCACATGCTGCCGGCCTGCCCCCACGCCCGGATTGCCCTGTTCGCGATACGTCGGATGGGCGCGCACGGGCTGGCGGATGCCCGTGCGTCGCACACGCTGTTCACCATGTTCGGACAGGATTTCCGACGTCCGCTGATCCTGATGCGGACGCTGATGGCCGATCTGGCCGCCCACGCCTCGGGCCAGATCGCCATTGCGCCTTGCTGCTGTGCGCGGATGACGGCGGCGGAGGCGGCGCTGATGACCATCCTCTCCCAGATGGAAGCGGCGCCGCAAAAGGCGCATTTCCTGATGACCGATCTGCTCGGCGTGCGGCGGGTCGATAGCGTCCTGGCGAGCGCCGCCGCCGTCTCGGCGGCCTTTGCGGACGAAGGGCGGCCGATCAGTTACTGACCGGTGCCTCGCGACGGGCGTCGCCCTCTCCGGCGACGCCTGCACTGCCGATCGAACGGTCAACCAGGCCCGACCGCGCCATCCACCAGAACAGCAGGACGCCCGGCACGGCGACGACCGTGGTCAGCAGATAGAAGTCGACATAGCCGAACTGCTCGACCAGCGCCCCCGCCGTCGTGCCGCTCAGGATACGCCCGACTACGCTCGCCGCCGCCGAAATCAGCGCATATTGTGCCGCAGTAAAGCGCAGGTCGGTCAGCGCCGAGAAATAGGCGACGACGGTGACGCCGCCGATCCCGCTCGAAAAATTCTCGAACCCGATCGCGCCCGCCATGCCCCAGTTGGAATGACCCAGCGCCGCCAGCCCCGCAAAGGACAGGTTGGACACTGCCATCAGCATCAGGCTGATCAGCACGGATCGCTTCATCCCCAGCCGCGCATAGAGGACGCCGCCGACGAACACGCCGATCAGCAATGCCCAAAAGCCGACACCGACATCGTACAGCGCGATTTCGTCCTTGCTGAACCCCAGGTCGTTGAACAACAGGCGGAAGGTCAGGTTGGCGAGCGTATCGCCGATCTTGTGGACCAGGATGAAGGCCAGGATGATAAGCGCGCCCTGACGGCGAAAAAACTCGGCAAAGGGGCCGACGACCGCGCGGACGATCCCCTCGCTCGGGCGCTTGGCGGTGATCTCGCTATGCCGCTTCGGCTCACCCATGAACAGCGCGGTCAGCACGGCGGGCAGTGCGAAGGCGCAACTGACTATATAGGCCACGCTCCATCCCGCGCGCGTCGCGATGACCAGCGAGAGCGAGGCGACGAGTGCCGAGCCGATCCGCCAGCCATATTGGCCCATGCCCGCCCCCACGCCCAGCTGGCGCGGCTCGAGCAGTTCGATGCGATAGGCATCGATCACGATGTCGAAGGTCGCCCCGGCGATGCCCAGCGCCAGGGCGGCCATCGCCGTCTGCGCCAATGACACGCGCGGGTCTGCCAGGCCCAGGCCGATCGCCGCTGCGCAGACCAGCGCCGCCACGACCAGCAGCCACGAGACGCGCTGGCCCAAGCGGTGTAGGACGGGGATCTTCACCCCCTCGACGATCCAGGCCCATAACCATTTCAGATTATAGGCCAGGATCACTAGCGCAAAGGCGGTGACGCTCTTCTTCTCGATCCCCGCTTCCGCCAGCCGGCTGGCCAGCGTCGCGTTGATCATGGTCAGCGGAAAGGCCGAGGATATGCCGAGCGCGAGCGAGGCCAGCGGTGCGGGCTCGACATAGGGCCGCACTCCATCCAACCAACGCGCACTCGCCATAGAACCGCTCACCCTATCGGAAAGCGGGGACCCTATAAGGCTTGGCCATCAGGGGCAACGGGGCCGGACGATGCTGCTCGGGCGAAAAGACGAAAGCCCGATGGCAGGCGACCCGGCGCCTTTCCCGCGCGGCGCTCCTCGATCGCATCGATCGCGCCCAACAGCTCGCGCGAGCCATAGGGCTTCATCAGCAGCCCCTCGGCAAGTTGCTCGACGCCATCGGGCGGCGTGCCGGTGATGAACAGGACGGGGATGTCGCGGGCATGGGCAGCCCGCGCCACATCGACGCCACTGCCGTCTGCCAGGCGCACATCCGCCAGAACCAGATCGATCCCGGCACCCCCGTCGATCAGGGTGACGGCCTTGCTGACGCGGTCGACCGTGGCGACCACCTCAAAATCGGCATCGGTCAGGACGTGTTCGGTGTCGAACGCGACCAACGGCTCGTCCTCAACAACGAGCAGCTTGACCAGCTGTCGTTTCTTTCGCCCGAAGAATCTCATCCCTCTATCGGCCTGTCCTGCTGTCCCGCTCGCTCGCGTAACGCTTTGTCTACGAGAAACGACGCAATTAATTTCCTTTGGTCGACACCCTCTGTATCAGCGTGGATCATGACACCAGATCAACGTATAGCAAAGCTGCTCGCGCGGGCAGGAGTCGCGTCGCGCCGAGAGATCGAGCGGATGATCGCCGAGGGCCGGATCGCCCTGAATGGCGTGACCATCGACACCCCTGCGACGCTTCTTTCATCTCTCGACGGCGTGACCGTGGATGGCGATCCCGTCGCCGCGCCCGAGCCGACACGCCTGTTCCTCTATCACAAGCCCACCGGCCTGCTCGTCACCGAGCATGACCCGGCGGGGCGGCCGACCATCTATGATCGCCTGCCCGAGGGATTGCCGCGTCTGGTGCCGGTCGGACGGCTCGACCTGAATACCGAGGGGCTGCTGCTGCTGACCACTGATGGCGGGTTCAAGCGTCAGCTGGAATTGCCCGCCACCGGCGTCGAGCGCACCTATCGCGCCCGCGCTTATGGCGACATCACCCAAGCGCAGTTGGAAGAGCTGATCCACGGGATCGAGATCGACGGCATCCGCTACGGCCAGATCGACGCCAATCTCGAGCGGCGGACCGGCGCGAACGTCTGGATCGAAATGACGCTTCGGGAGGGCAAGAACCGCGAAGTTCGCCGCGTCCTCGAACATCTGGGGCTTCAGGTCAGCCGGTTGATCCGATTGCGCTACGGTCCTTTCGTGCTGGACGAGCTGCCGGTCGGTGACATCGGCGAGGTCCGGGGTGCCGATATCGTCGAATTCCGGCGGTCGCTGGAGGGCGGCATCCCCGCCGACGCGGTCAAGCCTGCGAAGATCAAGCCCGGCTTCCGCACGCCGCCGACGCGCGCCGCAGGTGAGCGCCCGGCACGCGCTGGTGCAGGCGAGGCCTGCGGTGGAGCGAGTGACCGCCCCCGGTCGCAGGAGCGGATGGGGTCTGGCGACCGGCGCCGCCGGGACGACGCGCGCCCGTCGTCGGCCTATGCCCGAATCGACCGTCCGGCCCGTGAAGGCGCTCGATCCGACCGACCGCGTGAGGGCGCGAAGCCCTACGCCAAATCGCCGACAAACGAACGCTCCGGCTTTGGCGGACAACGCCCATCCCGCTTCGAGGATCGTACCGAACGCCCTGCGCGTGACGGTGTTCGGTCGGATCGGGCGCGGCCGGGGGCCAAGCCCTTTGCCAAATCCTCGACGGGCGAACGGTCGGGTTCCGGCGGCCAGCGGCCATCGCGTTTCGATGACCGGGCCGAGCGGCCTGCTCGCGAGGGCGGTCGTTCCGATCGGCCGCGTCGGGATGCCAAGCGTTTCGGCAGCGCTGCCACCGGCGAGCGCTACGGCTCCGGTGGACAGCGGGCGTCGCGCTTTGACGACCGGGGCGAACGCCCGGCACGGGACGGCGCTCGCTTCGATCGTTCGCGTGGCGACACCAAGCCCTTTGCCAAGCCTGGGGGTGGCCCACGCCAGCCGCGTGTCGACGATCGCGGTGACCGCCCCGCCCGTCCGTCGCGTGGTCCCCAGGGTTCGCCCGGACGCTCCGGCGGACCGTCGAGGCTGGACTCACGCGGCGGCGGACGTCCTAACGGTGGCGGCTCGCGTCCCGGTCGCCCGGGAGGGCAGCGCTGATGCGTGTGATCGCCGGACAATGGCGCGGACGCCCGCTGGTCGCGCCCAAGGGTGACGTGACCCGCCCGACCGCCGACCGAACGCGCGAGGCCTTGTTCTCGATGCTGACGGCCCGGCTGGGCGATTTCGAGGGGCTGGCCGTCGGCGACTTCTTCGCCGGTTCAGGCGCGCTCGGGATCGAGGCCTTGTCGCGCGGGGCGGCGTCCTGCCTGTTCGTCGAGCAGGACCGCGCCGCCCTCGATGCGCTGCGGGCCAATCTCGCCAAGCTGAAGGCGAAGGGCGATGTCCGGGCGTCTTCAGTGATGGCGCTGGGGCCTGCACGGGCGCCGCTCGACCTGATCCTGATGGACCCGCCTTATGGGACAAGCGCGGGCAGCGTCGCGCTCGACAAGCTGGCCCGGCTCGGCTGGGTTGGTGCGGGAACCTGGGTCAGCATCGAGACGGCCAAGCAGGAAGAGATCGAGCTTGCGGGCTTCACCGTCGATGCTTCCCGCGTCCACGGGAAGGCGCGGCTGACCCTGCTTCGTCAGGCCTGATAGGCACCGCGCCCGCGCATCAGGGCGAGCCCGGCGAGGCTGAGCAGACCGGCGGCGACCAGATAGCCGCCGACGAAGTTCAGCCCGCCGCGCTCGGTCAGCGCCTGTGCCGCGATGGGGGCGAGGGCGCCGCCAATGATACCGCCCAGATTGAACGTCATCGACACGCCGGTATAGCGCACGCCCGCCGGAAATAGCGCGGGCAACCAGCCGCCCAACGGGCCATAGGCAAAGCCCATCACGAACAGCGCTGCCGCCAGCCAGGCAAAGACGATGGCAAGCGATCCCGATCCGAGCATCGGTCCCATCGCGATCCCGATCAGCACGCAACCCGCAAAGCCCAGCCGCAGCATGGACGGCGCGCCATGCCGGTCGGCCGTCACGCTCGAGACGATGACGCCGAGCGCCAGGAACAGGATCGCCACCAGCTGAATGCCCAGAAACGCCTCGCGCGGATAGCCGAGCACCGTCGTCCCATGCCCCAGCGCAAAGGCGGTCGCGAGGTAGAAGATTGCGAAACAGGCGACCACCCCGCCCGTTCCCGCCAGCAGCGCGCGGCCATGCCCCTGAAGCAGCGTCGCGATCGGCACGCGGGGCAACGCCTCGGCCTTCTTCGCCTCGGCAAAATCGGGTGTCTCGGTCAGGCGCAGGCGGACCCACAGTCCCAACAGCACCAATACTGCACTCGCCAGGAACGGCAGGCGCCAGCCCCAGGCGCGGAACTGTTCGTCGGTCAGGATCAGCCCTAGGATCAGGAAGAAGCCATTGGCCAGTATGAAGCCCACCGGTGCGCCGAGCGGCGGGAACATGCCCCAGGTGTTGCGCTTGCCCGGCGGGGCGTTCTCCACCGCCAGCAAGGCGGCGCCGCCCCATTCGCCGCCCAGCCCCAGCCCCTGCCCCAACCGCGCGATGCACAGCAGCAGCGGCGCGATCCATCCCGCTTGCGCATAGGTCGGCAGGAAAGCGATGGCGACGGTCGATCCGCCCATCAGCATCAGGCTGACCACCAGGGTCGATTTGCGCCCAACCCGGTCGCCGAAATGGCCGAAGGCGATGGCCCCCACCGGTCGGGCCACAAAGGCGAGGCCGAAGCTGGCATAGGATAGCAATAATTGCGCCGTCGCCGAAGATGCCGGAAAGAACAGCGGCCCGAATACCAGCGCCGCTGCGGTCGCATAGATATAGAAGTCGTAGAATTCGACCGCCGTACCGGTAAGGCTGGCCAGCAGGATATGGCGGTGCGACGGAGGCGAGGCATGGGTCATGCCTCGCTCGTGCAGAAGCGGACGCCCGGCGTAAAGCCCTATCCGCTTACCCCTCCAACACGCGGGCCAGTTGCAGCAGCAGCCAATAGAGGGTGCCCGACAGCAGCATCGCGGCGGGCAGCGTCAGGACCCAGGCCAGCAGCATGTTGCGGATCGTCCGGAACTGAAGACCTGCGCCATTGGCGACAGACGCCCCGGCGACGCCGGAGGTCAGGATATGCGTGGTCGACACCGGACGGCCAATATATTCCGCACCGAAGATCGTCGCTGCCGTCATCAGTTCGGCTGCGGCCCCCATGCCATAGGTCAGATGCGTCTTGCCGATCCGCTCACCGACCGTCACCACGATCCGCCGCCAGCCGACCATGGTACCCAGGCCCAGCGCCAGGGCGACCGTGACCTTCACCCAGAGCGGGATATAGCGGGTGCCCCGCTCCAGCGACCCGGCATAGCCGTTGAGCGACTCGATCTCGGCGGCGGTGAAGCGCTGCTTGGCCGTCTCGCTCTTGGTCACCATGCGGGTGGTGTCGAGGACCAGATACATGTCGTTGCGCAGGTTGGGCACGACGGCGGCGGGGATACGGCTGAGCGCGCCGTAATTGCCGATCCGTTCGCCGATGTCGCGCGACAGCGCGGACAGGCCCGCATAGACTTTGGGCGTATCGATCGCCTTTTTGCGGACGGCGTCGACCACGTCCGCGCGCGCCTGATCGACCGAGGGGGTGCCTTGCGCACCATGTGCGGCATAGGCTGTCGCCGCAACCTGCGCGCTGCGCACGAAGGCAGGCATGGCGCTCTCGGGCAGCGTGCGGTTCAGCGCATAGGCGGTCGGCGCGCAGCCGATCAGGATCAGCATGATCAGCCCCATGCCCTTCTGCCCGTCATTGCCGCCATGCGCGAAGCTGACCGCCGTGCAGGTGAAGATCAGAAGCGCACGGATGCCGCGCGGCGGCGGCGTATCGCCCTCCGGCTCGCGATAGAGGCGCTTGTCGCGCAGGAAACGCTTCATGACGAGCAGCAGCATCAGAGCACCGGCAAAACCGATCAGCGGGCTGAACAGCAGTGCGGACAGGACCTTCCACACCTGCGCCATATCGACCCCGGAGGTGCCGGGAATGCTGGACAGCAACTGGTTGGCGAGCCCGACGCCCAGGATCGAGCCGATCAGCGCATGGCTCGACGAATTGGGCAGCCCTACCGCCCAGGTTGCCAGGTTCCAAAGAACCGCTGCCAGCAGCAGCGCAAAGATCATCGCGAACCCGCCAGCCGAGCCGACATGCAGCATCAGGTCGATGGGCAACAGCGTGATGATGGAATAGGCGACGGCTCCGGTCGAGGTCAGAACGCCCAGGAAATTGAAGAAACCGGACCAGACGACCGCCAGCGGGGCGGGCATCGAATGGGTATAGATGACGGTGGCGACCGCATTGGCGGTATCGTGAAACCCGTTCACGAACTCGAAGCCCAGTGCGATCAGCAGCGCCAGCCCCAGAAAAGCGAACACGCCCATCGCCATCGGCTCACCGACGCGGGCGGTGTCCACCGCAATGCTATAGCCGGCATAGGCGAGGCCGCCGATCAACAGGGCAGTGAACACCCAACGGCCCATCGGATGGAGCCCGGCATCGAGACGCGGCCCGCGAACGTGGGATTCGGATTGGCCACCGGCGAGCGCATAGGATGTCATGACCAATCGCGTTGCGCCTTTCTGGTGACATTTTCATGACGGCTGCCCGGTGCCCGCCGGTCCACGCCGTCTCACATCGGAACGCGACCGGGCGGTGTATCGGACCGCCCGGTCGAGTGCCGTTCATGATCTCAGTTGTTGCTGGCCAGCGCGACCGGCGCGGCGGTCGACAATGCCGCGACCTTGATCGCGGCGTCCGCCATCATCTCTCGGCGGCAGCGCGTGATGTCGGCGTTGCGGCGCAGATCGGCCGTTACATGGCCGCACGCCATGGTCGCGGCACGGCGGATACGCGCGTCGAACTGGGCGCGATCAGCGGCACGGTGCAGATCGAGATCGGCGTGACGAACGGTGACCGTGACCGGCTCGCGCATTTCGGCCTGAGCCGTTGCGGACGCAAACAGAGAAGCCGCAATGGCGGCTGCCGTAAACTTCTTCATCTTGTGGTGCTCCTGCATCGGATCGTGCCCTTCACGGCGGCGTGAGTGATGGGGTCACCCCGCCGCTCGTCGGCACGCGGTGCCTCTAGGCGGCGGACATGTCGCTTTCGCGTCGCACAAAAGACGCTATGATGACGCGTCCCGCGATGAAACAAGGCCGGGCCGAGATTACGGGTGGTTGCCCCCGCTGCAAACGTTCCCTAACTGTTCGCGATGACCGTGCCTTCTTCCGATCCCGCCGCTTCGCTGGCCGATTATCCCTATCTTCGGACGTTGAACCCCGCGCAGCGCGAGGCGGTGTTGACCACGGACGGGCCGGTGCTGGTGCTGGCGGGCGCGGGCACGGGCAAGACGGCGGCACTGACCGCACGGCTGGCGCACCTTCTCTATACGCGCAAGGCCTGGCCGTCGGAGATTCTGTCGGTCACCTTCACCAACAAGGCCGCACGCGAGATGCGCGAGCGCGTCGGGCGGCTGGTCGGTGACGCGGTGGAGGGGATGCCATGGCTGGGCACCTTCCATGCGATCGGGGCCAAGATGCTGCGCCGTCATGCCGAACTGGTCGGGCTGCAATCCAACTTCACCATCCTCGACACCGACGATCAGCTGCGATTGCTCAAGCAGTTGATCGTGGCGGCGGACATCGACGAAAAGCGCTTTCCGGCGCGCGCCTTGGGCGGCCTGATCGACGAATGGAAGAACAAGGGGCTGGTCCCCGGCGATATCGATGCGGGCGAAGCCGAGCGTTACGCCAACGGCCAGGGGGCCGAGCTCTACCGGCAATATCAGGACCGGCTGCGCAGCGTGAACGCCTGCGACTTCGGTGATCTGCTGCTCCACATGCTGACCATCCTGAAGACGCATCGCGACGTGCTGGAGCATTATCAGCAGCGCTTCCGCTATATCATGGTGGACGAGTATCAGGACACCAACAGCGTCCAGTATCTCTGGCTGCGACTGCTTGCCCAGGCGCGCAAGAACATCGCCTGTGTCGGCGATGACGATCAGTCCATCTATTCGTGGCGTGGCGCGCAGGTGGAGAATATCCTGCGCTTCGAGCGGGACTTTCCGGGTGCCAAGGTCATCCGGCTGGAACAGAATTACCGTTCGACGCCGCACATCTTGGGCGCGGCCTCGGGGGTGATCGCCAATAATGGCGGTCGGCTCGGCAAGACGCTTTGGACCGAGTTGGACGTCGGCGAGAAGGTCCAGGTGCTGGGCGTCTGGGACGGCCCCGAGGAAGCGCGGCGGGTCGGCGAGGAGATCGAATCGGCGCGGCGGTCGGGTACGTCCTACGACAATATCGCCATTCTCGTTCGCGCCTCTCACCAGACCCGCGAATTCGAGGATCGCTTTATCGCGATCGGTCTGCCCTATCGGATCGTCGGCGGGTTCCGCTTTTACGAGCGCGCCGAAATCCGCGATGCGCTTGCGTATCTGCGCATCGTCAACCAGCCGTCGGACGATCTGGCGTTCGAGCGAATCGTCAACGTTCCCAAGCGCGGCTTGGGCGACAAGGCGCTGGCGAAGATCCACCAACTGGCGCGGGCCGAAGGACTGCCGCTGACCATCGCCTCGGCGCGTATCCTCGACACCGACGAGCTGACCCCGCAGGCGCGCCGGAGCCTGGGCAATCTGATCGGCGACATCGCACGCTGGCGCGACATGGCGCGCGACCTCGCCCACCCGGAACTGGCGCGCCAGTTACTCGACGAGAGCGGCTATACCGCCATGTACCAGAACGAAAAGTCGGCGGAGGCGGCCGGGCGGCTGGAGAACCTGTCCGAACTCGTCCGCGCAATGGAGGATTACGAGTCGCTCGGCGCGTTCCTGGAGCATGTCTCGCTGGTCATGGACCGCGACGGCGACCAGCGCGAGCCCGAGGTGACGATCATGACGATCCATGCCGCCAAGGGGCTGGAGTTCGACACGGTGTTCCTGGCGGGCTGGGAGGAAGGCCTGTTTCCGTCGCAGCGTGCGATCGATGAAGGCGGCACGCGCAGCCTGGAGGAGGAGCGGCGGCTCGCCTATGTCGCGATCACCCGCGCGCGGCGAAAGGCGGTGATCCTCCACGCGGCCAATCGCCGTATCTATGGCCAATGGACGTCGAGCCTGCCCAGTCGCTTCGTCGGCGAACTGCCGCCCGAGCATATCGAGAGCGAGACGAGCATGACCGGCGGCGAAAGCCTGTGGCGTGCGAACTGGTCCGAACATGCCGACCCCTTCGCCAATGTCGGGCGCGGCACCGGGCGCGGTCCGGGCTGGCAGCGGGCTGCGACGGGGCAGAATGCGGCCCCTGCCCGTCCCGCTCGGATCGTCGAGTCGCGTTCGCCCTCCGTCGGATTGGGGCAGAAGGGGCGCGACGATCTGCGTGTCGGCGAGCGCGTGTTCCACCAGAAGTTCGGCTATGGCGAGATCGCGGCGATCGAGGGCAACAAGCTGGAGATCGATTTCGAGCAGGCCGGGCGCAAGCGGGTGATGGACAGCTTCGTCACCAAGGGGTGAAAAGCCTCCGCATTCCTCCCCTGCAAGGGGTGGTGGCAGGGCGAAGCCCTGACGAAGGGGTGTCACCGTTGAAGAGATCGGGCAACTTACGATCGGTTACACCCCTCCACCATGCTGCGCATGGTCCCCCTCCCCTTGCAGGGGAGGAATGGTTGATGTCGTTCAGGAACCATATCCTTTCGTGGCCGTATCGCTCGCCTCCCCCGATTGTCGGGGTATGGAGGGATAGGAGCGATGGGCTTTCGTCGTCTGACCATCTTGGCGATCACCACCGCCGTCACTGCAACGGCCATTCCTGCGACGGCACAGACCGCCGCACAGGATGCGCGGTTCCGGGCGGCGCAGGCGCGCTTCGATCGGGAATATCAGATCTATCGTCAGGAAGTGGACCTGTACCAGTCCGAGCGGAGCCAGGGCGGCTATGACGATGGCGACTATCGCCCCGCCCCGCCACAGGCTGGTCCCGGTGGTTATCGGGTCGCACCGCCGGTTCCGGCCGATGGCTATGACCGCAACGCCGAACCTTATTACGATCCGGTGGGCGACTATCGCGACGGTTCGCAATATCGCGAGCGCGTGCTGCAGCCGCAGGATCGGGTCTATGCGGGGACCGATGGTCGCTATTATTGCCGTCGCCCGGACGGCACGACCGGCCTGATCATCGGTGGCGCAGCCGGTGGCGTGCTGGGCAATCTGGTCGGCGGGCGGAGCAGCACGATCGCGACGCTGCTCGGGGCGGCAGGCGGCGCCTTGGCCGGTCGCTCGATCGAGCAGAACCAGGTCCGCTGCCGCTAAGGCTCCAGGTACCGCGTTTCTATCGAAGCGCGGTACCTGGCTTTTCCAGGATCAGCCCGGCTCGACCATCATCAGGGCCGCACCCTGATATTTCTCGGCATCGCGCTCGAACAGGGCGCTTGCCGTGAACCGCCGGGGCGTCAGGCGCAGCGCGCCAAGTCCGGCAAGCTTGAAGGTGCCCATCTTTTCCTCGCGCGGCGGCTTTCCGTCCCGCTCGATCGTCGTCGCGTCGACATATAGTTCGTCGTGTCGCGTGAAGATCACATGGGGCGCCAGCACCACTTCGCCGCGATTATACATGGCGGACACCGCCTGCATCTTGACGATCGCTTCGAAGATGATGGCGGGAGCGCCTGCCGCCGGTTCAGCCGGACGGCGCTCGGTCGTCGTCATATCGGTCATCCCCTGCATTTGCCGATCCTGTCGCGGTGCAGCAAGAGCATAATTGCCGCATGGGGCATTGGAAAGGCCGGGCGTGCGAGACACCCGGCCCCTTCGGCTATCGTTTCGGCGCGTCCATCAGCTTCTGGGCGAAATATACCATCTGCTGCGCACTCAACCGCGCACCTTGCGCAATGTCGGCATCGCCCGAGTGCCCACCTGCCGTATCTTCGTAAAAAAGATAGGGTATGCCATATTCCGACAGGCGCGCGGCGAATTTGCGCGCATGCTGCGGCCCGACGCGGTCATCCTTGGTCGTGGTCCAGATATAGGGCTCGGGGTAAGCGACGCCCTTGCGGATATTGGCATAGGGCGAAATCTTGCGCAGGAACGCAGCCTCCTCCGGCACGTCGATCGAGCCATATTCGTCTTTCCACGAATCGCCCGCCGCGATCTTCTGATACCGCACCATGTCGAGCAGCGGCACCTGGATCGTCACCGCCTTCCACAGCTCGGGATGCTGGGTCAGTTCGACACCCATCAACAGGCCGCCATTCGATCCGCCATAGATGCCCAGCTTCTGCGGATTGGTAATCCGCCGCGTGAAGAGGTCCTTCGCCACGCTCGCGAAATCGTCATAGATGATCTGCCGCTTGGTCTTGCGGCCCGCATCATGCCATTTCGGGCCGAACTCGCCGCCACCCCGGATATTGGCGAGCACGAACGCACCGCCCCGCTCGGTCCAGATCTTGCCGGTCGAACCGAGATAATTGGGCAGGCGGGCAATCTCGAACCCGCCATAGGCCGTCATCAGCGTGGGCGTCGTTCCGTCCAGCTTCGCGCCCTTGGGCAGGACGACGAAATAGGGGATTTTGGTCCCGTCGGTCGAGACGGCTTCATATTGATGGACCGTCGTACCCGCGGCATCGAAACGGGCGGGCAGCGTCTTCAGCACTTGCGGCGCGGCCGGACGGCTAGCGTCGAAGCGCGACAACACGGTCGGCGTCGTGAAGCCCGAGGTCGACAGATAGACGGTGTTCGACCGGTCGCTGGTGCTGACCACATCGACCGCCATATTGTCCGGCACCTGCACGACCGTGGCCGCCCAGCCGTTGCCGGTCGGGGCAAAGACGCTCGCCCGGCCCCGGACATTGTCGATATAGGTGACGACGACGCGGTCCTTCGTGGTCGAAACCCCCTCCACCGCCTGTCGGTCGGTCGGCGTGAACAGCGCGCGTGGGGTGATCTGCCCCGCTTGCAGCTCGGACAGCGGTGCCCAGACGACCGAACCCGCCGGGTGCTGGCCCCAGGCGTCGCTGCTCTGGAAGATCACCTTGCCATCGACCATCCCGGCCGGAAAGGCGCGGGCGGGCATCGCGATAGGCTTGGCCCCGCCGCCTGGCGTCCAGAACAGCTTGCTGCCGCCGAAGAACGTCTGTCGCCGCTCGATCACGACCGCCCGAGTGCCCTTCGCATCGGTCAGGACACTGGCATAGGTGCCCAGTTCGTCGGTCGGCGCGCCACGGAAAATCTCGGTCGCCTGTTCCAGCGGTGCTCCGCGCTTCACCATCTTCACGACGAAGGGATAGCTCGACTTGGTGAGTGTCCCCTGCCCCCAGTCACGACTGACCAGCAGCGTATCCTTGTCGAGCCAGGCCGCGCCCTGTTTGGAGGTGGAGAGACGAAAACCGTTCGGGACGAACTGACCGGTCTCCAGATCGAACTCGCGATATTCGATCGCGTCCTCGCCACCCTCGGACAGGGCGATCAGGCACAGCCGATCCTCCGGGCTGAGGCAGGACAGGCCCTTCCAGACCCATTTCTTGCCCTCCGCCTTGCCGAGTGCGTCGAGGTCGAGAAGCGTCGTCCATTTCGGCGCGGCGGAAGCGTAATCGGCTTCGGTCGTCCAGCGCCATAGCCCTTGCGGATGATCGGCATCGCGCCAGAAATTGACGATGCGGCCATAGATCTGGCCCGGCATCGGAATGCGATCCTTGGCAGAGGCGATGGCGAGCGCTTCGGAATAGAAGGTTTGATAACGCGGATCGTTCTGGAGACGTGGCAAGGTCTTGGCATTCTCCGCCTCGACCCAGCCGAGCGCCTTCGCGCCGTCCTTGTCCTCCAGCCAGATATAGGGATCGTTCTCGGTCATCGGACTGGTCTGCGCCATCGCATGCCCCGCCACAAGCTGCCCGGCCAGCATCGTGCCCGCCAGCAGTCCACGCCATCCCCGCATTCCGTCACGCTCCGTCTCAATCGCGAATGATGGGAATGTGACTTCATCACGTAACGAAGGCAATGCGGGACTGCCGCTTTATTACCCTCCAGATCGGCCCCATCCAAGTCGATGGGATCGTTGGACTCCATGACGCTCTGCAATCGCCGGGGATACGGAACGGCCGCACGACCGGCCCGTTCACCTCCCACCTTATCGCCATATGCGCAGGAGCAGACGATGCCTTATGTGAAGACCCGCGACGGAACCGACATCTACGTCAAGGACTGGGGTGAGGGACGCCCCGTCGTGCTGCTCCATGGCTGGCCGCTCTCGGCGGACATGTGGGACGCCCAGATGATGGCGCTGGCCGAGGCCGGGTTCCGCGCCATCGCCTATGACCGGCGTGGCTTCGGACGCTCTGGCCAGCCGTGGTCGGGGTACGACTATGACACGCTGTCCGATGATCTGGCCGATGTGCTGGAGGCGACGGGCGCGCAGGACGCGGCGATCATCGGCTTCTCGATGGGCGGCGGTGAAGTCGCCCGCTATATGAGCCGCCATGACGGCAAGGGCGTGGTCGCGGCCGGGCTCATCGCCTCGGTCGTGCCCTACATGCTCAAGACCGACGATAATCCCCACGGCACCGACCAATCGGTGTTCGACCAGATCGGCCAGGGCCTGCGCGACGACCGCGCCAACTTCCTGCGCCACACCTTCTTCAAGCAATTCTTTGGCGTGGGCTTCATCAGCAGCCCGGTCAGCGACGATGTGCTCGACTGGGCGACGAGCATGGCGATGCAGGCGGGGCTCAAGCCGACGCTGGCCTGCGCCGAGTCGTTCAGCCAGACGGATTTCCGCCCCGACCTGTCCGCGTTCCGCGTGCCGACGCTGATCGTGCATGGGACCGGCGATCAGACCGTTCCGATCGATGCGGCGGGCCGCGCCGCAGCGGCGGGCATCGCGCATTCGCAGCTCGTCGAATATGACGGCGCGCCGCACGGGTTGAACGTCACGCACAGCGACCGTCTGACCAGCGACCTGCTGACCTTCATGGGTCGGTGATACGGAAAAGGGCGGCCTTGCGGGGCCGCCCTTTTTCATTTCAGGGGAACGATAACCTCGTCCGGATGGGCGACGTTCAGTTCCTTACGGACCATCTCGTCGACCATGTCCGGATTGGCATGGTCCGGATCGAGCAGCGCCACCCTGTTCTTCAACACCGTCCGTCGCTTGTCGAGCGCGGCATAGTCATGCTCTCGCTTGACCAGCTGGCGCTGATACTCGCCATAAGCGAGCAGGCCGTTGCGCCCCAGCACCGCATAGGCACCGAAAAAGGCAACGATCGTCAGACCAAGGGCGGGCAGCGCGGCACGCCGCATGGTCCGGATGAAAGGCGACGGTTTCTTGGTCACGGCAACCATAATCGTCCCGTCGCCTTCCGATTTCAAGCGCGGATGAGAATATCGCGACCGGCATAGCGCGCCGAGTCACCCAGCTCTTCCTCGATGCGGATCAGCTGGTTGTACTTGGCGAGCCGGTCCGAACGCGCCAGCGAGCCCGTCTTGATCTGACCGCAGTTGGTGGCGACCGCCAGGTCGGCGATGGTCGCGTCTTCGGTTTCGCCCGAACGGTGCGACATGACGGCGGTGTAGCGCGAACGCTGCGCCAGCGACACGGCCTCCAGCGTCTCGGTCAGCGTGCCGATCTGGTTGACCTTCACCAGCAGCGAGTTGGCATAGCCGCCCTCGATGCCCTTCTTCAGACGCTTGGGGTTGGTGACGAACAGATCGTCGCCGACCAGCTGCACCTTGTCGCCGATCAGGTCGGTCAGCGCCTTCCAGCCCTCCCAGTCGTCCTCGGCCATGCCGTCCTCGATCGACAGGATCGGGTACCGGCGGGTCAGGTCGGCGAGATACTCGGCCATCTCATGGCTCGACAGGACCTTGCCCTCGCCCGAGATATTGTACTTGCCGTCCTTGAAGAACTCGGTTGCCGCGCAGTCGAGCGCGATCATCACGTCGTCGCCCGGCTTGTACCCGGCCTTCTCGACGGATGCCATGATGAAGTCGAGCGCTTCGGTGGTCGAGGCGATGTTGGGGGCGAAGCCGCCCTCGTCGCCCACGCCGGTCGCCAGGCCCTTTTCGTGCAGCGCCTTCTTCAGCGTATGGAAGATTTCCGAACCGCAGCGGACCGCTTCCATGATGTTCGCCGCACCGACCGGCATGATCATGAATTCCTGGAAATCGATCGGATTGTCCGCATGCTCGCCGCCATTGATGATGTTCATCATCGGCACCGGCAGCAGATGCGCCGAGACGCCACCGACATATTTGTAAAGCGGCAGGCCCCGCGCTTCGGATGCGGCCTTGGCCGCCGCCAGGCTGACGCCCAGGATGGCATTCGCGCCCAGGCGGCCCTTGTTCTCGGTGCCGTCCAGTTCGATCATGACGCGGTCGAGATCGGCCTGATCCTCGGCATCCATGCCCAGGATCGCGTCGGTGATCTCGTCGTTGACCGCTTCGACCGCGGCTTCGACGCCCTTGCCCATCCAGCGGCTCTTGTCGCCGTCGCGCTTCTCGACGGCTTCATGCGCGCCGGTCGATGCGCCCGAGGGAACGGCGGCGCGGCCGAAGCTGCCGTCTTCGAGCAGCACGTCGACTTCGACGGTGGGATTGCCCCGGCTGTCCAGGATTTGACGCGCGTGGATGTCGATGATTGCGGTCACGTAACGATGCTCCTACATCAGCCTAGTGGTCTCGGCGCGGCTCTACCGTGTGACTGTGTGAAGGGCAATTGCGGTAAAATCATGGAACCGTGCTTCCATTGCCGGGGTTAAGACGCAAACCGCCCGTTCGCCCGGGCCGTAACGAAAGGGTTTTTCGATGGCTGACACCGACAGCACCTTCCCCGCCGCTGATACCGCGACGCCCGGTTTCGGCGCCAACATCGCGGTCGCGCCGGAAGTGGCCGCCCCGAACGCCCCGCTGGTATCGGACACCGATGCTTCGACGACGAAGGCCGGTCTCGCCGACGCCAAGCAGCAGGTGAAGGACGGCGCCAGCAAGTTCCAGCAGCAGGCGGTCGACAAGATCCAGGCGCTGGCCGGTGACGGCAAGGCCAAGGCCGGGTCGGCGCTCGATCAGGTTGCGCAGCTGCTGAACGACGCGGCCGGGCAAGTCGACGAAAAGCTGGGCAATCAATATGGCCAATATGCCCGCTCGGCGGCCGACACCGTGACCTCGCTGTCGGGTGCGATCAAGGACAAGGACGTCGAGGAACTGCTCGACGACGCCCGCGCCTTCGTCGCCAAGAGCCCGGCGGTCGCGATCGGCATTGCAGCCGCCCTCGGCTTCGCACTGGCGCGCGTCGTCCAGTCGGGTGTCGAAACCCGCCAGTCGGTCGACGCCTCCGCGTGACCCGCGTCGTCGAAACCCTGCGGACGGCGGTATCGCCCGAGCCGGAGACGCTGACTTCGCTGGTGTCGCAGCTCGTCGATGATGGGCGGACTTTCATCACCGCCGAGATCGATCTGGCGAAGGCCCGAGCGACCGACAAGATCGGACGCTATCGCAGCGCGGCGATCTTCTTCGGGGTCGCAGCGGTGCTGGGCCTGTCGGCGCTGATCGCGTTGCTCGTCGGCCTGATCTTCGCATTGGCGCCGGCGACCGGGCCTTTCGCGGCGACGCTGATCGTCGTCGGCGTGGTCGTCATCATTGCCGGCATCTTAGCGATGATGGGCAAGTCCCGTCTGTCGGGAGGTGGCGCATGACCATCGCAGAAGCGGAAATTCGCGCGGCCGAGGCACGCGAGCGGCTGAACGCCACCGCATCGCGCATCCAGGCGAAGCTGGAGCCGCAGGCACTGGCCGCGCAGGCACGTGAGGCGAGCGTCACGGCCGCGAAGTGCGGCCTCGAGTCCGCGAAGAGCAACCCTGCTGCCGTCGCTGGCGGCGTGGCCATGCTCGGCCTCTTCCTCAATCGTCGGCGGATCGCCCGCCTGTTCAAGCGTAAACGCTGATTTGGTTCGCGGGGGGCGCGCCCTCGCGACACGGCCCAGAAGGATGTTCGCAATGACCACCGAAACCCACCAGGATCAGCAGACTGCCCTCCGCGAAAAGATCGACCACACGCGCCAAACCGCGTCGCAGGCCTATCATGATGCGAAGGACAAGGCCGCAACCGCGCTCCACACGTCCAAGGACAAAGCAGGCGAGCTGGCGCACAAGACGGCCCGTTCGATCGAATCCAATCCGCTCGGCATCCTCGTCGGCGGCTTGGTCGTCGGCGTGATCGCGGGCGCGCTGATCCCGCGTTCGGCGCGCGAAAAGGAATTGCTCACCCCGCTCGGCAAGAAGCTGGGCGAGACGATTCGCCAGGCGACCCAGGCCGCGCGCGAGACGGGTCTTCGTGAATTGGAGGAAGCCGGTCTGACCAAGGACGCCGCCAAGGACCGCGCCAAGTCGCTGTTCGACGATGTGGTCAAGGTTGCCAGCAATGCCGGGTCGGCCGCGGCCAAGGCGGCGACGAACAAGACGTCGGTCTAAGCTCGCCCCCCATGGCGAGCAGACGGCGCCCCGCGATCCGATGGTGATCGCGGGGTGCTTCTTTTTTGGGGTTATGCCGCAACGGCTTGCGGGTGCGAACGGGGCTTTCTACCAAGATCGCTCCAACGCTCTCACCGGGATATCCGCTTGCGCTCTTCCTCCCTCGCCATCGTCCTCGCCGCCCTCTCGCTGAGCGCCCCCGCCACCGTCCAGGCGCAGGCCACGCCCATCGCGGCCCCTCAACCCGGTGAGGGCAAGGAGGACGCCCGGCTCAAACAGCTTTTCCACGACAGCGACGAAGCGAGCCTGGCGCGCAACCCGATCAGCGGCATCTTCCGAGGCGACATGCGCCGGGCCGACCGGATCGGCGATTTCTTTTCCGACGCCTATATCGCGGCCGAGCGCGCGGCGACCGAAAAGGACCTGAAGGCCCTGGGCCAGATCGATCGGGCCAGGCTGACCCCGACCAACCAAGTCGCCTATGACGTCTTCAAGCAGCAGGGCGAGACGACGCTGAGGGGCTTCGATCCGGCCATCGTCGCGCTGACGATCGTACGACCCATGGATCACTTCTACGGCATCCAGACCTTCTACCCCGAATTCGCCTCGGGCCAGGGCGCCGCGCCGTTCAACACGGTGGCCGATTACGAAAACAACCTGAAGCGCAACGTCGAATACGCCCGCCTGTTGGACGAAGCGATCACCCGCTTTCGGCAGGGCATGGCAAGCGGCATCGTCCAGCCCAAGCTGGTCGTGCGCAACATGATCGCCCAATTCGACAATCTGCTCGCCGTGCCGGTCGAGAAGTCGACCTTCTACGGTCCGGTCATGAATTTCCCCGCCACCGTCCCGGCGGCCGAGCAGGCACGACTGAAGGCCGCCTATGCCGCGCAGATCCGCGACGTCATCGTACCGGCCGAGCAGCGGATGCGGACCTTCCTGGCCGACACCTATCTGCCTGTGGCGCGCGATACGGTCGGCCTGTCGGGGATGCCGGGCGGCGACAAGCTCTATGCCTATCTGATCGAGCAGAACACCACCCTGCCCCTCAAGGCCGAAGACGTGCATCAGCTCGGCCTATCCGAGGTCGCGCGTATCCTGAAGGCGATGGAGGTTCAGAAACAGGCGGTCGGCTTCAAGGGTAGCTTGGCGGAGTTCTTCACCTTCCTGCGCACCGACGCGCGTTTCGCGCCCAAGAGCGCGGCACAACTCCGCGAAGGCTATGAGGCGATCGGCCGCCGTGTCGATGCGCGCATCCGCGAACAATTCTCGCTGATCCCCAAGACACCGCTCGAAATCCGTCCGGTCCCGGCCTTCAAGGAAAAGACCGATGCCGGTGGCTCCTATCAGGGCGGCACCCCGGACGGGACGCGGCCGGGCGTCTTCTACTACAACACCTATGACCTCCCCTCACGCTATATGTGGGAGATGGAGACGCTCTATCTTCACGAAGCGGTGCCGGGCCATCATTTCCAGATCAGCCTGGCGCAGGAAAATGCGGCGCTGCCCGCCTTCATGCGCTTCGGCGGCAACACCGCCTATGCCGAGGGCTGGGCCCTCTATGCCGAGACGCTGTGGCCCGAACTGGGCATGGAAACCGATCCCTATCAACGGATGGGCGGGCTGAACGACGAAATGCTGCGCGCGATGCGGCTGGTCGTCGATACCGGCATCCATGCCAAGGGTTGGACCCGCGATCAGGCGATCGACTATATGCTCGCCAATTCGCCTATGGCGCGCACCGACGCGACCGCCGAGGTCGAGCGTTACATCGCCATTCCGGGCCAGGCCTTGGCCTATAAGATCGGCCAGCTGACGATCAGCCGGTTGAAGGCACAGGCCAAGGCCGAGCTGGGTGCGAAGTTCGATCCCCGCCGTTTCCATGCCGAGGTACTCGACACCGGCGCGCTGCCGATGCCGGTGCTGGAAAAGAAGATCGCCGATTGGATCGCGGCCGAAAAGCGCCGCTGATCGGAGCAAGCGCCACGTCAGGGGACGTGGCGCTTCTCCAGTTTCCGCGCGAGGGTGCGACGGTGCATCCCCAGCCGTCTTGCGGTTTCCGAGATGTTGAAGTTCGTCTCGGCCAGCGTCTCGTTGATCCGCTCCCATTCCAGCGTCTTGATCGAGCTGGGGCGGTCGGTGATCGCCGTCGTCGCGTCCCCGCTTGCCTTGTGGAACGCAGCCTCGATATCGTCGGTATTGGACGGCTTGGCGAGATAGTGGCACGCGCCCAGCTTGATCGCCTCCACCGCCGTCGCGATGCTGGCAAAGCCGGTCAGCACGACGATCAGCATCTCGGGATCATGTGCGTGCAGCGTCTGCACACAGGCCAGGCCCGACGCCTGCCCCAGCTTCAGGTCGACCACCGCATAACGCGGCGTGGTCGTGCTCAACACCTCGCGCAGCGCATCCGGACTGGCGGCCACCCACACGCGGTAGCCGCGACGCTCGAACGAACGCTGCAGGGTCCGTGCGAAGGTCTCGTCATCCTCGACGATTACCAATGAACGGTCTTCGTCCATCTCTACTCCCGATCCGATACGCCGATCATACTCAAAGGTAGGGTTAGGGTGACGATAGCGCCACCCTCGACCCGGTTTGCCGCCTCGACCCGGCCGCCCAATTTGCGGACGACACTGGACACGAGGAAAAGCCCGACGCCGTGGCCCTCGCCCTTGGTCGATTGTTGTGGCCGCCCGACCTGCGACAATGTTGCCGGGGTAAAGCCCGGCCCGCGATCGGTGACGCGGACCGCCACTGCCCCGCCCTCTCGCGCGACGGTCAGGCCGACCCACTGCGGCGAGGCTTCGGCCGCATTGTCGAGGACGTTCCATACCGCCTGCTTGATCGCGGGGTCGGAGACGATCGCGGCGTCATCGTCGCTCCGCTGATAATTGAGCGCGACTTGGGCGTGGCTCTGTCGCCATTCGTCGACGATGGTGTCGATGAAGCGCCCGACCTCCGAGAGTTCGGCCGCCTCGCCGCGGGGTTCGCCCGCCGATTGCAGGATGCGGGTGACGATCGCCTTGCAGCGTTGCACCTCGGCCTGCATCTCGGCGATCTCGCCCATCAGTTCGGCATCGTCGCGCAGCTTGGGGACGCGCCGCCAATCGCTGAGGATCACCGACAGGCTGGCCAAGGGGGTGCCCAGCTCATGCGCCGCGCCCGAGGCGAGCAGGCCCATGCGGACGATATGCTCCTCCTCCGACGCCTGCTGACGCAGGTCCGCCAGCCGTGCGGCGCTGAGGCGCATATTGTGGCTGATCCGGGTGACGAACAGGATCAGCAGCCCCGTGACCAGCGCAAAGCCCAGCCAGTTGCCCAGCGTATGCAGCCCGGCAATATCGCCGAACAACCAGGGCGGAAAGGCAAGCGGCCGGTGGTGGAGCGACAGCAATCCAAAGCAAAGCCCGGTAATCCCCGCCAGCGCCCAGGCCGACCACGTCTCCAGCAACACCGCGCCCAAGACCACCTGGATCAGATAGAGCGAAATGAACGGATTGGTCGCACCGCCCGCTAGAAACAGCTGAAGCGTCAGCGTGCCGACGTCGAACATCAGGGCGAACAGGAGTTCGGTGTTGGTGATCCGGTGGAAGCGCAGCCGGAAATAGCTGAGCAAATTGATCGCGGCCGCCATCACCAGCACGCCCATCATCGCCGGAATGGGGAGCTGAACCCCCATGAGGCGGTTGACGAACAGGATCGTTATCAACTGCCCCGCCACCGCCATCCAGCGCAGGTGAATAAGCTGGCGCATATTGGCGGTGCCCGCAGCCGCGTCGGGCTCGCGTGGGCGAACGGTAAAGGGCAGGAAGGGCGGATCGCCCGAGGTCACTCGCGACCTCGCCGCCAGAGGATGACGATGCCGACCACCGTCAGGATCGCCAGCGCGAACCAGGTCAGGGCATAGGAAAGATGGCTGTTCCGGAACGCCACGACCGTCAGCCCGCCGACGGGATAGCCGCCGGGATTGGCCGTTTTGTCGGCGTCGATGAAATAGGGCGCGACCGGGCCAAGCCGCTTGGCCTCGGCAATCGCGGCGACATCGCGCGAGTACCAGCGATCGGCAGCGGGATCGTTCGACCGGAGGAAGGCACCACCCGGCTCCGTAACGCGCAAAAGCCCGGTGATACGAACGGGGCCGTCAGGGCGACTATGATCGGCCCGCTTCTCGGCGGGCACGAAGCCGCGATTGACGATTACGGTGAAGCGGGGGCCGACCAATGGGGTCAGTACCCAGAAACCCGGCCCGCGCTCGGTCACGGCCTGGACATAGGTTTCGCGGTCGTTGCGAAAACGCCCCTCTGCCGTCACGCGGATATAGGCGTCGGAGGCCTGAGCCGTGGGGGGAGCCGCGACGGGAGGGGCCTGGAGCCTCGCCTCCACCGTCGCGATCAGGTTCAGCTTCCAAACCCGGCGCTGCAACTGCCACAGCCCGAGCGAAAGAAAAGCCGCGATCAGCGCCACGCCGATCGCGGTCAGGATCGCCAGCGTCAGTGGCGAACGGCCACGCCGCTCGCCGCTCACGCCAGCATCGGCCATTACATGCCGCCGCCCAGCTGGGCGGCCATGTCCGGCATCATGTTGGTGTTCATGTGATACATGACCCAGATCGATCCGCTGAGCGTGATGACGACCAGCACGGCCGTAAAGACCAGCGCCATCATCGTCCAGCCACCCTCCGACTTGGTGTTCATGTGGAGGAAGTAGATCATGTGGACGACGATCTGGACGAAGGCCAGGCCCATGATGACCAGCGCGGTCGTCTGGGTATCGCCCAGCGCGCCGGTCATGACCGCCCAGAACGGAATGGCCGTCAGGATCACCGACAGCACGAACCCGATCATATAGCCCTTCATCGAGCCATGACCGTGCGTGTCGCCATGCGAGTGGAGATCATGGTCCAGATTGGCGTGATCGCCGTGACCGTGGGGCTTGTGCGCGCTCACCGGAGAACTCCGAGCAGATAGACAAAGGTGAAGACGCCGATCCAGACGACGTCCAGGAAGTGCCAGAACATCGACAGGCACATCAGGCGGCGCTTGTTCGCCTCGATCAGGCCGAAGCGACCGACCTGCACCATCAGCGTGACCAGCCAGATCGAACCGAAGGTGACGTGCAGACCGTGCGTGCCGACCAGCGTGAAGAAGGATGACAGGAAGGCCGAACGCTGCGGACCCGCGCCCTCATGGATGAGGTTGGCGAATTCGTAGAGTTCGATCGACAGAAAGGCGAGACCGAACAGGCCGGTGATGCCCAGCCAGATCAGCGTGTTCGACTTCTGGTTCTTCTCCATCGCGATCATGGCGAAGCCATAGGTGATCGACGACAGCAGCAGCATCGAGGTGTTGAGCGCGACCAGCGGGAGCTCGAAAATCTCCCGCGGGGTCGGACCGCCCGCATAGCTGGTGCCCAGCACGCCGTAGGTGGCGAACAGGATGGCGAAGATGAGGCAGTCGCTCATCAGGTACATCCAGAAGCCGATGGCCGTCGAGCCACCGGATTCGTGATGATGATCCTCGTCCTCGACCAGATAATAGGTTGGGTTCTTGGCCGGATCGGCGCTCAGAACGTCGGTCGACATGGATCAGGCCCCCTGCCCGAGCAGACGACGCCGCTCGCTTTCCGTAGCCACGACTTCCTCGACGGGAATGTAATAGTCGCGGTCATAGTTGAACGTGTGCCAGATGGCGACGACGACGACACCGATCAGGCCGAGGGCGGCGAGCCACCACATGTACCAGATCATGCCGAACCCGGCGGCCGTTGACAGGGCGGCGATGATGACGCCGGTGCCCGTGTTCTTCGGCATGTGGATCGGACGGTAGCCGTCCATCGGCGCCTCGGCCTTCTTGTCCTTCATGTCGTACCAGGCATCCAGCTCATGGATGACGGGCGTGAACGCGAAGTTGTAGTCCGGCGGCGGCGACGAGGTCGCCCATTCCAGGGTGCGGCCGTCCCAGGGATCGCCCGTCACGTCGCGCAGCTCTTCCTTCTTCCAGATCGACACGCCGATCTGAACCAGGAAGGCGCCGATGCCGCCCGCGATCATCAGCGCACCCAGCAGGGCGACGATGAAGTAGATCTGGAGCGACGGGTCCTCGAAATGGTGCAGACGACGCGTCACGCCCATCAGGCCCATGATGTAGAGCGGCGTGAAGGCGACCCAGAAACCGACGACCCACAGCCAGAACGACACCTTGCCCCAGAACTGGTTGAGCTTGAACCCGAAGGCCTTGGGCCACCAGTAGTTGATCGCCGCGAATGCGCCGAACAGCACGCCGCCGATGATCACGTTGTGGAAGTGCGCGATCAGGAACAGCGAGTTGTGCAGCACGAAGTCGGCAGGCGGAACGGCCAGCAGAACGCCGGTCATGCCACCGATCGAGAAGGTCAGCATGAACGCGATGGTCCACATCATCGGCAGCTCGAACCGGATGCGCCCCTTATACATGGTGAACAGCCAGTTGAAGATCTTTGCGCCCGTCGGGATCGAGATCACCATGGTGGTGATGCCGAAGAACGAGTTGACGCTGGCACCCGAACCCATGGTGAAGAAGTGGTGCAGCCAGACCAGGTACGACAGGATCGTGATGACGATCGTGGCGTAGACCATCGAGGTGTAGCCGAACAGACGCTTGCCCGAGAAGGTCGAGGTGACTTCCGAGAACACGCCGAACAGCGGCAGGATCAGGATGTACACCTCCGGGTGACCCCAGATCCAGATCAGGTTCACGTACATCATCGGGTTGCCGCCGAGGTTGTTCGTGAAGAAGTTGGTGCCGACATAACGGTCGAGCGACAGCAGGACGAGCGTGGCGGTCAGCACGGGGAAACTGGCGACGATCAGGACGTTCGCACACAGCGAGGTCCAGCAGAACACCGGCAGCTTCATCATGGTCATGCCCGGCGCGCGCATCTTGATGATGGTCGCGATCAGGTTGATGCCCGACAGGGTCGTACCGACACCCGCCACCTGCAACGCCCAGATATAATAGTCGACACCGACATCGGGACTGAAATCAAGCTCCGACAAGGGCGGGAAAGCCAACCAGCCGGTGCGTGCGAACTCGCCGATGAACAGCGAGGCCATGACCAGCACCACGCCGCCCGCCGTCATCCAGAAGCTCAGATTGTTGAGATACGGGAAGGACACGTCACGTGCGCCGATCTGGAGCGGCACGACATAGTTCATCAGGCCGGTGATGATCGGCATCGCCACGAAGAAGATCATGATGACGCCGTGGGCGGTGAACACCTGATCATAGTGGTGCGAGTTCAGGAAGCCCTGGTTCTCGCCGAACGCGATCGCCTGCTGCCCGCGCATCATCAACGCGTCGGCAAAGCCGCGCAGCAGCATCACGATGCCCAGGATCATGTACATGATCCCGATCCGCTTGTGATCGACGGTGGTGAACCACTCCTTCCAGAGATAGCCCCACAGCTTGAACTTGGTGATGAGCGCCAGCACCGCGATCCCGCCGACCGCGACGCCCAGGAAGGTGCCGACGACGATGGGCTCGTGGATCGGCAGCGACTCGATCGATAGCCGTCCGAAGATGGTCTTTATGATGTGTTCCATGATGGCGTGCCTCAGCCGAGACCCGCACCGGCATGACCAAAGGTCTGCGGGCCGGGGGTCTGCGGGATGGAAAGGAAGGACATGCGACGGTTCTTCATGTCACCCGGCTGCTGCACGCCGTTCGACGGCAGCGGCTCCTTGCTCTGGTGGGGCGAGGTCTGGATTTCCTCGGGCGACTTTTCGAGCGCACCCTTTGTCCGCTCACCGTGCATCGGGCCGGTATTGTTGACGGGCGGATTGCCCTCGCCGACCTTCATCTTGTGCGGATCGCCGCCACCGGTCATGCGGTCGTGCATCATCACGTCCGACATGCAGGGGGTATTGTCCGCGACGCAGCGGTTGACGACGCGGTCGAACAGGCCGCCCTGAACGCCGCTATAGTACATCGCCGGGACATACTCGCTCGGCTTCTCGACGGTCAGGAAGGCGGCGCGGGTCAGCTGACCCTGGCCCTTGCCCTGCCCGGTCTGCGACGTGCGGACCTTCTCGACCCACTGATCGAAGCCGCTCGACTGAAGCGCGAAGACCGGGAAGTTCATGCCCGAGAAGCCCGCGCCGCTATAGTGCGACGACAGCCCCCTGAACGTGCCCTCGCGGTTCATGACCGCGTGCAGCTTCGTCTCCATGCCGGGCATGGTGTAGATCATGCCCGCCATCGCGGGGACGTAGAAGGCGTTCATCACCGAGGTGCCGGTCAGGCGGAACTCGACGGGCCGGTCGACGGGCAAAGCGAGCTCGTTGACCGTCGCGATGCCCTGCTCAGGATAGATGAACAGCCACTTCCAGTCGAGCGCGACGACCTGGACCTCCAGCGGCTTGACGCCCGCCGCAACCGGCTGACCCGGCGCGGTGCGCTCGATCGGACGATAGGGATCGAGCAGATGGGTGCTGGTCCACGTCACCGCGCCCAGGCAGATGATGATGAGCAGCGGCGCCGACCAGATCACCAGCTCCAGCATGGTGGAGTGGTCGAATTCCGGATCATATTCGGCTTCGGTATTGCTCTTGCGATAGCGCCACGCGAACAGCACCGTCAGCGCCATCACCGGAATGATGATGAGCAGCATCAGGGCCGTCGCGATCAGCACCAGATCGCGTTGCTGCACGGCGACGTCACCGGCAGGGTTGAGCACGACCGCGTCGCATCCCCCCAGCATGGCCAGGAGGGGCAAGGCGGCCCAGCGAAGAGGGCGCAGGCGCGCAAGGCTCGACGAATGAGACATATGGCAGGGGCCGCTACGCCTTTGCTGCACCTGCGCACATTGGACAGTTTGTCCAATCCCCCCATCGCCTGGAAAGGCGCATAGGCGCAGCACAATGGCGGTCATGCGCGGTCTTTTTGCACTGCAACTGATCCGCTTCAATAACTTGGAAGAAGTCAGGACTGGCAGCTGATGAGCGCAGAGTTAACCGCATCGACCTCGACGCCCCTTGAGCGGGACGCGCGGCTGGTCAATGCCCGCGATCCGCACCATGTCGCGCCGGGCGACATCGCCATCGGCGTCATCATCGGGCGCACGTCGGAGTTCTTCGACTTCTTCGTGTACGCCATCGCATCGGTGCTGGTGTTCCCGTCGCTGATCTTCCCGTATGTCGATGCGCTGACCGGCACGATCTATTCGTTCGCGTTGTTCTCGCTGGCGTTCATCGCGCGTCCGATCGGCACCTTCATCTTCATGGCGGTTGACCGCAATCTGGGTCGTGGCGTCAAGCTGACCATCGCGCTGTTCCTGCTCGGTGGCTCGACCATGGCGATCGCCTTCCTGCCCGGCTATGCGCAGATCGGCACCTCGGCCGCCGTGCTGCTCGGCATCTTCCGCATCATGCAGGGGCTCGCGCTGGGCGGCGCCTGGGACGGCCTGCCCTCGCTGCTGTCGCTGAACGCGCCGGAGCGTCGTCGCGGCTGGTATGCGATGATCCCGCAGCTGGGCGCACCGCTCGGCCTGCTGGTTGCCAATGGCCTGTTCGCCTTCTTCCTGACGACGCTCAGCACCGCCGACTTCCTCGACTGGGGCTGGCGCTACCCGTTCTTCGTGGCGTTCGCGATCAACGTGGTGGCACTCTTTGCCCGCCTGCGTATCGTCGCGACCCCCGAGTTCCAGCGCCTGTTCGAAACCCGCGAGCTTCAGCCCGCGCCGGTCGGCGAGACGCTGAGCACCGAGGGTCGTACGGTGTTCCTGGGTGCGTTCGCGCCGCTGGCCAGCTTCGCGATGTTCCACATCGTCACCGTGTTCCCGCTGTCCTGGGTCGTGCTGTTCAACAAGGAACGCCCGCAGGACTTCATGATGATCGAGATCATCGGCAGCATCGTCGGCGTGTTCGCGATCCTGGCGTCGGGTAAGATCGCCGACCGGGTTGGTCGCCGTACGCTGCTGGGCCTGTCGGCCGCCGCGATTGCCGCCTTTGCGGGCTTTGCGCCGTCGCTGCTGGATCAAGGCGGCACCGGCGAGACGATCTATATCGTGCTGGGCTTCCTGCTGCTCGGCCTGGGCTTTGGCCAGTCCTCGGGTGCGATCAATTCGGGCTTCTCGCCCCTGCGTCGCTACACGGGTGCGGCGATCACGTCGGATCTCGCCTGGCTGATCGGTGCTGGCTTCGCGCCGCTCGCCGCACTGTTGCTGTCGAGCCATTTCGGGCTGGTGGCGGTTGGCGCCTATCTGCTGTCGGGTGCGATCGGCACGCTGGCGGCGTTGGGCATCAACAAGGAGCTTGCCAAGCGCGCGTCGTAATAGGACCGGCTCTGGTTTGATCGAAGCGGCCGGCGGGGCGACCCGTCGGCCGTTTTGCTTCCATACAGGCGGCTTCCCATATTCCTGTCCTGACAAGGACTTGCATCGGGATAGGACTGGCAATGAGCATGGGTGTTTTACGCGCGACGGGTATGCTGGCGGCCGTCATGGGTATCGGGTTGACGGCAAGTGCCGCGGATGCGCGGGTTCCGGCCGGGACCTGGGCCAATCCGTCGAACACGGTGCAGGTCCGCTTTGCGCCGTGCGGACGCGGGCTCGATGCCGAACTGATGTGCGGGACGGTCGTCTGGGCGAGTGAGCAGGCCAAGGCGGACGCCGCGCGGGGCGGCTCGCCACGACTGGTCGGCACGCAGCTGTTCAGCGATTTCGAGGAGGAAGAGGCAGGCCGCTGGTCGGGTACGGTCTATGTTCCCGATATCGGCCGTGAGGTTCAGGGCACGATCACCCAGATCGACGCCCGCACGCTCGTCGGCGAGGGATGCCTGCTGGGCAGCCTGGGTTGCCGCGAACAGCGCTGGCGCCGGGTCAAATAAGCCGGAGTTCAGGGAACCCGACGCCGTTTGCGGCGTCCCCGACGCAGCCACTTTTGGGAAGGAATGCCATGGCGGAAGAAGCGCTGACGATCGTAAGCGGCACGGTCGAGGACAATGTGTCGGACCGGCAGGTCGAGTTTGTCGGAGAACTCGACGGTGAGGAATATCAGTTTGCGGTCCAGTATGACATGCTGGAAGCGCTGAGTGGGGACGTGCCCGAAGGCGACGCGGTCGAGCTGTTCGAGCGCTATTCCGACGATATTCTCGAAGCGGCGCTGACTGCGCTCGGCCGTGACATGCAACAATCGCTCGTCGTCGTCAGTGAGAACGACCTCGACTGAGAAGACCAGTCGGCCGAACCGCTGACCATCCCGCTGCGCAAATCCCGGCAAGGTACAGGATTTGCGCAGCAGGGCTGTGACACGGATTAGGCGCCACCACTATAGTTCCTCGCCAGCCAAGGTTGCTGCGGCCTGGATGACCGCAAGATGGGTAAGCCCCTGCGGCATGTTTCCCAGATAATGCCCCGTCTTCGGGTCGATCATCTCAGCATAGAGCCCCGCCCCATGGCTGTCCAACGCCTCGGTCGCGGCATCGAACGCAGCTTGGGCGACCTCGTGCTGGCCAAGGATCGCGCGGGCCTCGATCATCCAGAAGGTACAGGCGAGGAAACAGCCCTCTTCCTTCTCCACGCCGGTGTAGCGGTAATGGAAAGCGCCCGACGCAAGCTCCTCGTCCAGCGCGTCCAGTGTCCGCGCCAGACGATCCTGCCCATCAAAACGGAAGCGTACGGCCAAAGCCAGGCTGGCATCCAGCGCGTCGCTGTCGGGATGCATCAGATAGGCCCCGCGCTTTTCCGACCAGCAATGTTCGCCGATCCATGCCTCGATCCGGTCGCGCTCGCGCGCCCAGCGGTCGCGGCAGGTGGTCGGAATCTGTCCTTCGTCCGCCAGCTCGACCGCACGAGCCAGCGCCTGCCAGCAGCTGATCTTGGACATGGTGTAATGCCGTTCCTCGGGCAGCTCCCAGATGCCCGCATCGGGAAGCCGCCAGTGATCGGCGCAGGCATCGGCCAGATGCGACAGCGTCTCGGCACTGGAGGTGTCGAGGAAATTGCCGCACGCGACGAAGCGGCTCGCAGTCTCGAAAATGTCGCCGTAAATGCCGTGCTGGTGCTGGCCGCCTGCCAGATTGCCGACGCGCACCGGCTTGGAATGTCGATAACCACTGACGGCGATCTCGCGCTCCGCCGGGACAGGACAGCCGTCCAGTGTGTAGCAGACCTGCGGATCTCCCTCGCCTAGGCGCTTGAGCAGCCAGGTAAAGGCAGCCTTGGCCTCGCCATGCGCGCCGATGCGCAGGAACGCCTTGATCGTATAGCCTGCGTCGCGAACCCAGGCGTAGCGATAGTCGTAATTCTTCTCGCCGCCGATCCCCTCTGGCAACGAGGTGGTCGCCGCCGCCGTGATCGCGCCCGTGGGAGAATAGAGCAGCAGCTTGAGCGCCAGCGCGCTGCGCAGGATGCGGTCACGGTACATCTCCGGCACCTTCAGCCCCTGGGTCCATTGCCGCCATTCGAAATCCGACAGGTCAATCCGCGCGTCGATCTGCTCGATATCCTGGCAGACCAGTGGCTCGTCCTCGCCTGCGATGATGGCGATCCGGGCGCGATCCCCCGGCCTGACCGCTGCCGTGCCGGTGACCAGGCCGTCCTCGACCGTATCGATCGTCACGCCCCCGCAATGGCGGAACACGCCCAGCACCCGGTCGACGTGAAAGACGTTGTGGCCACCCGCAGGCGCGAAATAGGGGCTGACCGTATCGGCCCGGCGGCTAAAACGCAGGGTGATGGCGAAGCGGACAAAGCCGTCCAGCCCCTCCACCCGCCGCGCCAGTTCCGCCCAGGGCAGCCGACCCGCCGGGCCGCTATTCAGCGATTCGACCAGCTTGGCTCGGCCGCTTGCCGTGATGAAGATCGTCTCCAGCACATTGCTGTCCGGCCGATAGCGTCGCTCGACGGTAAACGGCTCGACCGGCGTGATGGAAAACGTGCCGCCGCGTTCGCCGTCGAGCAGCCGGTCGAACAGGGGCGCGGAGTCCATATTGGGTACGCACCACCAGTCGATGGCTCCATCCGCGCCGCTCAAAGCGATGCTGCGCCCGTCGCCCAGCGCGGCATAGTTTTCGAGGTCCAGAAACCCGTCGGCGTCACGAAGCGGCTCGGGATGCTGATCGGGTAAAGTCACGAGGGCGCGTCTCCGTTGATGCAGGTTAGGCGATGGAAACTCGCCAAAACCATAATATCTCCGTGGGACCTTCCCCGGATTGGCGCGTTGCAGCAATCGTTACGAGATTTGACGTTTTATATTTGGGAGAACGGCCATGAGCCTGGCATCGGCATTCGGTTTCGGCACGAAGAAGGTTCGCTATGCGGTCGTCGGCGCGGGCGACATCACGCAATCGGCGATGCTGCCCGGCATCAAGCACACCGGCAATTCGGAGCTGACCGCGATCGTCACGGGCGATGCGGAAAAGGGCAGGCTGCTGGCCGAAAAATACGGCGTCGAGCATGTCTATTCCTATAACGAGTTCGACAAGCTGCTGACCGCCGGGGTCTGCGATGCCATCTATCTCGGCACGCCCAACTGGCGCCATGCGGAGTTCGCCATCCCCGCGCTCGACGCCGGTATCCATGTCCTGTGCGAAAAGCCGCTGGAGATTTCGAGCGAGAAGGCGCGTGCGATCCAGGATGCCGAGCGGCGTTCCAATGCCAAGCTGATGACGGCCTATCGCCTGCATTTCGAGCCGGGCACACTCGATGCGATCGAGAAGATCCGCAATGGCGAACTGGGCGAGTTGGTCGGATTCACCTCCTGTTTCGGCCAGAAGCTCGATCCCGATAATCATCGGGCCAAGCACGGGCTGGAGGCCGGGCCGCTGTTCGACATGGCCCCCTACCCCATCAACGCCATCCGCTATCTGTTCGGGGCCGAGCCGGTCGCCGTCGAGAGCGCAGTCGCCACGCGCCAGCCGAGCGCAGGCCTGGGCGATCTGGACGATACCTTCGCGGTCATACTGCGGATGCCGGGCGACAAATTGGCCAGCTTCACGGTGAGCTATGCGATGAACAATATCGACAGCCTGATCGTCGCGGGCATGAAGGGTTCGATCCATATGAGCCCGGCCTATGGTTTCCAGTCGGCGATCGAGCAGAACCTGACCATCGGCGACAAGCAGAGCCACGAGAAGTTCAAGCATACCGACCATTTCGGCGGGGAGATGCGCTATTTCTCGGATTGCATCCTGAACGACCGCGACCCCGAGCCTGACGCCGAGGAAGGCCTGTCCGATTTGCGGGTCATCGAAGGGATCGTGACCGCGATGAAGACTGGCGGACGCGTCGAATTGCCGCCCTTCACCCGCACGCGCCGGATCGACCCTGCCACCCAGCTCCAGACCCTGTCGGCCGTCACCCCGCCCGAACAGGTGAAGGCGAAATCCCCGACGGGCGACTGATCCGCATCAACGCGTTTTTCGGGGAGCGTTATGGCCGATCCAATCGTTACGCTCGCGATAACAGTTTGCGAGTCACGATAGGGAGGTGACGATGAACGACCGGGAAGAACAGCTTCGGCAACGCGCATATGGCATCTGGCAGTCGGAAGGCGAACCACATGGTCGTGACCGCGATCATTGGGAGCAGGCCGAACGAGAGCTGACCGAAGTGGTCCCGGACGAACCCGCCGCCCCCGCCAAACCGGCCATACGGCGGAAAAAGGCCGATGCCGCGCCGCAGACCATCGCGGCGGAGCCGAAGCCCAAGGCGCCCCGAAAGCCCCGCGCCAAGACCGCATGACCTATGTCCGGTGGCTTCCTTTCGCGGGATGCCACCGGGCCATAGCACCCCGCTTCCTATCAAAACTGCCAGACGCATAGTCGTTCGACTTTTGCCGGAGAGCCCCTTTGACCGATTTGCCCGAACAGATTCTGCCCGGCTCCGCCTATCCGTTGGGTGCCAGCTTCGACGGCGAAGGGGTCAATTTTGCCGTTTTTTCCGCCAATGCCGACCGGATCGAGCTGTGCATCTTCGACCCCCAGGGGAAGCGTGAGCTCAAGCGCTACACGCTCCCCGAATGCACCGACGAGGTTTGGCACGGCTATCTGCCCGATGTCGGGCCGGGTCTGCTCTACGGCTATCGCGCACATGGTCGCTACGAGCCGGAGGCCGGGCATCGTTTCAACCCGAACAAGCTGCTGCTCGACCCCTATGCGCGCAAGCTGCACGGCGAGATCAAGTGGACCGACGCGCTGCATGGCTATCAGATCCGGTCGAAGAAAGAGGATTTGAGCTTCGACAAGCGCGACAGCGCCGCCGCCATGCCCAAGGCCGTGGTGGTCGACGATCATTTCGACTGGTCCCGCGACGTGAAGCCGAACACGCCCTGGTCGGAAACGGTCATCTATGAGGCCCATGTGAAGGGCCTAACCAAGCTGATGGAACTGGTTCCTCCGCGTGAGCGGGGCACCTATGCGGGGCTCGGCCATCCGGCGGTCATCAAGCATCTGAAGCGGATCGGCGTCACCGCGATCGAACTGCTGCCGATCCACAGCTTCACTCAGGACCGTTTCCTTCAGGAAAAGGGCCTGCGCAATTATTGGGGTTACAATACCCTCGGCTTCTTCGCGCCCGAGCAGGCCTATTTCGCGACCGATACCCAGGACGAGCTGCGTCGCGCGGTCCACAAGCTGCACAAGGCGGGGATCGAGGTCATTCTCGACGTCGTCTACAACCACACCTGCGAGGGGTCGGAGAAGGGGCCGACTCTGTCGTGGCGCGGGCTGGACAATGCCAGCTATTACCGACTGGTCCAGGATCAGCCGCGCTATACGATCAACGATACCGGCACCGGCAACACACTGAACCTGTCCAAGGCGCGGGTGATCCAGATGGTGACGGACTCGCTGCGCTATTGGGCGACGAGCTTCGGGATCGACGGCTTCCGCTTCGACCTCGGCCTGACCTTGGGCCGCGAGGCGACGGGTTTCGATCCGGGCGCGGCGTTTTTCGACGTGCTGCGGCAGGACCCGGTGCTCGGGCGCCTCAAGCTCTTGACCGAGCCATGGGATGTCGGGCCGGGCGGCTATCAGCTAGGTAATTTCCCGCCGGGCTTTTCGGAATGGAACGACAAGTATCGCGACACGGTGCGCAAATTCTGGCGCGGTGACTCCGGCCAGCGCGGCGATCTGGCGGCACGGCTGTCGGGCTCGGGAGACTTGTTCGACCGTCGCGCGCGGCGTCCCTGGGCCAGCCTCAACATGCTCGCCGCCCATGACGGTTTTACCCTGGCCGATACCGTCATGTACGAACAGCGTCACAACGAAGCGAACAAGGAAGACAATCGCGACGGCCATTCGGAGAACTACTCGCGCAACTGGGGTGCCGAGGGGCCGACCGACGACGAGAATATCAAGGCGGCGCGTGGCCGTGTGATGCGCTCGATGATGACGACCCTGCTTGCCTCGCTGGGCACGCCGATGATCGTGGCGGGCGACGAGTTCGGACGTACGCAACACGGCAACAACAACGCCTATTGCCAGGATAACGAGATCAGCTGGCTCGACTGGAAGGCTGCCGCATCGGACGAGGGTGAGGGGATGATCGCCTTCACCGCGCGGCTGGCCGAATTGCGCCGCCGCTATCCCGTTCTGCGCTCGCCCAGCTTCCTCTATGGGCAGGACACGCCCGGCCATGGCATCAACGACATCGAATGGTGGGACGAGCGCGGCGAGCAGCTGAGCCCCGAGGATTGGGATAATCCCGAGGGTCGTGCCCTGATGATGCGGCGCGCGTCCGCGACCGAGGACGGCGGCGTCGAGGCGGTTTCGCTGCTGCTCAATGCCTCGCCTGATCCGATCACCTTCACCCTGCCCCCGCCCCATGCCGCGCGCACCGTCCTGATCGACAGTGCCAAGCCCGAACAGGGCGAGGTCGAGATCGGCGACAGCTATGAGGTCGGACCGCAGAGCGCGGTGCTCATCACCTGGCGGGACACGGTCGAGGCATGACGAACTGGGGGCCTGAACTGCGCGAGGGCGCGGATACGCTGTTCCGGCTCTGGGCGCCGGATCGTGACGCGGTGACGCTGGAGATCGACGGCGCGCCCTCGGTGTCGATGGATCGCGACGAAGAGGGATGGTTTTCCGCCACCGCCCCAGCCGCCGCGGGAAGCCGCTATCGCTTCGGCCTGGACAAGGAGTTGGCGGTGCCCGACCCCGCCTCCCGGCTTCAGGCGGGCGGTGTCCATGGCTGGAGCGTGGTGGTCGACCCGGCCTTTGCCTGGAGCGCCACGGAATGGCGTGGGCGGCCATGGGAGGAAACGGTGCTGCTCGAAGTCCATGCCGGGACGCTGGGTGGCTTCGAGGGCATTCGACAGAAGCTGCCCGCCATCGCGGCTTCTGGGATCACCGCGATCGAGCTGATGCCGGTCAACGCATTCGGCGGCACCCGCAACTGGGGCTATGACGGTGTCCTGCCCTATGCCGTGGCCGAGCCCTATGGCTCACCCGCCGAACTGAAGACGCTGGTCGACACGGCGCATGGCCTTGGCCTCTCTGTCTTCCTCGACGTGGTGTATAATCACTTCGGGCCGGACGGAAATTATCTGAATGCCTATGCCAGCGCCTTCTTCCACAAGGAGGTCGACACGCCCTGGGGCGGCGCGGTGGCGGTCGATGCCGATCCGGTACACCGTTTCTTTGTCGACAATGCCCTGATGTGGCTGCGCGATTATCGCATCGACGGCTTACGCTTCGATGCGGTTCACGCCATCGAGAATGACGGCTTCCTCGACCGGATGGCGAGCGAGATTCGCACTGCCCTGCCCGAACGGCACGTCCATCTGGTGCTGGAGAATGAGAAGAACGACGCCGATCGCCTGCGCGCCGGTTGTTATGACGCCCAGTGGAACGACGATTTCCACAACGTCCTGCACGTCCTGCTGACCGGAGAGACCAGCGCCTATTATGGCGACTTCGCCGATCATGCGGCCGAGCGGTTGGCGCGCTGCCTGAAAGAGGGTTTCATCTATCAGGGTGAAGGATCGCCCAATCATGACGGCAAGCCTCGTGGCAAACCATCGGGCGATCTGCCCAGCACGGCCTTTGTCGCCTTTCTGCAGAACCATGATCAGGTCGGCAACCGGGCGATGGGCGACCGGCTGATCCGCCTGACCGATCGCGAGCGGCTCCGCGCGGCGACCGCGTTGCTGCTGCTCGGTCCGCAAATCCCGCTGCTGTTCATGGGCGAGGATGAGGGAAGCGAAAGCCCGTTCCTGTTTTTCACCGACTTCCATGACGAACTGGCCGATGCGGTTCGTGAAGGGCGCCGACGCGAGTTCGCCAAGTTCGACGCATTCGCCGACGAGGAAGCGCGTCAACGCATTCCTGACCCCAATGCCCGCAGCACTTTCGACAGCTCGATCCCCGAGCCCGGTCCCCAGGCCGGGGAGTGGCGTGCGCTATACCGCGAACTGCTTGCGCTCCGGCAGGTGCATATCATGCCGCGCTTGAAGGGTGCGGTGGGTCTGGCGGCCGATGTGATCGGGCCCGCACGGGTCAAGGCGCGCTGGCGCATGGCTGATGGCGCGACGCTGACCATCCTGATCGATCTGGGCGAAGCGCCCGAGGCGATCGCCGCGGATGAAGGCCAGTTGATTTACCAGGAAGGCGATCGCTTCGCCGCATGGATCGCCGAATGAGCGACCTCCACACCCGCGCCGAAGCCGCCGGGCTGTCACGTCACTGGCAGGACGCCAAGGGACAGGACCAGACCGTTTCCGACGAGGCGCTGGCGGCGATCCTGGATCGGCTTGATACCGATGTCGGCGAGCCCGTGTTCGTCTCGGGTGAACTCGGCGAGCAAATCCCCCTTCCCGACATCTGCCGTGACGGGACAGCGCTGCTGACGCTGGAGGGTGGTGAAACGGTGTCGCTTTCGGTCCAGGGCCAAATGCTGCCGGCCATTCTCCAGCCCGGCTATCACCGGCTGGAACAGGGCGATCGGCAATGGACGGTCGCCATCGCCCCGCCCCGCTGTCCGGCCCCACCGTCGGGCAGGCACTGGGGCAGCGCCGTTCAGATACCATCCTTGCGCGAAGGTGGTGGTGCCTTTGGCGATTTCGCCAGTCTAGCAGGCGCCGCCAAGTCGCTGGGCCGAGCCGGTGCCGCCGCTCTGGCGGTCAGCCCCGTCCATGCGCTGTTCCCCGCCGACGCCGCGCGCTTCAGTCCCTATGCCCCGTCCAGCCGGTTGTTCCGCAACGTCTGGCTGGCCCCGGGTGGCGAGCCGGTGCCTGACACCCCTGCCCTGATCGACTGGCAAAGCGCCGCGCCGGATCGGATGCGGGACCTGCGCATCGTTTACGATCAGCTCGACGAGGTGCAAGGCCAAGCCTTCGAACGCTGGCGGGCGGAGGGCGGCGAACGGCTGGAATCGCAGGCGCGGTTCGATGCGCTCCATGCCTATTTCCATGGCCGCGACCGGGCGGGCGGCTGGCCTGACTGGCCGGAAGAATATCGCGATCCCGGCAGCGAAGCGGTCGCGCGTTTTGCCGCCGAGCATGTCGACGCCATTCGCTTCTACGCCTTTGCCCAATGGTGGGCCGACCGGGCGCTTCGCGACGCGGCGGACACGGCGCGGGGCAATGGCATGGCGATCGGACTGATCGCCGACCTCGCCATCGGCGTTGCCACGAACGGCGCGGACGGCTGGAGCCGACGCGGCGAGTTGCTGAGCGGCCTGTCGATCGGTGCCCCGCCCGATCCGCTCGGCCCCGATGGCCAGAATTGGGGGATCACCGCGCTGTCGCCCTTCGCGCTGCGGCGGCAGAGTTTTGCGCCGTTCATCGATACGCTGCGTGCGGTTTTCGCGCATGCTGGCGGCATCCGCATTGACCATGCGTTGGGGCTATGTCGCCTTTGGGTCGTGCCGGACGGCGCTCCGGCCGATCAGGGTGCGTATTTGGCGATGCCCTTTGCCGACATGCTGCGCATCCTGCGGATCGAGGCGCATCGGGCCAATCAGGGGCGCGGCGCGATCGTGATCGGCGAGGACCTGGGCACCGTGCCGCCCGGCTTTCGCGACATCATGGCGAAGGCCGGAATGCTCGGCATGCGCGTCCTGCCGTTCGAGCGGGATGCGGACGGCGCGTTCCTTCCGCCCGAGACGTGGAGCGAGCAGGCGATCGCGATGACCGCGACCCACGACATCGCGACCGTTGCAGGATGGTGGAAGGGCCGCGATCTGGAATGGCGCGCGCGGATCGCCGGGCGGCCCGTCTCGCCGGATGACAGCGCCGATCGTGCCCGGGAACGCACCGCCCTATGGCAAACAATCGGCAACGGCGCCCCGGAGCCCGACGAACCCGCCGCCGCGGTCGATGCCGCCATCGCCGCCGTCGCGGAAACGCCGTGTCCGCTGGCCATCGTGCCGGTCGAGGATCTGCTGGGGTTGGACGAGCAGCCCAATCTCCCCGGCACCATCGACGAGCATCCGAATTGGCGTCGCCGCCTGCCCGATACGCTCGATCGCTCGCTTGCCACGCCCGAGGTCGCGACGCGCATCGCCATACTCAACGCCCGCTGACCCGCTTTATCGAAGGACGTCGCCCATGACGCCGCGCGCCACCTATCGCTTTCAGTTCCACAAGGACATCCCCTTTGCCCGAGCGGAAGCCCTGCTGCCCTATCTCGACACGCTGGGGATCAGCCATGTCTATGCCTCGCCGATCACCACGGCGGCGGCTGGATCGATGCACGGATACGACGTCATCGACCCGACGCGGATCAATCCGGAACTGGGCGGCGAAGAAGCCTTCCGGCCCCTCGCCGAGGCCGCCAGGGCACGCGGCATGGGGGTCATCATCGACATCGTGCCCAATCATATGGGCGTGGCGGGCGGCGGCAATGGCTGGTGGAACGACGTGCTGGCCAAAGGTCAGGCAAGCCGCTTCGCACGCTTTTTCGACATCGACTGGTCCCGCAAGCTCGTCCTGCCGATCCTCGGCGATCCGCTGAACAAGGTGTTGGCGGACGGTCAGATCGTCGTCGAGCGCCGCGACGGCCGTGCCGAGGTCGTCGCCTATGGCGAGCATCGTCTGCCGATCCGGGATGAGGATCAGGACGGGGCCGAGACGCAGACGCTTGCGGCCTTGCTCGACCGCCAGCATTATCGCCTGGCGTCGTGGCGGGTATCGAACGACGAACTCAACTGGCGGCGCTTCTTCACGATCAACGACCTGGCGGGGCTGCGCGTCGAAGACGATCAGGTCTTTGAGGAAACCCACGCCCTTTATTTCCGGCTATATGAGCAAGGGTTGATCGATGGCGTCCGGATCGACCATGTCGACGGACTGACCGACCCGATCGGCTATTGCCGCAAGCTGCGCGCGCGCTTCGACGCCATCACGCGGGACGATGGCAACCGCGCCTATATCGTCGTCGAGAAGATCCTCGCGGCCGACGAGCCCATGGGCAATGATTGGGGCGTCGACGGCACCAGCGGCTATGACTTCATGGAGGAGGTATCGGCCCTGCTCCACGCGCCCGAGGGCACCAGGCCACTCGCCGAGCTCTGGGCACAATTGAGCGGCCGTTCGGATCAGTTCGCGCCGGAGGAACTCCAGGCGCGACAGGACCTGCTCGCGTGGCAATTCGCCGGACAGCTGGACCAGTGCGTCTCGGCCTTCGCAGCGCTGACCGCTTCTGGCCCGAAACTGGATGGGGCGATCACCACCCCGATGCTGCGCCGGGCGATCGAGCGTCTGCTCTGGGTCTTTCCGGTCTATCGAACCTATGGCCCTGATGCGCCTTCGTCCGATGCAGCCATCCGCCGAATGGCGCGCGAACGGGTGGAGCCGCTATTGCCCCCCGGAGAGGCTTTTGTCGTCGACCAGATGCTGGAATGGCTGGCAGGGTCCGGTCCTGGTGATCGCGAACTGCTTGGAGAAGCGGTCAGGCGTTTTCAGCAGCTTTCGGCCCCCATCGCGGCCAAGGCGGTCGAGGACACCGCCTTTTATCGTCATGCGACCTTGCTCTCTCGCAACGATGTCGGGTTCGACGCAGCGCGGCTCAGCCTGTCGATCGCAGCCTTTCATGACCGGATGAAGGGCCGTGCGGATCGCTTTCCGCTGGCGATGCTGACCACCGCGACTCATGACCATAAACGTGGAGAGGATGTCCGCGCCCGACTGGCGGTCCTGAGCGCGATGCCGGAGGATTGGCGACGTCAGGTCGAGGCGTGGCGGATGCAGACGCTGGACCTTGCCGAAGGGGTCGATCCGGCCGACTGGTACATGCTGATCCAGACGCTGGTCGGGACCTGGCCCGAGCCCAGCGAATTGGGCGACTTCGCCGAACGGATTGCCGCTTGGCAGGAAAAGGCGTTGCGGGAGGCCAAGATTCGTTCGTCGTGGGAAGACCCCGACACCGATTATGAGGCGCTCTGCAACCATCTTGCGAAGACGTTGATCGATGGCGACGAAGGCACGGATTTCCGGGAAGGAATGGCCGCACTCCTCCATCGCATCCGTCCGGCCGCCGACGCGAATTCGCTCGTCCAGGTCGCGCTGCGCTATACGGTGCCGGGTGTGCCGGACTGCTATCAGGGGACGGAGTTCGCCGATCTGAGCCTGGTCGATCCCGACAATCGCCGCCCCGTCGACTATTCTGCGCGGGAGGCGGCCTTGGGCGACGGGTCTGCGCCCAAGCAGAAGCTCATGGCCGAACTGCTAGGCCTGCGTCGCCAGCATCCCGACCTGTTCACGCACGGCACCTATCATCCGCTTGCCGTCACGGGCCATGGTCGCGACCGGGTCATCGCCTTTGAGCGGCGGCACGGTGAGGCCGTCCTGACCTGTGTCTTCGGTTTGCGACTTGAGCCGTTGATGGACGAGCGCGGCACCATCGACTGGCGCGATACGGCCGTCGTCCGTGATGACGTAATGCTGCGTCTCGGCGACCTTCTGGCAGACGGACCGGTCTGGTACGATCTACGCGCGGGAGAGAAATGACACCGCTCCCCCTCGGCTTCTACCAAGGCGATGTGGAAGACGTGGCGCGCGCGCTCATCGGCGTCACGCTCACCGTCGACGGCGTCGGCGGGGTGATCGTCGAAACGGAAGCCTATGACGCGGCCGACCCCGCCTCGCACAGTTTTGCGGGGCGAACGGCGCGGAACGCGGCGATGTTCGGACCGGTCGGCCACGCGTATGTGTATCGCATCTATGGCCTTCATCACTGCCTGAATGTCGTATGCGGTACTTCGGGCAGCGCTGTCTTGATCCGGGCTTTGGAGCCCCTGCATGGTCTGGATGTCATGCAGGAACGGCGTGGTTCCGGGCTTCCGATAAGACAATTTTGTTCGGGACCCGGCAAATTGTGCAGCGCCCTTGGCATCGACCTGAGCCTGAACGGCGCGTCGCTTCTGGAGTCCCCTTTCGCGCTGACGGGAACGCCGAACGCTGCGCCGGTCGTGGTCGGCACGCGGATCGGCATCACACGGGCGGCGGAACGGCCACGCCGCTTTGGCTTAAAGAATTTTCCGTGGCTCAGTCGGCCCATGGGCGATTGAATACGGCATTGCAGCATAAAACTACTGCGATGCAGCGACGTATTTACTTGATATTGACCACAACAACGGCGAGCCTCGACTCATAATAGATAAAGGGCGAGTCGATGGAGTGGATCAAGGTCCTGGCGCTGGTTGCCATGGTCTATGGAATCTGGGCGGCCTATCGGTCACTGGGCGCACCAGTTCTTCATGAAGGCTCGCGTTATTTCCGCCAACCGGATGGAAGTTTTCGCCGCTGGTATGGCGGCCGTCGATTCAGCGCATCCGAAGTCGGGATGACCGAACAGGGCTGATCCCGCACGGTCAGCAACGGTAAAGACGGACGCCTCTATGTCCCGGCCCTCGCCCTTCCCATATGGGAGGACGAAGGAATGGAACCACAATGTTTGCCGATCTGGGCGTCCCCCTACCCCTGCTGGCCGTCGTCCTTGCCGTCGTGCTGGCGGGCATCATCGCTCGCCGCGTGCCGATCTTGCGGGTGGCGATCAGCTTGTTGTCCTGGCTTTTGCTCGGCGGATTATTGTTCGTCCTGCTACAGCAACGCCAGCAATTCGACCCCTATATCCAGCGCGCGATGCAGATCCTGAATTTGCAGGACCAGAGCGTCGTCGGGGACACGGTGCGTATCCGCATGGCACCGAACGGCCATTTCTGGGCGCGCGTCACCGTCAACGGCGTCAACCGGCGGATGCTGGTCGACAGTGGCGCGACGCTGACCGCCCTGTCGAGCGCAACGGCACAGGCGGCTGGCCTGAAGGCCAGCATGCCCGCCTTCCCGGTCGTGCTCAACACCGCCAACGGGATGATCCGGGCGGAAACGGCGCGTGTCGACTCGCTGCGCATCGGCACCATTCGTGCCGACAAGGTGCCGGTGGTCGTCTCGCCCGCGTTCGGCGAAACCGACGTGCTGGGCATGAACTTCCTGTCGCGCCTGAAAAGCTGGCGGGTCGAGGGCTCGACCCTGATCCTGGAGCCGCACCACCCCCAGCCATTAACCGGGCGGTCATGACCGCCATGATAGGCAAAGTGATACAAATCAACGCGATCGGTGCCGTCGCCGATTGACTTGACGGTACAGCTTACCCATGCGTCAACCCATGATGACTCCCCTGTCGCGAATGCTGTCGCTCCCGCCGCAGCTCGAACGATATGTTGCCGAAGCCGTGGATGCGGGCGACTTTCCCGACGAACAGGCGCTGCTGCTCGCCGCGATCGAGCGGATGCGGACCGATGGGCCGGTGTCGGACGTCGACACCTGGCTGATCGGCGGGGGTGAGTGCGGCCAGCGGGTGCGGGACATCGACTGGTCGGCAAGCCCGCTGGGTTCGATCGGCGGCTGGCCTAGCGTTTTGCGCACGACGGTTGCCAACATCGTCCATTCGCCGATCGCGAAGGTGCTGATGTGGGGCCCGGCTCATGTCATGATCTACAACGACGCCTATCGCAGTATCGCCGGGCCGCGCCACCCGGAGGCGTTCGGCGGGCTGGTTCCGGACGTCTGGCCCGAAATCTGGGACTGGAACCGTGACATCCTGGACCGTGGCTTCCGCGGAGAGGACATCGCCTATCGCGACCAGGCGCTGATCGTCACGCGCGCAGGTATAGAGGAGGAGGTCGTATTCGACCTCTATTATACCCCCGTCTATCTCGAATGCGGCAAGGTCGGCGGCGTGATGTGCACCGTCGTCGAGAATACCGGCCGCGTCGCCGCCGAACGGCGGTTGGCCGAGAGCGAGGCGGAACTGCGGATCATCACGGACTCGCTGCCCGTGCTCGTCGCCTTTGTCGATCGCGAAGAACGCTATCGCTTCGCCAATGATTATTACCGCGAGTTTCTGGGCACCGATCCCGAGGGAATGCTGGGCCAGCGGCTCAGCGACGTGCTGACCGCAGAGGATTATGCCGAGCGTCGCCCGCTGATCGAGCGAGCGCTGGCCGGGGAAGCCATCGTCGCCGACGTGCACCTGCATCACCGCGACGGGAGCCGACGCCGGGCCGAAACCCGTTATATCCCGCGCCGTAACGATGATGGCGAGGTGATCGGTTTCCATATCCTGGTCTTCGACGTCGATGAGCGGACCCGCCATGCCGAGGCGATCGAGCGCAGCAACCGGCGTTTCCGGGCCGCAATGGATGCGGTGCACGGTGTGCTCTGGACCAACAGCGCCGACGGCCGGATGGTTGGCGAGCAGCCAGGCTGGGCGGCGATCACCGGGCAGACATTCGACGAGTATCAGGGCTTCGGCTGGTCGAACGCCGTCCACCCCGACGACGCCGCCGCCTCGGTCGTGGCATGGAACGAGGCGGTTGCTGCGAAGGGGATGTTCATCCACGAACATCGCGTCCGTCGCCATGACGGGGAATGGCGGACGTTTGCGATCCGTGGCCTGCCGATCATCGCGGCCGATGGCGAGCTGATCGAATGGGTCGGCGTCCATACCGACATCACCGAGCAGCGAGCCGCTGAACAGGCCCTGCGCGATCAGGCCACGCTGCTCGCCCGTCAGGTCCATCACCGTGAACGTGCCGAAGCGCAGCTTCGCCAGCTCAACGAAACGCTGGAAAGCCGCGTCATCGAGGAGATCGCCGAACGCCGTCAGGCCGAGATGAAGCTCGCCCAGGCGCAGAAGATGGAAACGATCGGCAAGCTGACCGGCGGCGTCGCGCATGATTTCAACAACTTGCTTCAGGTCGTGTCGGGCAATCTTCAGCTGCTGGGCAAGGACGTTGCGGGCAACCAGCGCGCCGAACAGCGCGTCGCCAACGCGATGGCGGGCGTGTCGCGCGGATCGAAGCTGGCCTCGCAGCTGCTCGCCTTCGGGCGGCGTCAGGCGCTGGAGCCCAAGGTCGTCAACGTCACCCGCTTCGTGCAGGGCATGGACGACATGCTCCGCCGCGCCATCGGTGAGGGCGTGGAGATCGAGACGATCGTCGGCGGGGGTCTCTGGAACACCTTCATCGATCCGGCGCAGATCGAGAATGCGCTGCTGAATCTTGCGATCAACGCGCGCGATGCGATGGACGGCCAGGGCAAGCTGACCATCGAACTCGGCAACGCCCATCTCGACGATGACTATGCCCGCACGCATGACGAGGTGACGCCGGGCCAATATGTCATGCTGGCCGTGTCCGACACCGGCAGCGGCATGTCCGACGACATCATCCACAAGGTCTTCGAACCCTTCTTCTCGACCAAGAGCGAGGGCAAGGGATCGGGCCTGGGTCTGTCGATGGTCTATGGCTTCGTCAAACAGTCGGGCGGCCATGTGAAAATCTATTCCGAGGTCGGCCACGGCACCACGATCAAGCTCTATCTGCCGCGTGCCATGGAAGCGGAGGATGTCGAGGTTGCCGTCGATACCGGGCCGATCACCGGCGGTACCGAAACCGTGCTGGTCGTCGAGGATGATGCCGAAGTTCGCGCCACCGTCGTCGAGCTGCTGTCCGACTTGGGATACCGGGTTCTGAAGGCGGTCGATGCCCAAAGCGCGCTGAGCGTCGTCGAGAGCGGTATCCCGATCGATATCCTTTTCACCGACGTGGTGATGCCCGGCACGCTGAAGAGCCCGGAACTGGCCCGCAAGGCCCGCGAACGGCTTCCCGACATCGCTGTTCTCTTCACCTCGGGCTATACCGAGAATTCGATCGTCCATGGCGGGCGGCTGGACAAGGGTGTCGAGCTGCTGTCCAAGCCCTATACCCGCGAGGCGCTGGCCCGGAAGTTCCGGCACGTGCTCGCCAATCAGCGGCAGCGCCAGATGCCGAAGGCCGAGGGTTCCGGTCCGTCGCGGGACATGCAGTCGAGCGAACCTGCGGCGCAGCCCATGCACGACGGCCGCACGATCCTGTTGGTCGAGGACGATGACCTGATCCGTGCCAACACCGCCGAGACGCTTCAGGATGCGGGCTTCGTGGTGGTTCACGCCGTCACGGCGGAGGAAGCGATGACCGCGCTTCAGACGGCACAGATCGACGTTCTGGTGACGGACCTGAACCTGCCGGGTGAGTCGGGCGTGGAGCTGGCGCGGCGGGCGCGGCAGTTGCGGCCGACCCTGTCGATCATCTTCGCGACGGGCGACGGCGGCATGGCGGCCGAGGCGGCGAACATGGATGCGGCGCTTCTGACCAAGCCCTATTCGGCGGCTCAGTTGATCAATGCGATCCGCGGTCGGTTGGAAATCGTAGAGCAGGCGACCCGGCGCTGAGCCGAGCCGCCTGCTCCATTCCGGTCAGGCCCATGCCGGAGGGGACAGCAGAGGAGCCCTTGCGAAACCAGTAAAGCGGGTTAGCGGGCCTTCCAGCCCTCGATCGCGGCGAAGGTGATGATCACCGCGAGCACGAGCAGGGCACCCTGCAATTCCAGTGCGGTCAAATCGAACTCCATCGTCATCGGTCATTCTCCCGACTGAACTTGTCTAAACTCGTCAGAGAAGGGGCCGCCCCGTTTTGCGGAGGCCGTCTCTTCCTCTGGGTTCAGGATATACGCACCCTTTTTTGCTGCCGTGCAGCGAGTGCGTGACAAATCATGTCCGACAATGCGGAAGACGGATTTCGGCGCAAAGCCCCCCTTCGGGGCGGTTGGCAAGGGTCAGTTCGCCGCCCTCCGCCGCGACCACGCGGGCGACGATCGACAATCCCAGGCCAAATCCCACCGTGTCGCGGCGACGTGCGGTATCCAGGCGCACAAAGGGCTCTAGCACCAGTTCGAGCGATTCGTCGGGAATTCCGGGTCCGTCATCCTCGACCCGGATACGCACATCATACCCCGGATCGGCACGCAGGGTGATGATCGCATGCTCGCCATAATGGAGTGCATTCTCGACCAGGTTGGTCAAGGCGCGCTTCATGCCGAAGCGGCGGAGGCGGCAATCGAAATGGTCCGGCCCGACATAACGCACGTCGCGGCCATGATCGGCGGCGTCGTCGGCCAGATTGGCGCACAGGATCGCCAGGTCGGTCAGCTCGGGCTGCTCGACATCGCCGTCGCCGCCCAGAAAGGCAAGGAGCGAGGAGACCATCGCCTCCATCTCCTCGATATCGGTACCGATCGCCTCGCGCACCTCGTCGTCGCGGATCGAGTCCGCGCGCAACCGCAGACGGGCCAGCGGAGTGCGAAGGTCATGCCCGACCGCCGCCAGCGCGCGGGTGCGCTCGTCGATCAGTCGCCCGATCCGCGCCTGCATCCGGTTGAACGCGCGCGTCACATGTCGCACCTCGCCCGGTCCACGCTCGGGCACGATCAGCGCGGCCCCCTGCCCGCCTTGCCCCCGGCCCAGCTTGTCGGCGGCGCGCGCCAGCATCCGCAAGGGATGCAGGATGCGCCCGATCAGCGCACCGCTGAGCAGCATCAGCGCAATCGCCGGGATCAGCGCGAGCAGCACCCGCCCGAGTGCGAGGTCGAGCGTACGAACCCCTTCACGCATCCGGAAACTCAGCAGCGATCCGTCATCCAATCGCAGATCACCCGACACGACCGAGGTCCGCCCCGGCGAGGTCAGCCGCAAATGGATGTCGGTCGCCGCCAGCGAAGGTTCCCAGTCGACGATCTGACGACGCATGCTGTCCATCGCGGGGGCGATCTTCGGTCGCGGTGGGGCCACGGGTGACCAGCTGACGATATAGCGATCGGTCGTCAACTCGTCCGCCACCTCCGGACGTTCGTCGGCGGGCCGTTCGTTGAGCACGCGACGGGCGACGATCAGATGCTCAGCTAGCCGCCGGGCTTCGTCGTCACGCACCGAGACATGGCTGGCGCGTTCGTAGAGATAGGTGGAAATCGCGAACTCGATCGTAACCGCCAGCAGCAGGATCGCGACGATCCGGCCGAGCAGGCCGACCGAAGGGCGGATCACCGCCGTTCCACCGGCACGTTCAGCATATAGCCGACGCCGCGCACCGTGACGATCGGCGCGGCCCCGCCCGCCCCCGACAGCTTGCGGCGGAGGCGGCTGACCAGCACGTCGATGCTGCGGTCCGAGCTGTCCCCGATCCGCGCCCGCGACAATTCGATCAACCGCTCGCGTGCGACGACACGCTGCGCATTGTCGAGAAAGGCAACGAGCAGATCGAACTCGGCGCCCGTCAGCTCAACCTGTGCGCCCGAGGGCGACATGAGCTCGCGGCGAGGCAGATTGGCGGTCCAGCCGTCAAAGCCCAATATCCCGGCCTCGCGCTCGCCCGGCGTGTTCTCCAGGCCGCCACGACGCAGGACGGCGCGGATGCGCGCGACCAGCTCTCGGGTACCGAACGGCTTGGCGAGGTAATCGTCCGCGCCCAGTTCCAGCCCGACCACCCGGTCGACCTCGCTGCCCTTGGCGCTGATGAAGATAATGGGAACCGCGCTTTTCTGGCGAACCTGGCGGCAGAGATCGATGCCGCTCGTGCCGGGCAGCATGATGTCGAGCAGGATCAGGTCGATCTGCCCGACCTCCAGCGCCTGCCACATTTCGGGGGCGGCATTGGCCAGCTTCACGGCGAAACCGTTCTCCTGAAGCGCGCGTGCGGTCAGGGTGCGGAGGGCGGGATCGTCCTCGACGATCAGGATGGTGGGCGGCGTCACCCCCTTTGGCTAGGCAGGTCCCGTCCGCGCGTCAACGTTTTCGCCCGGCAGGCCCGCGTCCAGCCGCGTCAGCCCTTCAGCATATCGCACGGCCCGCCCGGCATAGCCTGTGGCGGAGGCGCGCAGCCGCATGATCTGGTCGGGTTCCAGTGTCCGGACGGCGCGGGCTGGTGCACCGACGATCAGGCTGCCGGGCGAAAACACCTTTCCCTCCGTGACCAGCGCGCCTGCACCGACCAGCGACCCGGCCCCGATCACCGCATCGTTCAATACGGTCGCGCCCATGCCGATCAGGCACCCATCCTCCACCGTACAGCCATGCAGGATCGCGCGGTGCCCAACAGTGCAGTCCATCCCGATGGTCAGCGGGCTTCCCGGATCGGAATGAAGGACCGCGCCGTCCTGAATGTTCGTCCGCGCGCCGATATGCACTGGCCCGTTATCGGCCCGGACCACCGCCCCGAACCATAGGCTGACCTGCTCGCCCAGTAGCACCTCGCCGATCACATCCGCCGAGGGGGCGATCCAGGCGGTGTCATGAACGACCGGCTGGCGTTCCTCCAGCGCGTAAAGCGGCATCAGGCCATCTCCTTCGACTTGGCCTTCGCACGATAGCGGTGCAGCAGCGGCTCGGTATAGCCATTGGGTTGCGCCAGCCCCTCGAAGATCAGCGCGCGCGCCGCCTGCATCGCCAGCCCGTCTTTCACCATAGGCCGGTAGAGGGGATCGCCCGCGTTCTGCGCATCGACCTTGGCCGCCATGCGCGTCAGCGCCTCCTCAACCTGATCGGCCGAGACGATGCCGTGATGCAACCAGTTGGCGATATGCTGCGAAGAGATGCGCAGCGTCGCCCGGTCCTCCATCAAGCCGATATCGTGGAGGTCGGGGACCTTGGAACAGCCCACGCCCTGATCGATCCACCGCACGACATAGCCGAGCAGCCCCTGCGCATTATTGTCGAGTTCCGCCGCGATCTCCTCGGGCGACCAGTCGGGCGTCTCGGCGATCGGCGGGGTGAGCAGCCGTTCGAGCGACGCGACGGGCTCGGCGGCACGCTCGGATTGACGGGCGGCGACGTCGACCCGGTGATAATGGGTGGCGTGCAGCGTGGCTGCGGTCGGCGACGGCACCCAGGCCGTCGACGCGCCCGACAGCGGATGCGCACCCTTTTGAGCGAGCATGTCGGCCATCCGATCGGGCGCCGCCCACATCCCCTTGCCGATCTGTGCCCGCCCCGCAAAGCCGCAGGCCAGCCCGATCTGGACGTTGCGATCCTCATAGGCCGCAATCCAGTCGCATTCCTTCATCGCCGCCTTGCGCACCACCGGGCCGCCCAGCATCGCGGTGTGGATCTCGTCACCGGTACGGTCGAGGAAACCCGTATTGATGAAGACAATCCGGTCTCTTACCGCATGGATACACGCGGCCAGATTGGCTGACGTACGCCGTTCCTCGTCCATCACGCCGATCTTGATGCGATGGCGCGCCAGGCCCAGCATGTCCTCGACGGCGTCGAACAGACGGTCGGCGAAAGCGGCTTCCTCCGGCCCGTGCATCTTGGGTTTGACGATATAGATCGAGCCACCGCGCCGCATCGCGATCAGGCTGGTGACGATCGCGTCGAGGATACCCTCGGGCGCTTCGCCACCGTCCGCCAGTTGGAGCGCGGGCGTGGTCATGAGATGGCCGACATTGCGGACGAACAACAGGCTGCGTCCGGGCAGCGCGAAGGCAGTGCCGTCGGGTGCGCGATACTCGCGATCGGCGGCAAGCGTTCGCGTGATGGAGCGGCCGCCCTTCTCGACCCGAGCCGACAGCGTGCCGTCGATCAGGCCGAGCCAGTTGGCATAGCCCGCAACCTTGTCCTCGGCATCCACCGCCGCAACCGAGTCCTCCAGGTCGCAGATGGTGGTGAGTGCCGACTCCAACACGACGTCCGCGATCCCGGCCCGGTCGGTACGGCCGATCGGGTGGTCGGTATCGACCATGACTTCGATATGCAGGCCATGATGGCGGAACAGCCAGCCCTTCTCGCTCCGCCCCCGGAACAGCGATGGATCCTCAAGCCGCTCGACGGCGGTGGCAAGGTCGGGCACCGCGTCCCAGCCCCCAGCAATAGGCAGGGCCTCGTCCAGAAAGCCACGCGCCCAACGGATCACCGCCGCGCCGCGCTCCGGGTCATAGTCCGTCGTCCCCGAAACCGGCGCGATGGCGTCGGTGCCGTAGAGCGCGTCATACAGGCTGCCCCAGCGGGCATTGGCGGCATTGAGCAGGAAGCGTGCATTGAGCATCGGGACGACCAGCTGCGGCCCGGCGCGCGACGCGACTTCCTCATCCACATCGTCCGGCGCGATGGTGAAGGGCGCGGGCTCGGGAACCAGATAGCCGATCTCGGTCAGGAACGCCCGCTGCGCTACTCCGTCGCGCGCGCCGGCCTGTCGATACCAGTCATCGATCTGCGCCTGCAGCGCATCGCGGCGACGGAGCAGCGCGTCGTTCTCGGGGGCGAAGCGGGTGACGATATCGGCCATCCCGGCCCAGAAACGATCCGGATCGATGCCACTGCCGGGCAGTGCATGCTCCTCCAGAAAGCGGACGAGCGCGGGAGCAACGGACAGGCCGTGGCGGTCGATCATGCGGCGCTCCTCAAGCATCGAAACTCTCCTCTTGCCCTGTGGTCGGGATGATAGAGCATCGCCATTTGTTCCGGTAGTCGGCATAATCGAATAGCTGTCGATCGCTGGAGGAACGAATGGACCCCGACATTGCGTTGTTCGTCGATGTCGTTCGTGAGGGCAGTCTGGCGAGCGCGGCTCGTCTTTGGCGGCTGTCGCCCGCCATGGTGTCGAAACGGATCGCCCGGCTGGAGCGCCGTTTGGGTGTGCGGCTGCTCCACCGTACGACCCGTCGTCTGGCCCCGACCACGGCCGGGGCCGCCTTCCATATGGAAGTAGCACCGCTGATCGCCGGGCTTCGCGCGGCGGAGGCTCGGGCGACGCAGAATGGCGGCGGTCCTGCGGGCCCGCTTTGGGTAAGCGCACCGACCTCGTTCGGGCGGATGTGGATCGCGCCGTATCTCACCCCCTTTCTCGACCGCTATCCGGCGATCCGGCTTCGGCTCGATCTGACCGACGATTTCATCGACGTGATCGACGGCGGCATCGACCTCGCGATCCGGATCACCGCGACGCCGCCTTCCGGTCTGGAAGCGCATCGACTGGCCGACAATCGGCGGGTTCTGTGTGCGAGCCCCGCTTATCTTGCCCGAGCCGGGACGCCCCAAAACATCGCCGATCTGGCCGACCATGCGCTGCTTGCCGCGCAAGGCCAGTTCCCCTGGCGGCTGACGGGGGCGACGGTGAACGGCGAGAGCCGTGTCGAAACCCCATCCAGCGAGGTGGTGCGCGAACTGGTCCTGGGCGGCGCGGGGATTGCGCTTCGCTCATTATGGGATGTTGGCGATGCCTTGGCGGATGGCCGGCTGGTCCGCATCCTACCGGCTCATGAAGGCTCGGCAGCGGTCGGCATCTGGGCAGTCCATGCGGCGGCGGGGGCGCCCCCGGCGGTACCCGCCCTGCTCGCTCATCTGAGCGAGGTCTGGCGCGACGCAACATGGATGACATGACGCACTCGTCATTTTTCCGTGCATCGCCCCCAAGGAGCCTCTAGGCACGGGATAACAGGGTTTAGGGAGATACGGGTCGATGGCTGGTGGTCTGGTCGCATTGCTGGACGACGTGGCGGCGATCGCCAAGCTGGCGGCGGCGTCGCTGGACGATGTCGCGGGTGCTTCGGCGCGAGCGGGTGCGAAGGCGGCGGGCGTGGTCATCGACGACACGGCCGTCACCCCGCGATATGTCGTCGGGCTGGCGCCGCAGCGCGAACTGCCGATCATCGGCAAGATCGCGCTGGGCTCGTTGCGCAACAAGCTGATCTTTTTGCTGCCTGCCGCCCTGCTGCTCAGCGCTTTCGCGCCCTGGGCGATCACGCCGATCCTCATGGCGGGCGGCGCGTTCCTGTGCTTCGAGGCGAGCGAGAAGATCCTTGAAACGCTCACCGGCCATCATGCCGAGGCGGAGGATGCCGCGCCGGTCGACGCCAAGCAGTTGGAAGAGCGCCAGGTGTCCGGCGCGATCCGCACCGACCTGATCCTGTCGGCGGAGATCATGGCCATCGCCCTGTCGGAACTGCCCGACCTGTCGATCGGCACCCAGGCCATTGCCCTGGCGTTGGTCGGCATCGCGATCACCGTGGGCGTGTACGGCGTGGTCGCCGCCATCGTGAAGATGGACGATATCGGTCTGCATCTGGCCGGGCGCGACAATGCGACCGCGCAAGCGATCGGGCGTGGCCTGGTCAAGGCGATGCCGGTCGTGCTGCGCGTGCTGGCGATCGTCGGTACTGCCGCGATGGTCTGGGTCGGGGGCGGGATCATCGTCCACGGCATGGAGGAATTCGGGCTGACCACCCTGCCCCATCTGATCCACGGCACCGCGCATCACGCGGGTGAGGCGCTGCCCGTCGGTGGCGCGGTGGCGGAGTGGCTGGTCGGCGCGATCGGCTCGGCCATTGTCGGCCTTATCATCGGTGCGGCCATCGTGGGCGTGCTGCACCTGATCCCCAGCGAAGGCGCATTGATCCCGTTCAGGCGCCCCTGACGCCGTGGACCTCCATTACATCGGGGGTCAGCAGGTGGCCGGTCACCGCGACCGATTTGCCGACATGATCGACGGGAACCCGCATCAGACGCAGTTCCAGATGCCTGCCGTCATCGCCTTCCAGCACAAAGGCACCGCCCCGGCGGACCAGACGACCGCTCCGAACGAGCGATGGGGCGGTATCGGCGCTGTCGTTCATCGTCATGTCCATTCAATGCTGTCGGGCGTGCACGGGTTCCGGATCAGGCCGCCCGCGCGACCCGGTCCCTTCCGCTGCGCTTCGCTTCGTAGAGTGCGTCGTCGGCACGGCGGATCATGGCCGCCACGTCTTCGCACGGACGCCACTCCGTCACGCCCGCGCTGAAGGTGACGGTGATCGCCTGGTTGCCAACCAGCAGCGGCGTGCTGGCGATTTCCTGCCGCAAGCGTTCGACGATGCCCGTCGCGCTATCGAGCGTCGCGGCGGGAAAGAGGATCGCGATCTCTTCGCCGCCATAGCGCGCCACGACGTCGTTCGACCTTACGCCCTTCAGCAGACGGGCTGCCATACGCACCAGCACTTCGTCGCCAGCGCCATGGCCATAGCCGTCGTTGATCCGCTTGAAATGATCGATATCCAGGAGCGCGAAGGTAAAGTAGCCGTCCTCCGCAATTGCCCGGTCGCGCGCATCCTGCAGCGCCGCCATCAGGGTCCTGCGATTGGCCAGCCCGGTCAGCGGATCGGTGCTGGCCAGGCGGTCGAGTTGCTCATTCGCGGCGCGCAGTGCGCTGGTCCGCTCCTCGACCATGGTTTCGAGCATTCGCGCGCGACGGCGAACGACGGCCGTAACGAGCCAGAAGGTCGCACCCAGCAGCAAGAGGAACAGCATGGCCAAGCCGATCCGTCCGAGCCAGCTTTCATACCATTGCGGATCGACGGTGATCTCGACGCGACGCTCGACCATCCGCGCGCCCAGCCCCGGAACATAGGCCCGGAGTTCCAGGTTGTAGGTGCCCGCCGGAAGGTTCGTATAGGTCGCGCTGGCGGGCGTCCCCGCTGGCACCGTCATCCATGTCCGGTCGAATCCGTCCAGGCGATAGCTATAGCGGATCGTCTCCGGCGCGTCATAATCGGCCAGGGCAAAACCGATGCGCAGGGTGCGCCCGTCCGCACCCCAGCGCAGCGAGAGCGATTTGACGGCCGAGTCCACGGCCAATGCGTGACCGTCGATATCCGCCGAGCTGACGATCAACGGTCCCGGACGGGCGCGGCTCAGCCGCCCGAGCAGGACATCGGGTTGCAGGACGATCAGCCCGTCGGGTGCGCCGAACAGCAGCGAGCCGTCCGCCATTCGCGCCGCCGCCCGCTGGTTGAAGGCGCTGGCGCTCAGTCCATCGCGCTGGCTCATGACCCGCACATGGCGGCTTGCCGGGTCGATGACCGAGATGCCGCCGGCACTGGCGACCCAGGGACGTTGCTGGGCATCCAGGACAAGGGAGGCAACATTGTCCCCTGCCAGTCCCTGTGCTTCCGTGATCGCACGGAAGCGCCAGCCGCCTGCGACCGCCCGGCCCAGGGCGACGCCGCCATAGGTTCCCACCCATATCCTGCGCCCGGCCGGAATGATCGAACCGGCATAGTCCTGCGGCAAGCTACCCGGCCCTGGCGACCGACTGGAAAAATTGGTGAACTTTCCCGCTGGCACATCGAGATGGCCGATGCCGCCCGGCGTGGCGACCAGCACGCTGCCGTCAGACTGCGTCACGATGTTGATGACTTCGTTGTTGGGCAGGCTGTGCGGGTCGGCGGCATCATGTTCGAACACCCGCACCCGTCCGTCGCTGCGCCGTCGAACGAACAGGCCCTTATAGGTGCCGATCAGCAGCGCATCGCGCGTCTCGGCCAATGAGATGACCGGAAGGTCGCCGAGCCCATTCACGGTCAACGCATGCTGCGACAGGGTGCGCGGATCGATCGCGACGACGCCGCGCGCACCGACCAGGATGGTGCCGTCCGACGATTCCAGCAGCGCCTTGATATCCTGACCGCCATGCTGGCCGTTCAGGGTCAGTCGACGAACCCGCCCTGCCTTTCGGTCGAGCGCATCGACAGTCCCGTTACTCAGGCCCAGCCAGACCTGATCATGCCGGTCGACCATGATCCCACGAACATTGTCGTCCGACAGCGACATGCGCGGATCGGGCATCGCCGATCCGATACGCAACGTCCCGCCGCCCAGTCCCTGCGTCCGCGCCGCGCCCATTTCGGTTGCGGCCCAGACGCCCCCCGACCCGTCCAGCGCCAGCGCGCGCACCGTGTCGCCCGCCAGCGACATCGGGTTCGCGCCGAGATGGCGGATCGCGGTCGCCGAAAAGCCGTGGCGGGGATCGATCAGCACGATCCCCATGCCATCGGTACCGACCCATAGCCTTCCCCGTTCGTCTTCGATGATCGCCCTGATCGTCCGATGCCCGATCAGGGGGGCGGCGCCACGCAATGCGGGCATTTGCGAAAAACGCGGGCGGATGCCCCGGTCATTCGACAAATAGACGCCGTCCGAACCTGTGCCTGCCCATAGCCGCCCGTGCCGATCACGCAGGATCGACCAGATGTCACGGCTATTCGCGGCATCCACGAGCGACGTCGGATGGAACCGCCTGGACTTGGCAGGGCGTACCCACAGTCCACCTTCACACCCCGCCCAGAGCGTGCCATCCGCATCGCGGTAGACCGCAAATGCTCCCTGACGGCGCCCGTCGGCCGACCGGATCGCCGAACCTGCCATGGAGTCGAGTTGATCGGCATGGGCGATGTAATGATGAACGCCACCATCCGATGCGATATAGGCCCCTCCCGATCCATCCGGGGTAAAGCTGAAAACACGGCTGCCCGTCGGTCCATTACGGGCCTTCAACCGGATGAACCGGCCACTCGCCGGTTCGTAACGCGCCAGGCCGCCGACATTGGTGCCGATCAACAGCCCGCCATCGGGCAGCGCCAAAAGCGAGCGGACATAATTATCCGGCAGCGAAAACGGATCGCTCGACAAGGCCTTGAAGCTACGGACACGCTGCCCGTCATAGCGGATCAGACCGCCTCGCGTACCGATCCACATGGTCCCGTCGCTGGCGCGGACAACCGCCGTCGCGGTGATATGGGGCAGGCGCACTGCGTCGCCGAGCCGCGTGAAGCTGGCCCATTGCCATGCCGCCCATGGATCGCCGCGTGCTTCTCCCCGGACCATGGCGGGCAGACACAGGAGCAATAAAAGGGCAGCGGCACCGAAGGATCGGAAGCGCATCAAATCATCATCCCGCGCCCCTTTTAGAAAAGGTTCCATAAAAGGATATTAATTTTGATCAACGCTCTGATTGCCGTCCCGACGACCCCGGGCTTGACGTTTGGGCGCTGTTCCTGTTTCGTTTTCAAGCCCGTAGGGTGCGGGCGCAAGGATCATTCCGGGCTATTGCGTGCCAGCGCCATTATCACCTTTCGACGAAACGGGGCGGCTTGACGGGCGCAAGATCATCCATGTCGACATGGACGCCTTCTACGCTTCGGTAGAGCAACGCGACGATCCGGCGTTGCGCGGGCGTCCGCTCGCCGTGGGTGGATCACGCGCAAGGGGTGTCGTGGCGGCGGCGAGCTACGAAGCGCGGACCTTCGGCGTTCGGTCGGCCATGCCTTCGGTGACGGCATTGCGCAAATGTCCGGACCTGGTGTTCGTGCCGCCCCGGTTCGACGTGTATCGCGAGGTTTCGCAACAGATCCGCGCCATCTTCGCCCGTTATACCGACCTGATCGAGCCGCTATCGCTCGACGAAGCCTATCTCGACGTCACCGAAGACCAGGCTGCCCTGGGGTCGGCCACCGCCATCGCCAATGCCATTCGAGAGGCGATCCGCTCGGAGACGGGGCTGACCGCCTCGGCCGGGGTCAGCTACAACAAGTTCATCGCCAAGCTCGCTTCGGATCAGAACAAGCCCGACGGCATATGCATCATTCCACCGGCGCACGGCGCGACCTTTGTCGCGGGATTGCCGGTTAAGCGGTTCCATGGTGTCGGACCGGTCACGGCACGCAAGATGGAGACTCTGGGCATCCTGACCGGACAGGATTTGCGCGACCGACCGTTGGATTTCCTGCAACGCCATTTCGGCAGCTATGCCGATTATCTCTACGGGGCCGCGCGCGGGATCGATCACCGACCGGTTCGTGCCCATCGCATCGCCAAGTCGGTCGGCGCCGAACGGACTTTCGAGTCCGACCTGTCCGATCGCGAGGGGCTGCGGAGTGCGCTGGAGCGGGTGGTCGACGCCGCCTGGACCCGGATCGAACGAAGCGGGGTTGCGGGCCGGACGGTGACCTTGAAATTACGGCACAGCGACTTCCGGACCATCACACGGGCGCGCTCGGCCCATCACCCGATCCGTGACCGTGCCGAATTTCTGGCGGTCGGGCTCGATCTGTTGGACCAGCAACTGCCCGTGACGCTCGGGGTTCGTCTGCTGGGGCTGACGCTATCCGGCCTTTCCAGCGATGATGACGGCGCTCAGTCTGCCCCGACCCAGGCGGAACTGCCGCTATGATCGACGATCAGGCAGCCAGTTCGACCTGGCGCTCCCCTTCGCCATCCGCGTCGAGCGTCACGATCGCCACCGCACCGGTGCCCCGGCCTGCACTGCGCAATTCGAGCGTCCCGCCCATCCCCGCCATGGAATTGGCACACCAATGCAGGCCAAGCCCGCCGGACTTCTCGGTCCGGGTCGAGTAGCCGGCCTGGAACAGCCGCGTCGCCTGGGCGGGCTCGAACCCCTCGCCGTCATCGATGATCCGAACAGACAGCCGCCCTTCGCTGGGCGGCGGAATGTCGACGGTGATCGCGCCATGATCGCGCCCCGTCGCGACGATCGCCTCGACCGCGTTGGAGAAGAGGTTGCCGATCACCTGGCTCAGGATCACCCGGTTCGCCACCACATAGGCCGGGTGGGCCGGGAAGGTGAAGCTGATCGATACGGCATGGGCATAACGTGCGATCGTCGCATTGCGCGCCACGATGTCACTGATGTCGCAGCGTTCGCGGGCGGGCCGCTCGTGAGCCCGGGCCTGTTGCGCGCCGATGATCTCCAGCGTCTGGCGCATGGCATCGCGCCCGACTTCCAATTGCCGCCGGACCTCGGTGCGGGCCAGCGCTTCCGCATCGAAGGCGGTCGACAGGAAGGCGACGAGCTTGGCGCGTCTTTCGGGCTCGACCTCCCCGTCCGCCAGTTCGGCCAGCGCGCGGTCGAGCAGGTCGCGTCGGGCGCCGTTATGCTGTCCCACGCCGTGGCTGAGGATCGTCGCCAGGGGCGCCAGTGCGTTGCGGACATTGTGCAGGACCGCGACGGCGCTTTCCGAACGACCGAGCGCGAAGCTCTGTATTTCGTTGCGTTCGCGCAAATCCTTGAGCTGGCTGAGCATGGCGTTGAAGTTGCGGCCGAGCGATCCGAACTCCTCGCATTGGCCTTGATCGTCCTCGAACGGCAGCAGCGCGCCCGATGCCTGGACCCGCTGCATATGCCGCTGGACCCGGTCGAGCGGAACGAGCACGAACCGCCCCAGCGCGCGCCGCAGCATGAGCAGAAGCAGCACCAGCAGGAGGATCGATGCCGCCGCCGCTAATAGGAGAACGCGGCGGCCGAGCAGCACGACCTCGCGTGAGACCCGGAACCGGGCCGAGGCGACCGGCCGCCCATCAGGTCCATCGACCGGCACGGCGATATCGATGAATTGCGCGCCGCGGCGGGGCCCAGCATTACTGGTCGGAGCCCCGGTGGAAAGGGCCACTGGTCGCCCAAGCAGGCGAGACAGAGTCTGCACTGTCAGACGCCGCGCCACGGCGACGTGCATATTGCCTCGCGGGCTGTCCGCTACACCCACGGCCAGGACGTCTTCCCCAACGGCCAGATAGAAACGTGTCGAGCGCCCTGCGTCCACCAGATGTTCGAAACCCAGGCGATCCAGTGCCGCTTCGACCTGACGCGTATCTTTGGTCAAGGGCCGCTGAACGCTGCCGCCCTCACCGACCGCACGCCGATACACGATGCTTTGGTCTGGCACGGTCGGCGCGATGCCGTCGGAGGTAACGGCACTGGCCTGTTCGCGTGCGGCAACCTCGCTGATCGCCGCGAAGTCCGACAACACCGTCTGGGCCCGACCGCGATAGCCTTCCGTCGCCCGCTCTTCCAGCTCGGCAAAACCCGGCGAGATGACCAGCGTCAGCAGGACGGCCAGCGCCAGTGCCCCGCCGATCCCGGTCAGGGTCAGCAGCGACACCATCGTCTCACGAAGCGATCGTGGCCGCCGCCGTTCATGCCACCGGCGCATGATGCTTCGCTTCGTCAGCGCCCCGCGCCTGCCATGATGGGAGCGCCTTGCGCTTCGCCGGGCAGCGTCAGGAATTTCCGCTCGGCGAGTTTGCGGGCCTCGGTCGCCGGAACGGGTTTCGAGAAGAGATAGCCCTGGAGATGGCTGGCACCTGCGACGCGCAGCGCTTGCGCCTGGGATTCCGTCTCGACGCCCTCGGCGATCACGCCCAGGCCCAACGCCCGACCGAGATGGATGATGGAATGGACGATCGCCGCGGACTCGCGCTCGCGCCCCATGCCGTCGATGAAGCTGCGGTCGATCTTCAGGCAGTCCAGCGCGAATTTGCGGATGTTGTAAAGGCTGGAATAGCCCGTACCGAAGTCGTCGAGCGCGATACGGAAGCCCAGCTTGCGCAGTTCGCAAAGGGTCTGCGCGGCATGTTCGGCATCGTCGAAAATGGCGGTTTCGGTAATCTCGATCTGGACGCGCTGGGGCTCGACGCCCGCCCTTCGCACGCTCTCCATCACATGCCCGACGAAATGCGAACGGCGGAACTGGATCGGGCTGAAATTCACCGAAACATATTGGCCCGGCCAATGCTGGAGCTCGGCCAGGGCGTGGTCGAGGATCCAGTCACCCAGATCATGGATCAGGGTGCTTTCCTCGGCCAGCGGGATGAAGATCGCCGGGCTGATCGCACCGCGTTCGGGCGTGCTCCAGCGGACGAGCGCCTCGAACCCGACAATGTCCAGGCTGCCCCGGGCGACAATCGGCTGATAGGCCAGGCTCAGCTCGTCGCGGGCGATGGCTTGGCTTAAACCGGCCTCGATCTCCCGGCGAACGCGAATGCCTTCGTCCATGCTGGCATCGAAAACCCGAACGGTTCCGCGCCCCGAACGCTTGGCTTCGTTCAGCGCCATGTCGGCCTGTCTGACGAGATCGGTCGGATCGCGCTCCCCGCCCGGCTGGCACATCACCAAGCCGCAGGATGCGCCGCACCGCACCGCATGGCCCAGCACGTTGAAGGTCGAGGCACAGGCGGTGACGATCCGGTCACAGGCCGCGACGGCCAGGTCAATGTCCTCAACCTCGAAGAAGATGCCAAACTCGTCGCCGCCAAGCCGGGCCAGCATCGCGCCCTCGGGCATATTGGCCTGGATGGTCGCGCACACCATACGGATCAATTCATCCCCGGCAAGATGACCGAGCGTGTCGTTGACGAGCTTGAACCGGTCGAGATCGAGCATCGCGGTAACGAACGGACCGTCCTGACGCCCTCGCTCGGTCAGGCGGCGCAGGAAGGCGACGCGGTTGGGGGCATCGGTCAGGGCGTCGTGCATGGCGATATGCATCGCCCGGCTTTCGTTCGCTTCCAGCTCGGCGGTCTTTTCCTCCAGCGTCGCGACCTGCGTCGCCAGCAACGCCCGAGCGGCGGCCAGTTCGCGGTCATTGTCCCAGCGGCGGCACAGAGCATGCGCCATCTGCTGGACTTCGATCACCTCGAACGGCTTGGCGATGTAGAAGATCTTGTCGGCCGGCCCCGCCACCTTGCCGATCTCGGCGGGGGAGAAATCGGAATAGCCGGTGACGATAACGATATGGATATCGGGATCGAGCGCCCGGATGCGCCGCGCGGTTTCGCGACCGTCGATACCCGGCGGCATCCGTATGTCGATGAACGCCACCGCGAAAGGCGATCCTTCCGCCTGGGCTCGCTCCACTGCGGCGACCGCCTCCAGACCCTGATGGCAATGATGCCGGTCGAGGACCAGGTCGCCGTCCCCCCCGTCGGCCCCCTCACCGAACAGCTCGGTCGCCATAGCGTCCAGGGTGACGTTTCGTCCCGAGAAGCATAGTTCGTAGCTCTCGTGAACCGCCGGTTCGTCGTCGGCGATCAGAATACGCATCCGGCTACCATCCGTCTTCATTACTCAACACGAAGATAGATGGTAACCAGAGAGGCTTAAAGTGACGTAAATGGTCAGTTATTCGACCGTAACGCTCTTGGCCAGATTGCGCGGTTGGTCGACATCGGTGCCCTTGGCGACGGCGACATGATAGGCGAGCAGCTGTACCGGCACCGCATAGACGATCGGGGCGATCAGCGGGTGGACCTTGGGCATGGTGATGGTGGCGATACATCCGTCGCCCGCCGCTTCGATCCCGTCATAGTCGGAGATCAGGATCACCTTGCCGCCGCGTGCCTGAACCTCCTGCATGTTCGAGACGGTCTTTTCGAACAGCGGGCCGGAGGGCGCGATGACGATGACGGGGACATGCTCGTCGATCAGCGCGATCGGGCCGTGCTTCATCTCGCCCGCCGCATAACCTTCGGCGTGGATGTAGCTGATTTCCTTCAGCTTCAATGCCCCTTCCAACGCGAGTGGATAGTCGGTGCCGCGCCCCAGATAGAGCACGTCGCGCGCGCCCGCGACGGCACCCGCCATGCCCTCGATCGCTTCGTCATAGGCCAGCGCGCCGTTGATGGCGGCGGGCGCTTCGGCCAGGTGACGGACGATCTGCTTTTCCTCGTCAGCCGACAGGCGCCCCTTTGCCTTGGCCAGATTGGCGGCCAGCGCGGCCAGCACGCTCAGCTGGCAGGTAAAGGCCTTGGTCGAGGCGACGCCGATTTCCGGCCCGGCATGGGTCGGCAGCAGCAGGTCGGCCTCTCGCGCCATCGAGCTGGTCGGCACGTTGACCACCGCCGCGATCGTCTGCCCCTCATTCTTAGCATGGCGGAGCGCGGCCAGCGTGTCGGCGGTCTCGCCCGACTGGCTGATGACGATCATTAGCCCGCCCGGCTCCATGACGGGCGCGCGGTAGCGGAACTCGGACGCGACATCGAGGTCGACGGGCACGCGCGCAAACTGCTCGAACCAGTATTTGGCGACCATGCCCGCGTAGAAGCTGGTCCCGCAGGCGACGATGGTGACCCGCTTGATGCCCGACAGGTCGAAGTCCGGAATGGGCAGCGCAACCTTGCCCTCCAGCCGCTGGAGATACGAGCGCAGCGTCTGAGCGACGACGATCGGCTGCTCGTAGATTTCCTTCTGCATGAAGTGGCGGTGATTGCCCTTGTCGATCAGCGCGCCGGTGACGCCCGACAGGGTCACGGGCCGGTCGATGGGGGTGTTGTCACGGTCATAGACCTGGGCGCCCTCGCGGGTGCAGACGACCCAGTCGCCTTCGTCCAGATAGGCGATACGCTGGGTCAGCGGTGCCAGCGCCAGCGCGTCGGAACCGAGATAGGTCTCGTCATCGCCGTAGCCGACCACCAGCGGCGAGCCGAGCCGCGCGCCGATCAGCATGTCGGGCTGATCGCGGAACAGGATGGCGAGCGCGAAGGCCCCGTGCAGGCGCGGCAGCACCTCACGGACGGCGGCAACGGGGTCGAGGCCCTGCTCTACCTTCTCGCTGACCAGATGCGCCACGACTTCGGTGTCGGTTTCGCTAGTGAACACCCGGCCGCGTCCGATCAGTTCGTCGCGCAAAGCCTTGAAGTTCTCGATGATGCCGTTGTGCACGACCGCGACGTGATCGGTCGCGTGCGGGTGCGCGTTGTTGGTCGTGGGGCCACCATGCGTCGCCCAGCGGGTATGCGCGATACCGATGGAGCCGGGCAGCGGATGCGCCGCGAGTTCCTTGGCCAGATTGACCAGCTTGCCCGAGGCCCGGCGACGTTCGATCTCACCATGGTCGATCGTTGCGATGCCTGCCGAGTCATAGCCCCGATATTCCAGTCGACGCAGCCCGTCGAGCAGCCTCTCGGCCACGTCGTCACCGCCCAGGATTCCTACGATACCGCACATAAGCTAATTACTCCCCAGCCTTTTTCGCAGCCTTTTTGGCCGTCATCATGTCTCTGAAACGCTTGGCCCAACCGGCCTTGGTCCGCCGCTCGGCGCGGACGAGTGCCAGGGCATCGGCCTCCACGTCGCTCGTCACGACGGAACCCGCGCCCACGATCGCACCCGCACCGATCATGACGGGCGCGACCAGCGCCGAGTTCGAGCCGATAAAAGCCCCCTCGCCGATCACGGTCTTATACTTCAGGAAGCCGTCATAATTGCAGGTGATGGTGCCTGCGCCGATATTGGCGCCCGCGCCCACTTCGGCATCGCCCAGATAGGTCAGATGATTGGCCTTGGCGCCGGGGCCGAGGACGGCCTTCTTCATCTCGACGAAATTGCCGACCCGTGCGCCCTCGCGTACGTCCGCACCGGGGCGAAGCCGGGCATAGGGGCCGATATCCGCACCGGTGGCGACGGTCGCGCCCTCCAGATGGCTGAAGGCGTGGATGGTCACGCCGTCGGCGACATGGACGCCGGGGCCGAACACGACATGCGGCTCGATCACGACGTCGCGGCCGAGACGGGTATCGTGCGAGAACCAGACTGTCTCGGGTGCGATGAGCGTCGCGCCGTCGGCCATTGCACGGGCACGACGACGGACCTGCCAATCCCCCTCGACCACCGCCAGTTCGGCCCGGCTGTTGACGCCCGCGACCTCGCCCGCGCCCGTCTCGATGACGGCCGAATGGCGACCGTCTGCGGCGGCCAGCATGACGATATCGGGCAAATAATATTCGCCCGCCGCATTGTCGTTGCCGACCCGGTCGAGCAGGCCGAACAAATCGCTTGAGCGCACGGCCATCAAGCCGGAATTGCAGAGGGTTACGGCACGCTCTTCAGGATTGGCATCCTTGAACTCGACCATCCGATCGATACGCCCGCTCCGATCGGCAATGACCCGGCCATAAGCGGCAGGGTCATCGGGACGGAAGCCCAACACCACCGCCGCTGGCGCATCGGCTTCGCCCAGCCGGTCGATCATCGCACGCATCGTCCCTGCCTCTACCAGCGGAACGTCGCCGTAGAGGATCAGCACATCGCCCTCGAACCCGGCCAGTGCCTCGCGTGCCTGCGCGACGGCATGGCCGGTGCCCAGCTGTTCGGCCTGAAGCGCGGTGGCGACGCCCAGCGGAGCGACAGCCGCCTCGACCTGCTCGCGCCCGGCGCCCGTCACCACGACCATGCGTTCGGGCGACAAGGCCTTCACGCTGTCGATCAGGTGGAGCAGCATCGGCCGCCCGGCAATGGGATGGAGGACCTTGTGCAGGTCCGACTTCATGCGGGTGCCCTTGCCCGCGGCGAGGATGATGGCGGCGATCGGTCTCGTCATGACGGTTGCGCCTGCCATGGATTTCCGGTCAAGGCCAGTCGGAGACTGCACCGGGACCGAACATGGACGTCAATTCATCGCATGGTTTTCCCTTCGCCATTGTCGGCTTCGACCTGGACGGCACGCTGCTGGATACCAGCGGCGACCTGGCCGCCGCAGTCAACCACGCGCTGGGCTCGATCGGACGTGCGCCCCTGAGTGTTGAGGCGGTCAAGCCGATGATCGGCGGCGGCGCCCGCGCGATGTTGCGGCATGGGCTGGACGCGACCGGCGGCCATGATACCGAGACGCTGGATCGGCTGCACAACCTGCTGCTCGAATATTACGAGGCCCATCTGGCGGTGCATACCGCACCCTTCCCCGGCGCGATCGAAGCGCTGGATGAATTGGCGGCACGCGGCGTAACGCTGGGCATCATGACAAACAAGCTGGAGCGCTTCGCCCGGGCGATCCTGGGGGCGCTAGACCTGACCGATCGCTTCGCCTCAATCATCGGCGGCGATACGCTGGGCGTCGCAAAGCCCTCCCCCAGACCGATCCAGGCCCTGGTCGAGCAGTGCGGCGGGGGGAAAGCCGCGTTCGTCGGCGATTCGATCTTCGACGTCCAGGCGGCCCGTGCAGCAGGACTGCCGGTCATCGCCTGTTCCTTCGGGTTCCTGAGCCAGCCGGTCGAGGCCCTGGGGGGCGATGCGATCATCGACGGCTATGCCGAGCTTATCCCGACCCTGTCGTGGCTTTCGCCTTCCGCCATTTGATCCACAAATGTCGGATGAGCATCGGCAGCGGCATTCGGATGAGGTGCGAGCGGATATAAAAGACGGTCCGTAACGCCTTGTGCCGTTCCCGCCCCCATCCGTCACGCGCCGTCATGCGGCATCGGTAAAGGCGATCGATCATGGTCAGCCTTCGCCACCGGGCAGGAACGGCCGTGCCATAAAGCGCATGCGTCAACCGCAGCGCACGATCAACGGCGGACGAAAGGCCGTGATGCGCCGCCCGTACCTCCAGCCCCTCCATGCCCTTTTCCTCGATCAGCGCATGGATATCCCACAAATTGCGGAGGCCCCCGGCCAGTTCGCCATCGGCCAACAGATGCGCCGCCGCATGGACGATCATGTCCGTATGGCACAGCACCGCCAATCCGCCGTCCAGCACTTCGGCATCGTCGATGAGAGCCAGTGCATCCGGTGTAGGCCTCGCCGTCAGCGGCAGGATGGTGTGGTGCACATCGACCATCCGCCCCCGCTCGCCATGGACCAGCGGCGGGAGCTCGTGCATCCATTGGCGATAATAAAGGTCATCATAGGGATCGGATTTCATCCATTCCCATCCGGCATCGACCAGCAGCTTTTCGGCATGGCCGAGCAGCGGCCGGGGAAGCAGGATATCGCAGTCGCCGATACCGCGCCCCTGGCCCGCCGCCAGCCCGGCCGCGACGAAGGCGGTGCCTTTCAACAGGATGACCGGGTGCCCCAGGGGCCGAAGCGCAAGCGCCACGCGGTTCGCCTCCCACAGCGCCGTCCGCCTGGCCTCGGCGGCGTCGATCCGGGCCTCCGCGAGCGCCCCGACGACCTCACCGGGTAGCGCAAGCCCCTCCAATCGATACGCCAAGGTTCCGGCCAGCGTCTCGGCCCGCGCAACCGCCAGCACCTCGGTCCAGTGCGCCGGATCCACAGCCCTAGCACGCCTGGGATCACGCAGCAGCGCGACCAACGTCCGAACCGCGCTCACAGCGCCTCCCAAAGGGCTTCGACAGCGGCGACACCCGCTTCGCCATCGGGATAATCCAGCGCCACCGCCGGGACCTGCCCGCGGAGACGGGTCAGCGTCTGGAACCCGGCCTCCCCCATCGCGACATAGTTGGTCGATGCCTGAGTCAATCGCATAAAGGTCTCGGTCGGCGCGACGCCGCTCAAGGCGGAGGGAAAACCGAAGCGCGGAAAGATCAACAGCGCAGGCTGTGCACGCTCGTCCATCGCAGCGATCGCAGCGGCGGGCGGCGCGACGTGGCGCACATCGCCCTTGGGCGTGCCCGTCAGCAACGGACCTGTACGATAGCCTTCGGGAATGAGCGAAAGGCTCTCGTTCTTCAGGCTGACCGGACGGGGAAAGGGATGGGCCAAGCCGGTGTCCGGATCGATCATGGCGAACTCGTCGCCCAGGAAGCGCCAGCCCCTTTGCGACAGCATCAACGCCAGCGTCGACTTGCCTGCGCCGGACTCGCCGCTCATCAGGATCGCCCGATCGTCGCGTGCGACCACGGCGGCGTGAAGTAGCAGGTGACGGCGATGCCCGAGCGCGACCTGCAAGTTCATGCCCATCTCGGCCGCCAGCACGCCTTGCGCCAACGGCAATGGCGACGCATCAGGCAACCAATAATCCCCCGCCACCCGAACAGATGGCCGCACCCGGCGGCGCCAGGGCGATACGGCCTCCAATCGGACGCTGTAATCGGCGAATTCGGGTCGCGGATAGTCGCGATACAGCGCATCCAGCGCCGCAATCGGCGCATGCCAGTCCGATCCGATCCGGAAACCGACCGGCCCGACCCGCAAGGTAATTTGATGCCTCACGCCCGGTCGACCAATCCGGCCGCCTCCAGTTCAGCCAGACGAGCCTGCAACACCGCCGTACCGTCTGCGTCACCCAAGTCGAAATTTTGCGTGAGCCGAGCGAGCAGCGCATCCCTATCCAAGGGTTCGTCCGCCAGTGCCTCCATTATCTGTGGCGCCGGTTCGTTCAGCAAATGGGTCACGCCGGAGGGGCGATGGAAAACGGCCGTGAACATATCCAGCGGCTCGACGATCAAGAGCGCCGCCGCCGCCGCGCGGTAGCGCGGACCGGCCATCGGATCAGGTCCTGGGATTCTGAATGGACAGGAAACAGGTATAGCCGCTCTGGCCGCCGCTCAGCTTCTTGATATATTTGAGATAGGCATCGTTGGAATAGTAAGTGGTGCCGGGCAGCGACATGCCGTTGTACAGTGCATTGCGCACTTCTTCGCCGGTGAAGGGCCGCGACGGTGGCGGATAGGGCCCGCCGAAAAGCGCGCCCAACGGGCCCAGCGGGCCGGGGTTCACGACGTTACCATTCCTGTCTATATATTTTCCGGCATCGCCCGGACCGGGCACGGGGATCTGACAGTTCAGCACCGATGCCGTCGTCTGGGCCAGCGCCGGGCGGACGGCAATCACCGTGCTCGCCCCGACCGCGCCCAGCATCAGCATCCGGCGGCTGGTCACGCTGGAGGCAGGCGCATCGGCCTGCGCTTCGGGCGCGAAGCCCGATGCGGGGCCGGGTTCGGAGGGCGTGTCGTCCATGACGAAGCGGTCTCCCATATTCGTCGGCCCGCCACAAGAACCTGTGCAAGCCCAGCCGCTTCCCAAAACTGGAAGCCGGTCCGTGCCGGTCCGCCATTCAGCGGTGGAGACAGGGCGCGCCTGCGCCGCTACATCGGCACGTCATGGGATTCGGCATTCGCACCTTATGGGCCATCGTCGTCGTCGTCGTGGCCGCCGCTGTCGTGTTCCTGACGGCAGGACCGGCGCCTGCCATCATTGCGCTGGTCGGCGGGATCGCCGCCGCCCTGGTCGCCAGTGAGGGCGTGCCGAACGAAGCCGAGGAGGATCCCGCTGCCGAGGAGGGCCATACCGGCCTCTCTCCGCTGCTCGAAGAAGCACTGGACGCGATCGTCGAGCCGGTGCTGCTGATCGAGGGTGGACGCGTTATCCTGGCCAATCGCTCGGCACGCGGGCTGCTCGGCAAGCATATCGTCGGTGAGGATGCCCGCATCGCCATCCGGCACCCCGCGGCCGCCGAACGTCTGCTGACCAAGGAAGGCGTGACCGATCCCGACCATCCGATCTCTCTCGTCGGACTGGGGTCGCTCGAACAGCGCTGGGAAATGCGCGTGGCCGATACCACGAGCGGCCAGCGCATCGTCCACCTGATCGACCAGACCGCACACGACGCCGCCGAGCGGATGCGCGTCGACTTCGTGGCCAATGCCAGCCACGAATTGCGCACCCCCCTCGCCTCGATCCTGGGGTTCATCGAGACCCTGGGCGACGAAGCGGGCGAGGACGCGGAAATCCGCGCGCGCTTCTTGAAGGTGATGTTCGACGAGGCACGGCGGATGCAGCGGCTGGTCGAGGACCTGATCTCGCTCAGCCGGATCGAGGCGGACAAGTATCGCCAGCCCGCCCAGCCCGTCGATATGGCCGAACTGGTCGACCATGTCTGGGAGGAGTTCCTCGACTCCGGCTCGCCACGCGCCGACGACATTGGCTGCGAACTGGCCGAAGATCTGCCGCCGATTGCGGGTGACCGTGCGCAATTGTCGCAGATGCTGCACAATCTGATCGGCAATGCGATGAAATACGGAAAGGCGGAAACGCCGGTGCGTGTCAGGCTGGATCGCGACGGGCCCATGCTGCGCCTGAGCGTCGCCGACCGGGGCGAAGGCATCGCGGCCAGCCATTTGCCGCGCCTGACCGAACGATTCTACCGGGTCGACTCGGGCCGGAGCCGCAGCATCGGCGGTACGGGACTGGGCCTCGCCATCGTGAAGCACATTGTCGAGCGGCATCGGGGAAAGCTGGAAATCGCCAGCGAGGTGGGCGTCGGGACGACCGTGACGGTTCGCCTGCCGGCGCTGAAGACACCGGAAAAGAACGCTTCCGAGAGCGCTGTCACAAAACCACAATAAAAATGTCACACGGAGGTATGGCGAGCGTGGCAGCGCCGGTTCGCACCCGTTCCGGTGTTTCCAAGGATCTCGATGCGTCTGCCCTGCCTTCTCGCCGCGATGTTCGCGCTGGCGGCCTGCCATGATCAGGCCAATGGCGGCGGCGCGGGCGTGCGGGAGCAGATCACGGCTGTCGGTTCGTCGACCGTCTATCCCTTCACCACGATCATTGCCGAGCGTTTTGTCGCGGCCGATCCCGATGCCAAGGCGCCGGTGATCGAGTCGACGGGTACGGGTGCGGGCATGAAGCTGTTCTGCGCCGGGATCGGGGCGGGTCATCCCGACCTGGAAGACGCGTCCCGCCGCATGAAAGCCAGCGAATATCGCGACTGCGCGGCGCACGGTGCGGGCGAATTGCTGGAGATCCAGATCGGCATCGACGGCATCGCCTTTGCTGAATCCAAGCGCGGGCCGCACATGGCGCTGACCTCGGTCGATATCTACCGCGCGCTGTCGGCGCATCCCGGCGGCGAGCCCAATGCCGCGCGTACCTGGGCTGACGTCAATCCAGCGCTCCCCGCCATTCCGATTCAGGTCTATGGGCCGCCCGCGACCAGCGGTACGCGCGACGCGCTGGCCGAGCTGATCCTGGCCAAAGGGTGCGATGCAGTCGAACCGGGCGCACCCGCGCTGGCCGCCCGTGATCCCGAAGCGCACCGCCTGTTCTGCACGCGCGTCCGCGAAGACGGCGCCTATATCGATGCGGGCGAGAACGACAATCTGATCGTCCAGAAGCTCCAGGCCAATCCCGACGCGCTCGGCGTCTTCGGCTATTCCTATCTTGAGGAAAATCGCCAGACGGTCGACGGGGTGACGATCAATGGCGTCAAGCCGACCTATGACGCGATCGCCGCCGACCGTTATCCGGGATCGCGCCCCCTCTATGTCTATGCCAAGAAGGCGCATCTCGATGCCATTCCAGGGTTGCGCGCCTTCCTGCGGCTTTATGCCGAAAACTGGGGCAAGGACGGGCCGCTGGTCCGCCGGGGTCTGATCGCCTCGCCGGAGGCGATCCAGGCTCGTTCGCGCGCCATCATTGGCCGTGAAATCACGCTCGATCCGGCGAACCTGCCGTCATGAACGGCGTAGTCCTTCTGATCCTGACGGTCGGGCTGGGCATCATCGCCTGGGCCTCGACGCGGATGCATGCGCTCGGCTTCCGTCGTCGGTCGGGAACGCGCGCCAGCTCGCTGCCGCATCATTATGGCTGGTATGTCGCGCTGTGGACCGCCGTCCCGCCACTGATCTTCCTTGCCATCTGGGCCGCGACCTCCCCCGCGCTCGTCACCGACATGGTGCTCCAGGCCCCTGCCGCCGTGCAGCTTCCCCCGCCCGGATTCGAGCGCGCGGCGATCCTGTCCGAAGCGCGCGCGCTGGCGGCGGGGCAGGCGCATGGTGCCTTCCATGCGCTTTCACGGACGCTCGCGCCCGCCTATGACGCCGCGCAGACGCGGATCGACTGGATCGCCACCGCCATCGTCTTGCTGCTGGCGCTGGCGGGCGGCGCCTATGCCTATCTGCACGTCCGGCCGGAGTTTTCGGCGCGCACCCGGATCGAACGGGTGGTGCTCGGACTGCTGCTGGGTGCGTCGCTGATCGCGATCCTGACCACCGCCGGGATCGTCGCCTCGCTGCTCTACGAGGCCGGGCGCTTCTTCTCGATCGTGCCGGTCACCGATTTCCTGTTCGGCACGCATTGGAGCCCCCAGTCGATCGATCCGCGCGATCCCGGCGCGTCGCTGGGGGCGGTACCGCTGTTCTGGGGCACCTTCTTCATCGGGGCGGTCATCGCCATGGCGGTCGCCATCCCGTTCGGGCTGATGAGCGCCATCTATCTGACCCAATATGCAGCCCCCCGTGCGCGTCGTATCATGAAGCCGGTGCTGGAGGTGCTCGCGGGCATCCCGACCGTCGTATATGGTTATTTCGCCGCGCTGACCGTGGCCCCCGCCGTCCGGCAGTTCGCGGTTGCGATCGGCATCGAGTGGGCTTCGTCGGAAAGCGCCTTGGCCGCCGGGCTGGTCATGGGGGTGATGATCATCCCCTTCGTCTCGTCCATGGCCGATGACAGCCTGGCCGCCGTGCCCAACTCGATGCGGGACGGCAGCCTGGCGATGGGGGCCACCCCGTCCGAGACGATCACCCGCGTCATGTTGCCCGCCGCCCTGCCCGGCGTGGTCGGCGGCGTGCTGCTGGCCGTCAGCCGCGCGATCGGCGAGACGATGATCGTCGTCATGGCCGCCAGCGGCGTCGCCACGCTGACCGCCAACCCTTTTGCCAGCACGACCACGGTCACGCGCCAGATCGTCGACCTGCTGACCGGCGAAGCCGAGTTCGACAGCCCCAAGACCTTGGCCGCCTTTGCGCTGGGCCTGACGCTGTTCCTCATCACGCTGCTGCTCAACATCGTCGCGCTGAATGTGGTGAAGCGGTATCGGGAAACCTATGAATAAGCCGCCCTCCCAGCCTCCGGCCATGGGTTGGGACAGCCCCGCCATGGCCCGTCGCCTGCGTCGGCGCTATGCTGCGGAACGTCGCTTCCGGCGGCTGGGCGCGGCGGCCGTCGCCTTGTCGGCGGCGTTCCTCGCCTTCCTGCTGATCACCATGCTGGCGCAGGGGCTTCGCGGCTTTACCGAGACGCGGGTGGCCATGCCGGTCAACCTCGCGGCTGCCGAACTGCCGATCGAGCCCGCCCGCTTGAAGGGGCGCGGGGCCGATCTGGCGCTGGCCGGGGCCGGGCTGGAGGATGCGGTGGAGAGCGCCGCGACGACCGCCTTCGGCCCGATGGGAACCGACCTGCTGTCGCCCGGCGCCTGGATCGTGGTGCGCGACGCGATCAAGGCCGACCCCGACCTGCTCCGTCGCACCGTCCGCTTCGAACTGCCGATCGCCAGCCGCTATGACGTCGCCGCCAAGGGTGTCGGTACGCCCGAGGCCGAGGGCGTCGTCGCGCAGTTGCAGGCGCGCGGGGTGTTGTCGACCGGTTGGGACATGGGCTTCCTGCGCGATGCCGATGCCACCGACCCGACGCGGGTCGGCATCTGGGGGGCGACAAAGGGATCGCTGCTGACGATGCTCGTCACGCTGGCGCTGGCCTTCCCCATCGGTGTGCTGGCCGCCCTCTATCTCGAGGAATATGCGCCGAAGAACCGCTGGACCGACATGATCGAGGTGTCGATCAACAATCTGGCGGCGGTCCCCTCGATCATCTTCGGGCTTTTGGGGCTGGCAGTCTTCCTGGGCAGCTTCGGCCTGCCGCGCTCGGCCCCGCTGGTCGGCGGCCTGACGCTGGCGCTGATGACCATGCCGGTCATCGTCATCGCGGGGCGCAATGCGATCAAGGCGGTGCCACCCTCGATCCGTGATGCCGCACTGGCGGTCGGCGCTTCGCGGGTGCAGGTGATCTTTCACCATGTCCTGCCGCTGGCCCTGCCCGGCATATTGACGGGCACGATCATCGGCATGGCCCGTGCGCTGGGCGAGACGGCCGCCCTGCTGATGATCGGCATGCGCGCCTTCATCGCAGCGCCGCCGCGCGGGCTGACCGATCCGGCGACCGTGCTGCCGGTCCAGATCTTTCTCTGGTCGGATCAGGTCGACCGCGGCTTCATCGAAAAGACCTCGGCCGCGATCATCGTCCTGCTCGTCTTCCTGCTCGCGATGAACGGGCTGGCCATCTACCTCCGCAATCGGTTCGAGACACGCTGGTGAATACCCCCAAGATAACCGCGCGCAACGTCAGCGTGTCCTATGCCGACAAGCAGGCGATCCATGACATCTCGATCGATGTCGACATGGATCACGTCATCGCGTTCATCGGCCCGTCGGGCTGTGGCAAGTCGACCTTCCTGCGCACGCTGAACCGCATGAACGACACCATCCCCTCGGCGCGGGTGTCGGGTGACGTGCGGCTGGACGGGCAGGACATCTATGCGCCCGAGATGGACGTGGTGCAGCTCCGCGCACGCGTCGGCATGGTGTTCCAGAAACCCAACCCCTTTCCCAAATCGATCTACGAGAATGTCGCTTACGGACCGCGCATCCATGGCCTGGCGACCTCACGGAGCGAGATGGACGCCATTGTCGAGCGCTCGCTGACCCGTGCGGGCCTGTGGAACGAGGTCAAGGATCGCCTGTCGGAAAGCGGCACCGCGCTGTCGGGCGGCCAGCAGCAGCGGCTGTGCATCGCCCGCGCCATCGCCGTCGACCCCGAGGTCATCCTGATGGACGAGCCGTGCAGCGCGTTGGACCCGATCGCCACGGCGCGCATCGAGGAACTGATCCACGACCTGCGCGGCCGCTACGCCATCGCGATCGTCACCCACAATATGCAGCAGGCCGCCCGCGTCTCGCAACGCACCGCCTTTTTCCACCTCGGCACCTTGGTCGAGTACGGCAAGACGTCCGACATCTTCACCAACCCGAAGGAAGAGCGGACGAAGGACTATATTACCGGCCGTTACGGCTGAGGACGAGGATCATGGACCACACCGTAAAAGCCTTCGACAATGATATCGGCCGCCTGCGCGGGCTGATCAGCCAGATGGGCGGATTGGCCGAGGAGGCGATTGCCAATGCCATCAAGGCGCTGCAACGCTCCGACCTGGAACTGGCGCGCAAGGTCCGCGAGGACGACAAGGCGATCGACCTGATCGAGGCGGAGGTCGAGCGGCTGGCGGTGCGAACCATCGCACTCCGGGCGCCGATGGCCAACGACCTGCGCGAGGTGGTCGCGGCGCTCAAGATCGCCAGCGTCGTCGAGCGCATCGGCGACTATGCCAAGAATATCGCCAAGCGCGTGCCAATGATCGAGAGCGAGGATCGGATCGAGCCCGTCTCGATCCTGCCCGCCATGGCCAAGATCGCCTCCGCCATGGTGCATGACGTGCTCGACGCCTTTGCCGCGCGCGATGCCGAGGCGGCGATCCGGGTCCGCGACAGCGACAACGCGCTCGACGATTTCTACGATTCCATCTTCCGCACGCTCGTCACCCATATGGTCGAGAATCCCAAGACGATCGGACAGGTCGCGCACCTGCTGTTCATCGCCAAGAATCTCGAACGGATCGGTGACCATGCGACGAACGTCGCGGAGATGGTCTATTTCGCCGCCACCGGCACCCAGATGGGTGAGCGGGACCGCGGCGGCACATTGCCTTCTTGAGGGAACAGGCACGATGGCACGGGTAAAGATGTTGCTGGTCGAAGACGACGCCGCATTGGCGGAACTGCTCGTCTTCCATTTCAAGCGCGAGGATTTCGACGTCACCCACACGGTCGACGGCGAGGAGGCTCTGCTGCTGGCGCGGGAGAGCACGCCCGACATCGTCCTGCTCGACTGGATGGTCGAGGGGATTTCGGGGATCGAGGTCTGCCGCCGCCTGCGCCGCTCGGCCGAGACGGCGAACGTGCCGATCATCATGCTGACCGCGCGCGGCGAGGAAGAGGACCGGGTACGCGGGCTGGAGACGGGCGCGGACGATTATGTCACCAAGCCCTTTTCCCCGCGAGAGCTCGTCGCGCGCGTCGGCGCGGTGCTGCGCCGCGTGCGTCCGGCGCTGGCGGGCGAGGCGCTGACCTATGCCGATATCGAGATGGACACGGTCGGCCACAAGGTTCGCCGCGCAGGCGAAGTCGTCTCGCTTGGGCCGACTGAATTCCGCCTGCTCAAGCATTTTCTCGAGCATCCCGGCTGGGTGTTCTCGCGCGAGCGGTTGCTCGACGCGGTATGGGGACATGACTCGGATATCGAGAGCCGGACCGTCGACGTGCATATCCGCCGCCTGCGCAAGGCGATCAACATCGGCGACCGCCCCGACATCATCCGTACGGTGCGCTCGGCGGGCTATTCGCTCGATGCCGGTGGTTGATTAAAAGCCTGTCAGGATCGGGTCGCAAGCGAAACGAGGGAGCCAAGTGCGGCATGGGGCGTTCTGCCCGACGCGCTAACGCACTTGCGCTTCTGAACAGGAGATTCGCATGAAGCTCGTTTTTCTGGCCGCCACCGCTCTGATGGCGGCGCCCGCTTTCGCCCAGCAGACCCAGACCGACACCACCGCCCAGGCGGGGGTGCAGGCCGGCGCCTCGACGCAGACCGATACGACCACGACGCAAACCCAGACCGACGCGTCGGCTCAGGGTTCGATGCAGGCCAATGCCGCCGTGACCGCCGGCACGATGACCGCCGGTGGCTATCAGCCCGCCCAGCCGCCCATGGCGTCGCAGCCCGCGCCCGGCGCGCCGGTCGTCTTCCAGCAGGCGCCCAGCCCGTCCCAGGCCTATCCGGCCCCGGCGCCCCTCAAAAGCTATCCAATCTGCAAAAAGGGTCAGTATGACCAGTGCCGTCAGCGTGGCGGCAAGTAATCGGCCCATCACCCGGCTGTAAGAATGGCGCCGGTTCCCGACACGGGGACCGGCGGTTTTTAATGGGGACAGGTTATTCTTCGACCAGCTTCATGAGGCGCCGCTCGACCGGGGCCAGAACCGGCCCCAGTTCATGCCCACGCTTCAGCACCGCCCCGCCCTCGCCGATCAGCGCCCACATGCCCTGTCGGTTGCGCAGCGCCGGGCGCTTCTCGATCCGAAATTCGGGGCGTTCGGCCGCGCGGCGAAAGGCGGAGAAGATCGCCGCATCGCGGCCCATGTCCATCGCATAGTCGCGCCAGTGCCCGGCCGCGACCATTCGGCCATAGAGGTCGAGGATACGCGTCAACTCCGCGCGGTCGAACCCCACCTGCCCCGCCGCTTTGGGAAAGGGTACGACCCCCATCAGGCCCGGTCGCGCTCTTCGCCCTGCTCGGCCAGCACCGCGTCCAGCCGCCGCCGCATCGTCTCCAGCTCGCAACGGAGCATTTCGATCTTCTGGGTCTGGGGATCGAACATCTCGGAACAGGGCGTGCCGTAAGGAACGAAGCGCTTCTCGGGCGCAGCCCCGCCTTCGACGATCGTCGGGCGAGCCGGAATGCCAACCATCACCGCCCCCTCGGGCACGTCGCGCGTGACGACCGCGTTCGCGCCGACCCGCGCGCGCGGACCGACGATGATCGGACCCAGCACCTGCGCGCCGGATCCGACGATCGCACCGTCCATCAGGGTCGGATGCCGCTTGCCCGCCACGCCATTGTCCGGGCTGGTGCCGCCTAGGGTCACGCACTGATAGATGGTGACGTCGTCGCCGATTTCCGCCGTCTCGCCGATCACGACGAAGCCATGGTCGATGAAGAAGTTGCGTCCGATCCTGGCGCCGGGATGAATGTCGATCGCGGTCAGGAACCGGGTGAAGTGATTGACCAGCCGCGCGAGGAAAAACGCCCGCGACTTGTACAGCCGGTGCGCGACCCGGTGCCCGGCCAGCGCCCAGACGCCGGGGTACAGCAAAATCTCCGCACGCGAATGCGGAGCGGGATCGCGAGCCCGGATCGAATCGAGATAGGCGGCCAATCGGCTCGGCATGAGCATGTCCCCAGATGCGATATGCGCATTTAGGCATAGGCCCGGCCAAAATCCAGATCGACCCATTCTCGCTTGGTATCGGGCAAACTCTATCGCGGTTGCAGCGTTGGCCGGGACACGGCATGGCCGCCGGTCATAAAGCACAGGAGACATGATGGACCCGACCAGCACCGAACTGATCCACATCCTGCCGTTTGTGGCCGTGGGGTTTGCCGCGCAGGTGGTCGACGGTGCGCTGGGCATGGCCTTCGGGGTGATTTCCAACACGCTGCTCATCAGCCTGGGCGTTCCGCCTGCCGCCGCCTCGGCGGGCGTGCACAGTGTCGAGACCTTCACCACCGCCGTCTCGGGGATCAGCCATGCGGTCCATCGCAACGTCAACTGGCGGCTGTTCCTGCGGCTGATGATCCCCGGCGTGATCGGCGGGGCGCTGGGCGCCTATGTGCTGTCGAACATCGATGCAGCCGTGGTGAAGCCCTTCATTCTGGCCTATCTGACCGGCATCGGCATCTATCTGCTGATCCGCGCCTGGCGACACAAGGCGGCAACGCGTGAGCCCAAGATCGTCGAGCCTCTTGGGTTCCTCGGCGGCTTTCTGGACGCGGCGGGTGGCGGCGGCTGGGGGCCTGTCGTGACGTCGAACCTGCTGGCCCAGGGGGCTGCGCCGCGAACCACCATCGGCACGGTCAACACGGCCGAATTCTTTCTGACGGCGACCATCTCGGCAACGTTCATCACGCAGCTCGGCTGGGGCGCCTTCACCATGGCGACGGTCGGGCTGCTGATCGGCGGCATCTGTGCGGCGCCGTTCGGAGCGATGCTGGCCAAGCGGGTCCCGGCGCGAACCCTTTTGACGCTGGTCGGGGTGATCCTGACCCTGACCAGCCTCTGGGGGCTGTATCAGGCGGTTAAAGGATAAATCCTCCCCGGCACGGGGAGGTGGCAGGCCAAAGGCCTGACGGAGGGGGGCTTCCGCAGAGTCCGTCCTTGGCGGAGAGCCCCCTCCACCATGCTACGCATGGTCCCCCTCCCCGTGCCGGGGAGGATATTTTTACGCGATGGCCGAGTGTACGGTGGCCACGGCCTGCATCACCGCCGCGATGCGAACGGCGGTCTGGATGACCTCGGCCGAGGCACCGGCCTTCTTCAGCACTGCCTCATGCGCGTCGATGCACATGCCGCAGCCGTTGATCGCCGACACCGCCAGGCTGAACAGCTCGAAATCGATCTTGTCGATGCCCGGCGCACCGATCACGTTCATGCGCAGCTTGGCGGGCATGTTGCGATATTCCTGGTTCCCGGCCAGGTGGGTGAAGCGGTAATAGACATTGTTCATTGCCATCACCGCCGCCGCCGCGCGCGCCGCATTGGCGGCTTCGGGCGAGAGCTTGGGGGCGCATTCCGCCTCGGCGGCCTCGACCAGCGGCTTGTGGCCGGTGCCATGCGCGCAGGCGAGCAGCAGGCCGTACTTGCGCTGATCGTTCAGCACCGGCTCGTTGAGCAGCGAGCCGACGTTCAGGCGGATGTCCTTGGCGAAGTCGGGCAGCTGCCCGGCAAATTCCTTGAGCGACATGAAAGGGATTGCTCCGGATAAACGACGCCCCAGTCCGGGCCGCCGATCCGCGATGGACCAGCGACCCTCGCCGGGGCGTCGGAAATGTTGGGTCCGGGGACGTCACCGCCCCCGGATGACAGAATTACTCGGCGGCGAGCTGGAGGACGTCGTCGCCCTTGTTCCAGTTGCACGGGCACAGCTCGTCGGTCTGCAGCGCGTCGAGGACACGCAGCGTCTCGGCCGGGTTCCGGCCGACGTTCAGGCCGTTGATCGTGACGTGCTGGATGACATTGTCGGGATCGATGATGAAGGTCGCGCGGTAGGCGACATGCTCGTTCTTGTCGACGATGCCCAGCGCATCGGCCAGGACGCGGCCATTGTCCGCGATCCAGGGGAAGTCGGCCGCGGCCAGATCCGGGTCCGACTTGCGCCATGCCAGGTGGACGTGCGCAGTGTCGGTCGACGCGCCGATCAGCACGGCGTCGCGATCCTCGAAATCGCCCTTCAGCTCGGAATAGCCCACGATCTCGGTCGGGCAGACGAAGGTGAAGTCCTTCGGCCAGTAGAACAGGACCTTCCACTTGCCCTCATAGGAGGTGTCGCTGATCGTCTCGCCGGCGGGCAGCGCGTTGGTGCCCTGCTGGACGGGAACGGTGAATGCGGGGAGCTTGTCTCCAACGGTCAACATGGCAATAGCCTCCATTCTTCAACAAAATTCGGCTTCAGCCATCCTCTCGTACGATCGGCGGTTGGCCCGCCTGTATTCGTTGCCGTGACAGATATGGGGACTGGCGCCTTTGATCCAACAAGCTATTTGTCACATCGCAATCGACTGAGACGATCAATGGCCGCGACCTATCTACCGACCCTGAAACAGTTACAATATCTCGTGGCCCTGCAGGACCATGGCCATTTCGGCCGGGCGGCGGATGCGTGTTTCGTCACGCAATCCACCCTGTCGGCGGGCCTGCGCGAACTGGAAACGCTGATCGGCGTGACGCTGGTCGAGCGGACGCGGCGTGTCGTGCGTTTCACGCCGCTGGGCGAGCGGATCGCCGACAAGGCGCGCCGCGTCCTGCGCGAGGCGGACGAACTGGGCGACATGGCCCGCGCTGCCGGACGGCCTTTGTCGGGCGAGATGCGCATGTCGGTGATCCCGACCATCGCGCCCTTCATGCTGCCGCGCATCCTGCCCCGGCTGCGGCGTGACTTTCCCGACCTGAAGCTGTTCCTGCGCGAGGAGCCGAGCGGCCCGGCCTGCGAGCGTCTGCATAACGGTCGCACGGATTGCGTGCTGCTCGCCCTCCCCTATGCCTGTGGCGAGGTGACGGCCGAGCCCCTGTTCGACGACCGGCTGTTCGTCGCCTTCCCGACCGACGAGGATGTGACGCCGCCTGCCGCCTTCCCGGCCTCTGCGATCGACGAGGCGCGGCTGTTGCTGCTGGAAGATGGCCACTGCCTGAAGGACCATGCGCTGGCCGCCTGCAACCGCCCCGAACTGCGCGCCGAGGCGACGATGCTCGGCACGTCGCTCCACACCATCGTCCAGATGGTCGACAATGGCCTGGGCATGACGATGCTGCCGGAAATGGCGCTGCGCTCGGGCATTCTGGACAATACCCAGATCACCGCCCGGCCGCTCGACGCCGAGAATGCAGTGCGCAAGATCGCGCTAGTCTGGCGTCGCGCCAGCCCGCGCGAGAAGGACTTTCGTTTGTTGGCACAGGTGCTCGCGGAAGCAGCGTGAAGCGCAACCCGGGCGGCGCCTTGCGCGTCCCCTTCGATATCATCCCATCTACAGGAGATTTCGCCCATGACCCATAATGCACGGCAGCTGGTGGCCGTTCTGCCGCTCATCGCCATGATCGGACTGGGCGGCTGCGGACGCGGGCGGGATCAGCGGGAGGCCCCTGCGGCCCCATCCAGCGCGCCGGTCGTCGCGACCCCGGCGGCTCCGCAGCCGGACCAGCCGATGGTGCCGACCCGCACCATCCTCGACAATGCGACAGCCACGCCTTCGCTATCGTCGCTGGTTGCCGCGATCCGCGCCTCCGGGCTCGCGACGACGCTCGCAGGCCCTGGCCCCTATACCCTGTTCGCACCGTCGAACGAGGCTTTTGCCCGACTGGCGCCGGGTGTGCAGGAGCAGCTGTTGCAGCCCGCCAACCGGGACTCGCTGGTCAAGCTGATCCGCTTTCATATGGTGCCCGGCGTCGTCGGTATCGCCGACCTGCAACAGCAGATCGCGGCCGGTGGCGGGACCGCCAAGCTGATGACCGTCCAGGGCGAATGGCTGACCGTCAGCATGACCCAGTCGGTCATCACCCTGACCGACAGCGGCGGAAACAAGAGCTATATCGAGGCGGGTGACATGACCCAGGCAAACGGGGTCATCCATATCGTCAACGGCGTTTTGGTGCCAAAACTGGATTAAGTGCGTTACTCCCAGCAGGACGGCCGTTTCGCTCGAGGAACGGCTGGCCTGCCCTTCACCATGCGGCGCGATGCGACCCCGCTCCGCCGCCAGAAGAACGGGAGTATGCTATTCATGTTGAAGACCTTTGCCATTCTCGTGTCCGCCACGGCCCTGACCGGCGCGGGTACCGCCATGGCCCAGACGGCGCCCCAGACCGCACCGATGCAGCCCGCGCCTGCCCAGACTGCTCCAGCAGCCCCGACCAGCGCGACGCCCGCCGCAACCGGTACCATCGTCCAGATCCTGGCCGCGACGCCGGATCGTAGCACGCTGGCAGGCCTCGTCACGACGGCGGGCCTGAATGCCGATCTGTCCGGCCCCGGCCCCTTCACCGTCTTCGCGCCCAGCAACGAGGCGTTCAGCCGTATGCCCCCGGGCGCGCTCGACACGCTGAGCAAGCCGGAGAACAAGGCCACGCTGGCGACGATCCTGAAATACCATGTCGTGTCGGGCAAGGTAACCGCCGACCAGCTGAAGGCGCAGATCGCGGCGGGCAACGGCACCGCCACGCTGACAACGCTCGCTGGTCAGCCGCTGACGGCGCAGCTCGGCCCCAACGGCAATATCATGTTGACCGATGTGAACGGCCAGAAGGCCTATGTCGACAAGGCCGATGTGCAGGCGACCAACGGGGTCGTGCACCTGACCAACGGCATCAACGTGCCGAAGATCGGCTAAGTCGGCGGATCGCCGAAACAGGAAAAGGCGGGGCTTCGGCCTCGCCTTTTTTATGAAGTCCAGCGTTCGGCCGCCGCCGTGTCGCTGTCACGCGCCTCGACCCAGCGCGCATCTTGTCCCCGCGTCTCGCGCTTCCAGAAGGGCGCGTCGGTCTTCAGCCGGTCGATTAGATAGGCGCAGGCGTCGAGCGCGTCGCGGCGATGCGGGGCCGCCGCCAGGACCAGCACGATCCGCTCGCCCGGCCGCATCGGGCCGACCCGGTGGACGATCGTCGCGGCCTGAAGCGACCAGCGCTCCGCCGCCTCCTGTGCGATCCGCTTCAACGCCGCCTCGGTCGCGCCGGGATAATGTTCGAGTTCGAGGCAGTCGACCCCGTCATCGGCGCGAACGAGCCCGCAAAAGCTCGCCACCGCGCCGACATCCTGTCCCTCGATCCGCGCCATTTCCTCGGCGAGATCGATCGGGGCGACCGATACCAGGATATTGATCATCCGCCCGTCACCGGCGGAAAGATCGCGACCTCACGGGCATTGCCGATGGCGGCTTCGAGGCTCACGAAATTCTGGTCGACCGCAGCGCGCAGCCGCTCCGGTTCGGCCATCGCCTCGGCATAGCCGCCGCCGCGCGTCGCCAGCCATGCGACCAGATCGCCGACCGTCACGACATGCTCGGGCGGCGTCACCGTCTCTTCGGCCTGTCCGATCCGTTCCCGGACCCAGGCGAAATACAGGATCGTCAGCGTCATCAGCTATCCATATGCTTGAGGCCGACGCGGAGATAATCCCAGCCGGTGACGAGCGTCAGCACCGCCGCGGCCCAGAGCGCCGCCAGGGCCGCCACATGCAGCCACGGCCAACCGGGCAGCGCACCGCCCAGGATGAGACCGCCGAGCGCGATCAGTTGCAGCGTCGTCTTCCACTTGGCCAGTCGCGAGACGGGCACCGACACCTGCAACTGCGCCAGGAACTCGCGCAGTCCCGACACCGCGATCTCGCGCAGCAGGATGACGAGGCCCGCGACCACGCTCACCCCGCTCAGCACCTGTACCGCGACCAGCACCAGGATGACCGAGGCGACCATGATCTTGTCGGCGATCGGATCGAGAAAGACGCCCAGCTTCGACACCGCCCCCTGCGCACGCGCAAGATAGCCGTCGAAATAATCGGTGATGCCCATCAGGCAGTAGAGGGTAAAGGCGATGCCATAGCCCAGCGCCCAATCGGGTTGCCACAACAGCCCCGCGAGCAGCGGCACGGCCAGGATTCGCGAGAGCGTCAACAGGTTGGGCAGCGTCAGCATGCCGCCTTCTAACCGCTCGTTCGCGCATGACAAACCGCTTTAAGCGGTTGGCGATACGGGTACGCATAGCTATGTTGCTGTCATCCTGTTGCCACGATCGGGCCATTTTTCGTTATGCTCAATGCCCTCGGGCTTCTCAAACAGCGTCGCTTCCTGCCGCTGTTTGCCACCCAGTTTCTCGGCGCGTTCAACGACAACCTGTTCAAGACGTCGATGGTGTTGTTCGCCACCTATGCGATCTTCACCGACCCCCATTCCGAATTCTATTTCAACTGCGCCGCGACCGGCGCCGCCATCCTGCCCTTCGTCTTCCTGTCGGCACTGTCCGGGCAATTGGCCGACAGCCACGACAAGGCCAAGATCATCCGCATCGTGAAGACGGTCGAGATCGGCATCATGCTGGTCGGTGCGGGTGGCCTGCTGATCGCCAAGGCGGGGTACACGACCGCCGGACTGGCGCTGATGCTGGGCACGGTGCTGGCGCTGGGCGTCCATTCGACCTTTTTCGGGCCGATCAAATACGCCATCCTACCCCAGCATCTGGAGGCCGAAGACATATTGGGCGGCACCGGCCTGGTCGAGGCGGGGACCTATCTCGCGATCCTGCTCGGCACGGTCGCGGCGGGGTGGATCCCGATCGAGGCGGCCGCCATCGGCGTGCTGGTGGTCGCGGTGATCGGCTGGTTCCTGGGGCGTCAGGTGCCCCCGGCCCCGCGCGAAGGGCCGCCGCTGAAGCTCAACTACAACCCCTTTACCGCCTCGTGGCGGCTGATCTCGGCGACGCTGCATATCCGCCGCCTGTTCCTGGCGATCATCGCGATCAGCTTCTTCTGGACGATCGGCGCGGTTCTCATCATCATCTTCCCGCCGCTGGTGAAGAATGTCCTGACGGCGGACAAGGAAGTCGCCAGCCTGGCTATCGCCATCTTCTCGATCGGGGTCGCCATCGGATCGGTGGTCATCAACACGATGCTGAAGAGCGAGATTTCGGCGCGCTATTCGCCGATGTCGGTCATCGCCATGGGCGCCTTCGTCGTGCTGTTCTCGTTCCTTTGCCGCAACTGGACCCCGGCGGTCGGCGGCGGCCTGTATAGCTGGCAGGCGTTCCTGGCCGAGCCGCGGGCCATCGGTATCCTCGCCACGCTTCTGGCGATCGCCACGACCGGGGGCATGTTCGTCGTGCCGCTCTATGCCTTTCTGACCACCACGGTCGAGAAGGATCAGACCGCGCGGACGGTGGCGGCGAACAACATCGTCAACTGCTTCGCCATGACGATCGGCTCGGTCCTGGCCTTCGCGATCAGCGCGGCGGGCGTCTCATCGGCCGACATGCTGTTCGTGGTCGCGGGCATGTGCCTCGTATCCGCATGGCTCGCACTGCTACTGCACCGCGCCTGCGACGAGGTTTCCGTCGAACCGGCTTAAAACAGAAACGTGTAGATACTGATGAAGAAGGCCGTGAAGCTGAGGACGAACAGCCTGATATCCTGATCGTCATCCTGTCGCCTCCGCGCTTTGACGGGGGGCGGCAGCGTGCGCCGAAAGGGGTGGCGGGCGGCTTCGTTGGTCAGGACTAGGCGGCGTCTCATAGCCCCCTGTTAACGTCTCGTTTACCGTTTCGGCAGCGGCTCGATATCGGACCGTCTGTCCCCGCTGCCCCGTATCGAGACAGCGGGGATCGAGACTCAATGGTCGTGTGCGCCCGACGCGCCGATGCCCGTCTCCGAGCGGATGCGCTGCGCCGGATAGCCCGCCTTGTCGACCGCCGCACGACCGCTGCTATCGGTGATCGACACCAGCCAGATGGTCAGGAACGCCAGCGGCATCGAGAAGATGGTCGGCGAGCCATAAGGGAAGATCGGCGCGGCATGGCCCAGCACGTTCACCCAGATGGCAGGCGACAGGATGGTCAGCACGAGCGCGGTCAGCAGGCCGACTAGGCCGCCCGCCACCACACCGCGCGTCGTGCATCCCGACCAGAGCAGCGACAGGAACAGCACCGGAAAGTTGGCCGACGCCGCCAGCGCGAAGGCCAGGCTGACCATGAAGGCGACATTCTGCTTCTCGAACAGGATGCCCAGCAGGATCGCGATGACCGCCAGCACCAGCACGGTGATCCGCGATACCCGAAGCTCGGAAGCGGAGTCCGCCTTCCCCTTCTTGATGACGGTCGCATAGAGGTCATGACTGACCGCCGAGGCTCCCGACAGGGTCAGACCCGCCACCACCGCCAGGATGGTCGCGAACGCCACCGCCGAGATGAAGCCCAGGAACAGGTTGCCGCCCACCGCCTGCGCCAGATGGATCGCCGCCATGTTGCTGCCACCACGCAGCGCGCCCTCTGCATCGAGGAAGCCAGGGTCGGTAGCGACCAGCACGATCGCGCCGAAGCCAATGACGAAGGTCAGGATGTAGAAATAACCGATCCAGCCCGTAGCCCACAGCACCGAGCTGCGTGCCGCCTTGGCATTGGGCACCGTGAAGAAGCGCATCAGGATATGCGGCAGGCCCGCCGTGCCGAACATCAGCGCGGCCCCGATCGAGATGGCGGAGATCGGATCCTTGATGAACCCGCCCGGCCCCATGATCGCCCGGCCCTTCGTCACCGCTTCGTCCGGCCCTGCGCCCGCCAGAGCGGCCAGTGCCGTCTTCACCTCGACCGCGCGGGCGAACAGGGCCTCGGGGCTGAACCCGAACCGCGCCAGCACGGCGATCGCCATGAAGCTGGCGGCACCGAGCAGCATCATCGCCTTGACGATCTGAACCCAGGTCGTCGCGGTCATGCCGCCGAACAGGACGTACATCGTCATCAGCACGCCGACGATGATCACCGCATAGCCATAGGGCAGGCCGAACAGCAGGCGGATCAACTGCCCCGCCCCGACCATCTGCGCGATCAGATAGAATAGGACGACAAGCAATGTCGAACAGGCCGCGACCATCCGCACCGGCGTCTGGGCGAAGCGGAAGGACGCGACATCGGCGAAGGTGAACCGCCCCAGATTGCGCAGGCGTTCGGCCATCAGGAACAACAGGATCGGCCAGCCGACGAGAAAGCCGATCGAATAGATGAGCCCGTCATAGCCATCGGCATAGATCTGCGCCGAAATGCCCAGGAAGGATGCGGCGGACATGAAGTCGCCCGCAATCGCCAGGCCGTTCTGGAAGCCGGTAATCCCGCCCCCGGCCGTATAGAAATCGGAGGCCGTCCGCGTTCGCCGCGCGGCCCAGCGGGTGATGGCCAGCGTCAGCGCGACAAAGGCCGCGAACATGCCGATCGCGGTCCAGTTCGTCGCCTGCTGAACGGCAGGGCCGATGGCATGAGCCTCGGCCGCCGAGACGGGCAGCAACGTCAGGGCGACGGCGAGCGTGATCCTCGCGCGCGTCATGCACCATACTCCGCTCGGAGCGCGTCGATGACCGGATCAAAATCGCGATTGGCCCGCCATACGTACAGGCCGGTCAGCACGATCGCGAGGGCGATCACCCCCAGCCCGATCGGTATGCCCCAGCTCGTCGCGCCCCCGCTGACCGAATGGGCGAGCAACGCCTTGTCGAAGGCGATGGTCAGGACGAACCCAAAATAGACGATCAGCATGATGACCGTCAGGACAGTCGTGAAGCGCCCTCGTTTGCGAACCAGCGCGATGTAGCGCGGATCGCTGGCCAGACGGGCTGCGGCATCCTCCATGGCAATCTCCTAACCCCCGCACCGTACATCGGTGTCGTGGCCGCCATGCTCCCCCGCCCCCGCCGTAACGTCAAGCGCGATTGGGGCGATAGGCGTTCAGGTCGATGCCGTGCCGTGCGACCTTGTCGTAAAAGGTCTTCCGCGGGATGCCCAGCACGGCGAGCGCCGCGCGGACGTCGCCCGCCACTTCCTCAAGCACGGCGCGGATCGTCGCGCCCTCGAACTGCTCGACCCGTTCGGGAAGGGGCAGCGGATCCCCCGCCTCACGCGCTTCGCCGAACAAGCCTAGCGCGACGCGGTTCGCATAGTTGCGCACCTCGCGCACATTGCCCGGCCAGTCGTGCGACAGCAGCCGCGCCTGGATACTGCCGTCGATCATCGGCACCGGCCGCCCGAAGCGCTCCGCCGCCTCGCGCAGGAAATGGGCAAAGAGCAACGGCACGTCGGCCCGCCGCTCGCGCAACGGCGGCACGCGTAGCCGCACCGCGTCGAGCCGGTAGAGCAGGTCGGCGCGGAAACGCCCCTCCTCCACCGCACGGGCCAGATCGGACTTGGCGGCGGCCACGATGCGCAGGTCGAGCAGTTGCGGGTCCTCCGCCCCGATCGCGCGGACCTCCCGCTCCTCCACCACACGGAGCATCCGGCCCTGGAGCGCCGGGGCCATGCTGTCCACCTCGTCGAGGAACAGCGTGCCGCGATGTGCCGCCGCGATCCGTCCCGGCGTCCGGCCATGAGCCTGGCCGAACAGCTCGTCCTCGGCAATGGCCTCGGGCAAGGCGGCGCAGTCGACCGCGATGAAGGGCCGCGTACGCCTGGCGCTCCAGCGGTGGAGCAGCAGCGCGACCAGTTCCTTGCCCGTCCCCGTCTCTCCCTCGACCAGCACGTCGACATCGGCCTGCGCCACCTGTCGCACCGTATCGCGAAGCCGCATCATGACCGGGGTCTCCCCGATCAGCGGATAGGCACCCTGCGCTTCCTCCGCCGCCTGTCGCAACCGCCGGTTGTCGAGGACCAGCCGCCGCATCTCCAACGCGCGTTCGGCACTGGAGATCAGGTGATCGGCGGCAAAGGGCTTGGCGACGAAGTCATAGACGCCCTGCTTTAGGGCGGCGACCGCCATCGGTACGTCGCCATGACCGGTCATCAGGATCACCGGGATTTCGGCGTCGATCGCGGCCACCCGCTTCGACAATTCAATCCCGTCCAGGCCCGGCATCCGTATGTCGGATACGACCATGCCGGGAAAATCGGCGGTGATCGTCGCCAGCGCCGCCAGCGGATCGCCATGCGCCTCGACATCGATACCGGCCAGCTCGAACGACTGGGCCAGTGCCTGACGCAGCACCGTGTCGTCATCGACCAGAAGGACCCGCAACGTATCGCTCATGCGCGGCGCATCCTCAGACGAAAGCCTGCGCCGCCCAGACTTGAGGGGATGGTTTCCAACACGCCGCCAAACTCCGTCATGATATCCCGCGCAATCCCCAGCCCCAGGCCCAGCCCATCGGGCTTGCCGGTCACGAAGGGAGTGAAAATCTCGGTCGCGATGGCCGGGTCCAGACCGGGGCCGTTATCCTCCACGGTCAGTTCGACCCCATCGGGATGCTCGACGACCGTCAGTCGCACGCGCGGCGAAGGGGTCTCCGCCACGGCGTCCAGTGCGTTCTGCAGCAGATTGACCAGCACCTGCTCCAGCCGCACGCGCCCCGCCACAACCCGGGGCAGTGCCCCGCCCCTCGGCCGCTCCAACGCGACCCCGGCGGTGCGGAACCGGTCGCCGATCAACAGCATCGTGCCGTCCAGCACCGCCTCCAGCGACACCGGGCCCAGCCCATGCGTACCGCGCCGAACGAAGCGCCGCATCTCCTGAACGATCGAGCCGATCCGTTCGGTCAGTTCGACGATCGTGGCCAGATTGCCCGCGGCCTTGTCCGGCTTGTCGCGCGACAGGAAGGTGCGGGCATTGTCCGCCAGCGTGCGGATCGCCGCCACCGGCTGGTTGATCTCATGCGCCACGCCTGCCGTGATCGAGCCTAGCGAGCCCAGCCGGTTCGCCTGGGCCAATTCCTCGCGCGCCGCGCGGAAGCGCTGGTCGGCACGGATACGCTCGGAAATCTCGACGGTCAGCTGATCGTTGGTCGCGCGCAGTTCCGCCGTGCGCCGGGCGACCTCCTCCTCCAACGCCTCGCGCGCCATCGCCGCGCGTTCGGCGCGTGTCCGTCGCCAGATCGCCAGCAGCGTCAGCCCGATCAGCCCGACCGCGATCAGCGCCGTGACCGATCGGACCCAGCCGTCCGCCTCCTTCAGCGCGGGCTTCGAGGGAAGGACATGGACCAGCTGCCACCGGGGCAGCGGCGCGGGCGTGACGCCGACAATGTAGCGCGTCCCCTCTCGGTCGGTCGCATCGCCGCCCGCGATTCTGTAGGGGCCGGGGCGAAGGGCGATCGTGCCGAATTGCTGGCTTTCGCGGATCGCCAGCTTTGCCGAAGGGGTCAGCGGACGGGTCAGCGTGAACTCCGCGGCGGGATCGGTCGTGACCACGACCACGCCGTGATCGTCGAGCAGCAGCGTCTGGCCCGCATCGCTCGCCCAGGCCTGTACCATATGCGCGAATTCGACCTTCACCACGACCACACCGTCCGGGGCAGTCGCAGGGCCGATCCGTCGGGCGAGAAACAGGCCGGGCCGGTGGCTCGTATTGCCCAAGGCGAAATATTCGGACGTGCCGGTTCGCATCGCCTGCCGGAAATAGGGACGAAACCCATAATCCCGCCCGACAAAGCTGTCCGCACGCCCGGCATTGGAGGCAGCGACCGTGCGCCCGCGCCTGTCGATGGCGTAGATGACCGGCGCGCCGGTGCGCTCCGCCAACCCGCGCAGCTTATCGTTCAGCCGCGCGGCGGCCTCCACCGACCCGTTGCGCAGGGCGTCACCGACATCGGGATATTCGACCAGCACGATGGGCAGCAGCCGGAAGCGCTGCAACTCGCTGCTCAACAGCCTTTCTTCCTGCCGGGCGATGCGCAGGGTCTCGCCCCTGAGATCGGACAGCGCCTGCCGATGGGCATAGAGACGCAGCAGCGAACCTGCGACGACCGTCAGCAAAACTACCGCCAACAGCGGCAGGGCATGGCGCCGAACCAGGGCTCGGCCGCGATAGGACGGCAACGACATATGTGCGAAATATCGCAACCCGCGCCCGAGCGCCATGCGGATTTTCGCGCGACACAGGGCAACGCCACGTCATTTATCGAGGTATTTTAAATGCTTAGATGCATTTTCGATAAAATTGAATTCCCCGGCGGCATTCCGCACACTGACGGCAATTCGGAAGCGCGGCCTACCGCGTCCGGCCCACTTTTTGTAGAGGATGCTGAAAAGTCATGATCGCCCAAGATTATGCCGTCGCAGAGGCGCCCCGCCGGGCGCGTATCTGGTCTCACCTGTATGTGCAGGTTCTGTTCGCGATCGCGCTGGGCGCGATCATCGGTCATTTCTGGCCGAGCTTCGGCGAATCCCTGAAGCCGATCGGCGACGCCTTCATCAAGCTGGTGAAGATGATCATCGCCCCCGTCATCTTTCTGACCGTCGTCACCGGTATCGCCGGCATGCGCGAACTGGGTTCGGTCGGCCGCGTCGCCGGCAAGGCGTTTTTCTACTTTATCACCGTCTCGACCTTCGCGCTGATCGTCGGTCTGGTCGTCGCCAATGTCGTTCAGCCGGGCGCGGGCATGAACATCGATCCCAGCACGCTGAAGGTCGGGTCGATCGCCGAATATACCGCCAAGGCGCATGACACGACGGTCACCGGCTTCCTGCTGGGCATCATTCCCGATACGCTGATCAGCGCGTTCACGCAGGGCAACATCCTGCAGGTGCTGATGGTCGCCATCCTGTTCGGCATCTCGATGGCGCTGGTCGGCGAGCCCGCCCGCCCGCTGCTGAACAGCCTGGAGCGGATCAGCGTCGTCATCTTCCGCATGGTCGGCATCCTGATGCGGGCCGCCCCGATCGGTGCCTTCGGCGCCATCGCCTTCACCATCGGCAAATATGGTGTCGGCAGCCTGGTCAATCTCGGCGCGCTGGTCGCGACCTTCTATCTCACCTCGATCCTGTTCGTCGTCGTCGTGCTGGGCACCATCGCCCGCGCCAACGGCTTCTCGGTCCTGAAGCTGATCCGCTACCTGAAGGCCGAACTGCTGCTCGTCCTCGGCACCTCGTCGTCCGAAGCCGCCCTGCCCAATCTTCTCGTGAAGATGGAAAAGGCCGGTTGTGAAAAGTCGGTCGTCGGTCTGGTCGTCCCGACCGGCTATTCGTTCAACCTCGACGGCACCAACATCTACATGACGCTAGCCGCGTTGTTCATCGCCCAGGCCTGCGGCGTCGACCTGTCGCTCGGCCAGCAGCTGGCGCTGCTCCTTGTCGCGATGCTGTCGTCCAAGGGTGCCGCTGGCGTCACCGGCGCGGGCTTCATCACCCTGGCGGCTACCCTGTCGATCGTGCCGGACGTGCCGGTCGCGGGCATGGCCCTGATCCTGGGTGTCGACCGCTTCATGTCGGAATGCCGCAGCCTGACCAACTTCATCGGCAACGCGGTGGCCACCGTCGTGGTCGCCCGTTGGGAAGGCGCCCTCGACAAGGACGCCCTCGACGCCGCGCTCAGCGGCAAGCCGATGCTCTCCACCCCTGCCACTGTCCAGCCGGCCATCGCCTGATCCCTATCCCGGCACGACCCGGCCGACCGCACCGGCCGGGTCATTTGTTTACCGGGATGCTATAAGGCAACCGACGCGACGACATATTGGTTTGATTGAGGGGGATTTTCCATGAAGTTTCTATGGCTTKTCGGCACCGCCATGGTGTCGGCGATGGGGGTTGCCGTTTCCCCGGCTATGGCACAGACCGTCACCCCGAAGGCCGCTGCCGAACCCGCCAGCCCTGCCAGCACCGCCTATCCCACCAGCGCGGCGGGCGACGGCAACACCGTGGCGGGTTATAACCAATCCCGCTGGGCCGAGGACTGGCGCAAATATTGCGATCCGTCGAAGCGCGACGACTTTATCGACGCCCTGAAATGCGTGAAGCTGACCGAGGATGGCAAGTCCTATGTCACCTTCTCGGGCGAGCTTCGCACCCGCGTCAATATCACCACCAATCCCAACCTCCGGGAAGTGCAGCAGCAGCGCCAGGATATCGCCCGCATCGTCGGCGGCGCGGATGTCCACCTCGGCGATCATTTCCGCGTCTTCGGGGAGCTCGGCCGCGCAGAACTCCAGGGCATCAACCTTGGCGCACCGGGTGGTAATCTGCGCAACCAGCTGGCGGTGCAGCAGCTCTTCGCCGAGGTGAAGGGCAAGGCGCTGGGCCTAGACGTCGGTGTGCGCGCCGGTCGCCAGGAATTCTTCGACGGGCCGCAGCTGCTGACGGTCGGTCGTGACAATAACACGCTGTTCTTCGTGCTGGATGGCGTTCGCGCCTATGCGCGCGGCAAGGATGCCCGAGTCGATATTTTCGACCTGAACTACGTCACCTATGGCTTTCAGGGCATAAGCGACGACAAGACCAACCCGGACGTGCGCTTCTCGGGCGCGACCTTCGGCTTCCGCCTGTCGCCCAAGCTGTTCGGCGGGTCCAAGCTGTACCTCGACCCGTTCATCTGGCGCCTCCGCAACCGCCGGGCAGTCTGGGGTCCGACGACCGGGCTGGAGGAACGCTATTTCCTCGGCCTCCACGCTTATGGCGATGCCGGCCCGGTCAATATCGACTGGACCGTCAACAACCAGCGCGGCACCTTCAACAACCGTCCGATCGAGGCGTGGCAGGCGTTCATCGCCCAGACCTATCGCCTGGGTAACAAGCCCGACGCGCCGCGGGTCGGCGTGCATTTCGACTATGGCTCGGGCGGCGGTGCCTATCAGCGGACGGGCGAGCTGAACACGACCAATGGCCTGTTCGGCAACAACATCTATTATAGCTATGGGTTGTTCCTGACGCCGACCAACCTGCTGTACACTGCACCGAACTTCACCTTCTCGCCGATCAAGGGCGTGCGTCTGGCGACCGAATATGGCTTTGCCTGGCGGCCCGACGAGTTCGACGCGGTGTACCGCGCCAACGGCTCGGCGCTGCCGGGCACGCAGAATGTCCGCGGCAAGAAGGTGGCCGAGGTCGCCCGTCTTCAGGCGACATGGACCATAACGCCGCGTCTTTCGTTCGTTGGCCGTTACGAACATTTCAAGGCGGACACGGTGCTGCAACGCGCCAACCTGAAAAGCTCGGATTTCTGGGCAGGATGGTTGAGCTTCCGCTTCTAACAAGGCGAAAAAGCCGAAAACTGTAAAAGGGGAGTATGACATGACCAGTATCACCGCCGATCCCGGGCGCGAGCGGTTGAAGGCCATCATAGGTGGCTCGACCGGCAATCTCGTCGAATGGTTCGACTGGTATGTCTACTCCGCCTTCACCCTGTATTTTGCCCCGCATTTCTTCCCGTCGGAGGATCGCACGGCGCAGTTGCTGAGCGCGGCGGCCGTGTTCGCGGTCGGCTTCATCATGCGGCCGATCGGGGCATGGGTCATGGGCATCTACGCCGATAGCCGGGGCCGCAAGGCGGGGCTCAGCCTGTCGGTCACGCTGATGTGCGCGGGCTCGCTGATCATCGCGGTGACGCCGGGCTACCAGACGATCGGCCTGGCCGCCCCGGCGCTGCTGGTGCTGGCGCGCCTGATGCAGGGGCTGTCGGTCGGCGGCGAATATGGCGCCAGTGCGACCTATCTGTCCGAAATGGCGGGCAAGGATCGGCGCGGTTTCTTCTCGTCCTTCCAATATGTCACGCTGATCTCGGGCCAGCTGCTCGCCATCTGCGTCCTGCTGATCCTGCAATCGACCATGAGCGAGGCGGCGCTGGACGAATGGGGCTGGCGCATCCCGTTCGCTGTGGGCGCGGTGCTGGCGGTCGTCGTCTTCTATATCCGGCGCGGCCTGGCCGAGACCAACAGCTTCAAGAACGCCAAGAAGGATGGCGCGCCCAAGTCGGGCCTGGTCCAGCTATTCACCAAGCATCCCAAGGAAACGCTGACGGTCATGCTGCTGACCGCGGGCGGCACCCTCGCCTTCTATGCCTATTCGATCTACATGCAGAAGTTCCTGGTCAACACCAGCGGCTTCAGCCGTGAGGTCGCCAGCCAGATCAACGCCGTGACCCTGTTCGTCTTCATGCTGCTCCAGCCGGTGGCGGGCGGCCTGTCGGACCGGATCGGACGCAAGCCATTGATGGTCGCATTCGGCATCGCGGGCGTGCTCCTGACCTATCCGATCTTCTCGACGCTGGAGACGACGCGCGATCCGATCGTCGCGGGGGCGCTGGTCATGGGCGCGCTGATCATCGTCACCGGCTATACCTCGATCAACGCCGTGGTGAAGGCCGAGCTGTTCCCGGCGCATATCCGGGCCCTCGGCGTCGCCCTGCCCTATGCGTTGGCCAACACCATTTTCGGCGGCACGGCGGAATCGGTCGCACTGCTGTTCAAGAAGGCGGGCTTCGAACAGGGCTTCTACTGGTATGTCACCGCGATGATCGGCATTTCGCTGATCGTTTACCTGCGGATGCGCGACACCCGCAAGAACAGCCAGATCGTCGAGGACTGATCCTCAACCGCCTCGCTTGGCGAGGACACGCGACACGATCGGGCCGAGGCTATCCGCCTTGGCCCGATCCACATGCGAGATATGGGTGATCAGAGCCTGATCGAGCACGGTATCGATCGGCGAGGCGGTCCGCTCTTCGGGCAACATGGCGGCCAGTTCCTCGACCAGCGCCCGCGCGGTCGCCGCGTTTCGGCTGAGCTGTGCGAGGATCGCATCGACCTCGACATGCGCCTCGTCCTCGCGCCAGCAGTCATAGTCGGTGACCATGCCGATCAGCGCATAGGGAAGCTCCGCCTCGCGCGCGAGCTTCGCCTCGGGCATCGCGGTCATGCCGATCACGTCCGCGCCCCATTGGCGATACAGATGGCTTTCCGCGCGGGTCGAGAATTGCGGCCCCTCCATCGCGAGATAGGTGCCGCCATGGACCATGCTGGCCCCTACCCGCTCGCCCGCCTGCGCCGCCAGGGTCGACAGGCGCGGACAGACGGGATCGGCCATCGAGACATGGGCAACCAACCCTTCGCCAAAGAAACTGGTATCGCGGTGGACGGTCCGGTCGATGAACTGGTCGACCGCGACGAAATGGCCGGGCGGCAATTCCTCGCGCAGCGAGCCGATGGCGGAGATGGCGAGCACGTCGGTGCACCCCGCCAGCTTCAGTGCATGGATATTGGCGCGCGCATTGACCTCGGTCGGCGACAGGCGATGCCCCCGGCCATGGCGCGGCAAGAAGACGAAACGCACGCCCCCGATGCGCCCGCGCACCAGCGTGTCGGACGGTGCGCCCCAAGGCGTGTCGAGCACCAGTGTCTCGACATCCTCGAGCGCATCGATCGCGTAGAGGCCGGAGCCGCCGATGATCCCGATCGTCCAGCCCGTCATAGTGCTCTCCCGTTGCATCCTGCGCCGGTTAGGCGCTCCGTCAGACAAAGCAAAGGGGCGCACGGGGGGAGGCCCCGTACGCCCCTCGCTCGACCGCGCCGGCCGGAGGGTTCGGGGATTTAGCCGGACGCGGGAACCGTGGTCGCCACTCCGCCTTCGCGCAGGCCACCGCCCAGCGCGACATAGAGGGTGACGTCGTTTTGGAGCGCCGCGCTGCGCAGGGTCAGCAATTGCTGCTCGGCGGAGAACAGGTTGCGCTCGGCATCCAGCACTTCGAGATAAATGGCGATGCCGTTGGTGTAGCGAAGCCGCGCCGTCCGGGCGAGCCGCCGCTGTGCGTCGACGGCGCGGGTCTGCGCCTCGATCTGCTCGGCATAGCGGCGGCGGGCGACCAGCGCGTCGGCGACTTCGCGGAACGCACCCTGCACCGTCCGCTGATAGGCGGCGGTCAATTCGTCCGCCTGCGCCCGGCTGAGCCTCAGCTGGGCGTTGCGGCGGCCCCAGTCGAAGATCGGCAACAGGGCCGCACCCTGCACCTGATATTGGGTCGAATTGCCATCGATCAGGCTGCGGAGCGCAGGCGAGACGAAGCCCGCCAGTCCGGTCAGCGAAATGCTGGGCAGGAACGCCGCACGGGCCGCGCCGATATTGGCGTTGGCGGCGAGCAGTTGCTGCTCGGCCTGAAGCACGTCAGGCCGGTTGACCAGCAGTGCGGAGGGCAGGCCCGGCTCGATCGCGGCGAACTGGTTCTGATCGCCCAGCCGCCGTCCGGCGGGCAGCGGCGCGGTGATCGGGCCGCCGACCAGCACGGTCAACAAATTCTGCGACTGCGCCACGGTACGGCGAAGCTCGGCCAACTGCGTCTCGGCCTGGGTCAGCAGGGCTGCCGCCTGGTCGTAATCGACACTGGACGTCACGCCCGCATCCATCCGTCGCTTGGCGATGCCCAGCCCCTCACGGCGGCTGGTGACGGTCTGCTCTGCGAGTGCGATCTGTTCTTCGGCAGCGCGGATCTGGAGGTAGGTCGCGGCGACCTGTCCGACCAGCGACAGGCGGAAGGCACGTTCGGCCTCGACGGTCGCAAGATATTGCCGCCGCTGCGCCTCGGCCAGGTTGCGAACCCGGCCCCAGAAATCCAGCTCGAAACTCGACACCCGCGCGCCCAGCGAGAACTGGTTATAGGTGATCGAGGTCGGGTTCTGTGCATCCCCCGCGCCGGGGATCGCGTTGCCGAAGCCCAGCGAGTTGAGCGGCACCCGCGTCCGCGCTGCCCCCGCCGTGGCGTCCAGCGCGGGCAGGCGCTGCGCATCCTGGATGCGATATTGCGCCCGCGCCTGCGCCACCCGCGCCACCGCCTGGGCAAGGTCGCGATTATTGGCGAGTGCGGCGGCGATATAGGCCTTGAGCTGTTCGTCGGCGAAGAACTTGCGCCAGCCGATCTCGGCCGCCGTCCGCGTACCGCTCACCGCCTCGGGATAGGTGGCGGAGACGGGCGCGATCGGCTGGCGATATTGCGGCGCCAGGTTGCAGCCCGCCAGCGCGCTGGTCAGCGCCAACATGGCGGCGGCACGGGAAATCCCTTTACGCATGGGCCGGGCCCTCCTCTTCGCCGGTTCGTGCCTCACGCTCGCGCGCTTCCTCCTCGGCATCCGCCGCCTCATGGTCATGCTCGCGCGCCAGCCATTTCTTGGCCGCGATGTAGAAGACCGGCGTGAAGAAGATGCCGAATGCCGTCGCCGCGATCATGCCGCCCATGACGCCGGTGCCAACCGCCCGACGGCTGGCCGCGCCCGCCCCCGTCGCGATGAACAGCGGCACCATGCCCAGGATGAAGGCAAGGCTGGTCATTAAAATGGGACGCAGACGCTGGCGCGCCGCTTCCAGCGTCGCCTCGAAGGGTGAACGGCCGCCCTCTTCGTCCTCGATCGCGAATTCGACGATCAGGATCGCGTTTTTCGCGGCCAGACCGATGATCGTGATGAGACCCACATTGAAATACACGTCCGCCGAGAAGCCCCGGAAGATGGTCATCAACACCGCGCCCAGCACGCCGAACGGCACCACCAGCAACACCGCCAGCGGGATCGCCCAGCTTTCGTACAGCGCCGCGAGCAGAAGGAAGACCACGATCAGCGACAGGCCCAGCAGAAGGCCGATCTGGCCTCCCGCCTGTTGCTCTTCATAGGCCGTGCCGGTCCACTCGAAGCTCATGCCGGCCGGCATCACCTCGCGCGCGATCTGTTCCATCTGCTTCAACGCGGTGCCGGTCGACTGGCCCGGCGCGGCCATGCCCGAGACGGTCAGCGACGGATAGCCGTTATAGCGTTCCAGCTGCTGCGGCCCGTTCTGCCACCGCACCTTCGTGAAGGCCGAGAAGGGCACCATATTACCCTGCGCATTACGGACGCGGAGCGCCAGCACGTCCTCGGGCGACATGCGCTGCGGTGCATCGGCCTGAAGATAGACGCGCAACACATTGCCATCGCGAACAAAGTCGTTGGCATAAGCCGAGCCGAAGGCGATCGACAGCGTCTGGTTCACATCCGCGATCTGAAGCCCCAGCGCGCGCGCCTGAATACGGTCGATATCGACGTAGAGCTGCGGTGCCGGTCCCAGACCTTCGGGGCGGACGCCCATCAGTGCCTTGTTCTGCGACGCCTTGGCCAGGATCGCGCCCTGGGCCTGCTGCAACGCGGCGGCACCCAGACCCGAACGATCTTCGATCTTCATCGAGAAGCCCGTCGCATTGCCCAGCGCCTGGATCGGCGGCGGGTCGAGCGCGAAGATGGTCGCCTCCGGGATCGACTGGACAAAGCCCATCGTCTTGCCGACCAGCGTGGTCGAGTTGTTCTCGGTCCCCTTGCGGTCGTGCCAGGGCTTCAGGTTGACGAACGAGATACCCGCCGCCTGGCCCTGACCGAAGAAGTTGAAGCCCGCGACCGACACGATGTCCGACACCTGCGGCTGGTCGTGCAGGAACTTCTCGACCTTGGTGATCGCCTCGCCCGTCCGCTCCAGCGTCGCGCCGGGTGCCGCGTCATAGGATACGAAGATATAGCCCTGGTCCTCGGTCGGCAGGAAGCCGCCGGGGATGCGGGTGAACATCAGGCCGGTGATGACGACGACGACGGCGAACACCGCCAGCCAGCGGACCGGCCGCGACATCATCCGCTTCACGCCGCCGGTGTACTTCTCCGTACCTCGGCCGAACTTGTCGTTGAACCAATTGAAGAAACGCTGCGGCAGGCCGCGCACGCCCGGCTTGGGTTCGCGTCGGTCCTCCTGATGCGCATCCTCATGCTTCAACAGCGTGGCGCAAAGCGCAGGCGTCAGCGTCAGCGCGAGCACGGCCGAGAAGAAGATCGACACGGCCAGCGTCACCGAGAATTGGCGATAGATGCCGCCGGTCGAGCCCGGGAAGAACGCCATCGGGATGAACACCGCCACCAGCACCAGGGTGATGCCGATGATCGCACCCGTGATCTGGCCCATGGCCTTCACCGTCGCGCGGCGGGGGCTCAGCCCCTCCTCCGACATGATGCGCTCGACATTCTCGACGACCACGATCGCGTCGTCGACCAGGATGCCGATCGCCACCACCATGCCGAACAGCGACAGGGTGTTGATCGAGAAGCCGAAGGCCAGCAGGCCGATACAGGCCCCGCCCAGCGCGATCGGCACGACGATCGCGGGGATCAGCGTGGCGCGCCAGTTCTGGAGGAACAGGAACATCACCAGGAAGACGAGGATCATCGCCTCGATCAGCGTATGGATCACACTGTCGACCGAGGCGGTGATGAACGGCGTCGTGGTGAAGGGCACGCTCCACGTCACATCGGCTGGGAAGCTCGCCTGAAGCTGCTTCATCTTGGCCGTCACCGCGTCCGCCGTCGCCAGCGCATTCGCGCCGCTGGCCAGCTGGACGGCCAGACCCACGGTCTCCTTGCCGTTCAGGGTCAGGCGGAAACCGTAATTGTCCTTGCCCAACTCGACGCGCGCCACATCACCCAAGCGTATGGCCGAACCGTCGGGGTTCGCGCGGATGATGATCTGGCGGAACTGCTCCGGCGTGGCGAAGCGGTTCTGGGTGATGATCTGCGCGGTGAACTCGGCGGTACGGTTCAGCGGCTGCGCGCCGATCGAACCACCCGCCGTCTGGCTGTTCTGTTCCTGCACGGCGGCCAGCGCTTCCGACGCCGACAGGCTATAGCCCGCCAGCTTCTGCGGATCGAGCCAGATACGCATCGCATAGGGCGAGCCGAACAACTGCACGTCACCCACGCCGTCGATACGGCGAAGTTCGTTGCGGATATTATTCTCGGCGAAGTTGCCCATTTCGACCGGGCTGGTTTTGCCCGACTTGGAACTGAGCGTGATGACTTCGAGGAAGCCCGCCGAGCCCTCGGTCACCTGGATGCCCAGCGCGCGAACCTCCTGCGGCAGGCGCGGTTCGGCGCGGCTCAGGCGGTCCTGGATCTGCGTGCGCGCCACGTCCAGGTCGGTGCCCGGCTTGAAGGTGACGGTGATCTGGGCGGTGCCGTTGGAACGGCTGGTCGACGCCATGTAGAGGAAATTGTCGACGCCGTTCAGTTCCTTTTCGATGACTGCGGTCACCGAACGGTCCATCACCTCGGCATCGGCACCGTTATAGCTGACGGCCAGATTGAGCGCGGGCGGCGCGACCGAGGGATAGCTTTCGATCGGCAGCAGCCGCAGCGAAATCACACCGAACAGCGCGATGAAGAGCGCGATCACCCAAGCGAATACCGGGTGATAGACGAAAAAGCGGTTCATGATGCTCTACTCCGGCGATCAGTGGCCTGTGGCCGGCTGACCGCCCGCCTGCCCCTGTGCCTGCGCGCCGCCGGGCTGCCCCGGTTGCCCGATGCGGACCTTCTGGCCCGGCTGTACCTTCTGCCAGCCCTCGGTGACGACCTTCTCGCCCGGCTTCAGACCGGACAGGATCACCCAGTTGCTGCCGACCTGACCGCCCAGCGTGACCGGGCGCGACTGGACCGTACCTGAAGCATCGACCACCATGACCGAGGCTGCCTGGTTGCTTAGCTGAACTGCGCGCTGCGGCACCGAGATGCCGTTGCGGATCGTGCCCGCATTGACATGCGCGCGGACGAACTGTCCGGGCAGCAGGGCGCGGGTCGGATTGGGGAAGCGTGCACGCAGTTGCTGGCTGCCGGTCGTTGGGTCCACCGTCTGCCCGGCAAAGTCGAGCTGGCCGGTCGGACCATATTCCGATCCGTCCTCTAGCGTCAGGCGCACGGTGATGTGCGACAGGTCGGGCAGCGCCAGACCACCCGAACGCGCCTGCTGGATCAACCCGCTCAGCGCCGCGCTCGATTGGGTGAAGACGGCGTAGATCGGCGAGAGCTGGTCGACCTGGGTCAGCGGCGTCGCCTGGGTCGCGCTGACCAATGCGCCCTCGGTCACCTGCGCGCGACCGACGCGACCGGCGATGGGCGCGCGGACGATGGTGTAGCTCAACTGCAACTGCGCACGCGACAAGGCGGCGCGAGCATCGGCGACGCTGGCATCCGCCTGGCGCAGCGTCGACTGGGCGGCGTCGAACTCCTGCGCGCTGACCGCGCGTTCCGACACCAGCGGCTGGTAACGACGGACGATCGACGCGGCGTTCACCCGTGCCGCCTCGGCCCGTGCGAGCGCAGCCTGGGCCTGTTGCACCTGCGCGCGATAGTCGCGCTGGTCGATGCGGAACAGAGGCTGACCCTCGGCTACGTCGGTACCTTCGCGGTACAGCCGCGCCTCGACGATACCGTCGGTCCGGGCCCGGACCTCGGCGGTGCGGATCGCCTCGATCCGGCCGGGCAGCTCAATGATGTTGGGAACGGCAGCAGACTGAACGGTGATTGCGGTGACGAGGGGCGGTGGCGGAGCAGCCTGTTGCTGCTGCGACGCTTCCTGCCCGCACGCCACCAGCGCCAATGCCATCGCGAGCGACGACCCCAGGACGGTAAATTTGGACACCCCGTGAAACTCCCTGAAGCACATGACGTTTCGGTCATTAAGTTCCCCTGTACTTCGCACCTACGAAAAAGCAACGACCAGGTGCAATTAAATTTGACCAATGCCGTGGGAGGACGCAAGAGGGGGATATGACAGTCACGAAACGGACCGCCGGACGCCCGACCCGCGAGCAGGCGCAGCATATTGACGATATCATTCTTTCCGGCGCGCGAGAGGCGTTCTGCAGCCGCGGAATCGAGGGCACTTCGATGGAAGAAATCGCCTTATCCGTGGGGGTTAGCAAGCATACTATCTATCGCCGCTACGCAGGCAAAATGGCACTGCTCGACGCGGTGGTGACGCGCGACCTCGACCGGTTGAACCAGACGATGCTGGACGACAGCAGCGGGGCCAATCCGTTGGAGCGATTGAAGAATTCGGCCCGCCGCTTCTTCTTTTTCTGTGTCCAGCCTGACTCGGTCCGGTTCATGGCTTTTCTGACATCGGAGGCGATTTTCTCCGAGGAGTTGCGTCAGCGATTCGCGACCTGGGATCGCGTGCTGGCCGATCCGATCATCGCCTGCATCCAGGCGTCGCAGGATGCCGGGCTGTTGCGGCGTGACGACAGCGCGTTGGCACTGTTCAGTTTGCTGGCCGACATTCTCGACGGACCAAGCCGCCGGATGCAGTTCGATCTCCCCGACCCCTTCAACGGCATGACGCCGGACGCCTTTTTCGAGCATCGCTGGTCCGTGTTCCTGAAGGTCGCGACGGCGGGTTGAGCGACGGGGCGCGATCTTCATCGGGAACGCGAAGGTATAGCGGGCGTTGGCGCGCCATGTCCGACGACCTGCTGATCTTCCGCCCCGATGATGTCGATCTGTCCCGCTCTCCGCTTCGGCGGGGCATAGCAGAGCCGACCTATGTGCTGGGGGCGTTCAACCCGGGCATGACCCGGCTGGCCAATGGCAACATCCTGCTGATGGTTCGCGTGGCCGAGGCGTTGAGCCAGCCGGTCGATGGCGATCATGTCCGTGCGATCCGCTGGACGACCACGGGCTATGTCCTCGACCGCTACCCGCTCTCGGCGGTCGACATGACCGATCCCCGCCAGTTCGCCATTCGCGGCAGCGCGCACCGGATACTTGCCCTGACCTCCCTGTCATGGCTGCTGCCGGTCGAGCTATCGGCGGACGGCTCGACGATCGTCGCGGCCCACTATGACAAGGTGATCGAACCGGCCGCGACCTGGCAGGATTATGGCGTGGAGGACGCTCGGATCAGCCGGGTCGGTGACCGCTGGTATATGACGACCTGCTCGGTGTCGGCCGAGCGGCATTCGACGACGCTTCATATCTCGGACAACGGCCTGGATTACCGGTTGGCGGGCATCATCCTCGACCATCAGAACAAGGACATGCTGTTTTTCGAGGGGTTGGTCGACGGCAGGTTCATGGCACTGACCCGGCCGCTGGGTGAGGTGTATTTCGCCTATCCTGATGACAGCCCCTTTGTCGGCGGACCGTCGATCAATTTTGCGACCTCGCCCGATGCGCTGCACTGGAAGCCGCTGGAGGCACCCGGCATCCGGGCGCGCAAGGACTCGGTATCGGCGATGAAGGTCGGCGGAGGCACGCCGCCGATCCTGACCGAGCATGGCTGGCTGACCCTCTATCATGGTGTTGAGCGGCGCGAGTCGGTCGGCATCTATCGCAGCTTCTGGGCATTGCTCGACAAGGACGAACCCACCCGCATTCTGCGCCTCGCCGACGATCAGCCGATCATGGAGGCCGCGCCCGAACTAACCGCCTCGATCGCGCATCAGATGTATCTGCCGACGCCCGTCGTCTTTTCGACCGGCATCATCGACATGGGCGACCATTATCTGGTGGCGAGCGGCGAAGCCGATCTGGCCTGTCGCATGACCCGCCTGTCCAAGGGCTTGTTCGCATGAGTGCGCGGCCCTGGTGGCAGTCGGCGGTCCTCTATCAAATCTATCCCTGGTCGTTTCAGGACAGCGATGGAGACGGCATCGGCGACCTCCGTGGGATCGAGCAGCGCCTCGATTATCTCGTCGATCTGGGCATTGATGCGATCTGGCTTTCCCCAATCTTTCCGTCACCTATGGCCGACTTCGGTTATGATGTGGCGGATTATTGCGGTGTCGACAGCCGGTTCGGAACGCTGGCCGATTTCGACTCGCTACTGGCCTCGGCCCATGCGCGCGGGCTGAAGCTGCTGCTCGACTTCGTGCCCAATCACAGCTCGGACCAGCATCCCTGGTTCGTCGAAAGCCGGTCGAGCCGCGAAAATCCCAAGCGCGACTGGTATATCTGGCGCGATGCAGCCCCGGACGGCGGCCCGCCCAACAATTGGATCAGCGACTTTGGCGGCCCCGCCTGGACCTGGGACGAGGCGACCGGCCAATATTATTATCACGCCTTTCTGAAGGAACAGCCCGACCTCAACTGGCGCAACCCGGAGGTTCGCGCCGCGATGCTCGACGTGCTGCGCTTCTGGTTCGCGCGCGGGGTCGACGGGTTTCGGATCGACGTGTTGTGGCACATCGTCAAACATGCGGGCTTCCCGGATAATCCGCTCAATCCAGACTGGGACCCGGCGACGGGCGAGATGCACCGGGTGTTCCAGCTCCATTCGACCGACCAGCCCGAGGTCCACGACATCGCCGCCGACATGCGTGCTATCGCCGATGCGTTCGGCCGTGAGGGCGACGAGCGTGTGCTGATCGGCGAGATCTACCTGCCGGTCGAGCGACTGATGCGCTATTATGGGCAGCATGGCGAGGGCGTGCACCTGCCCTTCAACTTCCAGTTGATCGACGCACCCTGGGATGCCCGCCATCTGGCGCGGATGATCGCGGAGTATGAAGCCGCCCTCCCCCCCGGCGGCTGGCCCAATTGGGTGCTCGGCAACCATGACCGTCCGCGCAGCGCGACAAAGCGCGGGGCGGCCCAGGCGCGGGTGGCGGCGATGCTGCTGCTGACGCTGCGCGGAACGCCGACGCTCTATTATGGCGACGAGTTGGGCATGGAAAATGGCGTCATTCCGCCCGACCGTGTCCGCGATCCGCGCGAGTTGCGCGAGCCGGGCCTGGGACTCGGTCGCGATCCCGTACGCACGCCGATGCCATGGGATGATAGCCTGCGGGGCGGCTTCACGGCCGGTGAGCCATGGCTTCCATTGGGAGCCGGTTGGCAAGTACGCAACGTCGCCAACGAACTTGCCGAGCCCGACTCCATGCTGGCCCTGCACCGCGCCTTGCTGGCGCTCCGGCGGAGCAATCCGGCGTTGGCCATCGGGGCGATCCGGCTGATCGAGGCGGAGGGTTCCGTGCTTGCCTATGAGCGCGAACAGGATGGTGAACGCTTCGTCGTCGCGCTCAACCTCGGTGCGGAGCCGGCGCCCCTACGCCTGACCGGCCGCCCCATTCTCTCGACGCTCGGTGATCTGCCGAGCGATACGCCTTCCCATTTGCGCCCCGATGAGGGCCTGATCCTGAAAGTCGACACGCCCGCATGAAGATCGCGATGATTGCCCCGATCGCGTGGCGCACTCCGCCGCGCGCCTATGGCCCCTGGGAGCTGGTGACGAGCCTGCTGACCGAAGCACTGGTCGCGCGCGGCGTCGACGTCACGCTGTTCGCGACGCAGGACAGCATCACCGCCGCCACGCTGGCTGGCCCCGTCCCCGCCCCCTATTCCGAAGACCCGAGCGTCGATGCCAAGGTGTGGGAAATGCGCCATCTCGCCGCCGTGTTCGAGCGGGCGGGCGAGTTCGACCTGATCCACAATCAGGCCGATTTTCCGGCGCATGCCTTTGCCGGACTGGTCGACACGCCGATGGTGACGACCATCCATGGCTTCTCGTCGGAGCGCATCATGCCGATGTACGAGCCGTATCAGAAACGCGTGCACTATGTCGCGATCTCGGACGCGGATCGCCACCCCCGCCTGCACTATGCCGACACCATCCATCACGGCATTCGGATGGACGAATTTCCTTTCGATCCAATAGGTAGTGTCGACCTTCTCTTCTTCGGTCGCATCCACCCGGACAAGGGCGCCGCCGAAGCGATCGCCGTCGCCCAGGCGACCGGCCGCCGCCTGATTATGGCAGGCATCGTGCAGGATCAGGGCTATTGGGAGCGCGAGGTTCGCCCCCATGTCGATGACGATCGCATCCTCTATCGTGGTCCAGTCGGCGGCGCGGATCGCACCGCCACCCTCGGACAGGCCAAGGCGCTGCTCCACCTCATCAACTTCGACGAGCCGTTCGGGCTGTCGGTTGTCGAAGCGATGGCCTGCGGCACGCCGGTCATCGCGATCCGGCGCGGATCGATGCCGGAACTGATCGAGGACGGGGTGAACGGTTTCCTCGTCGAGAACGTCGAACAGGCGATCGAAGCGGTCGGCCGGATCGGCGAGATCGACCGGGCGACCTGCCGAAAGGTAGCGGCCGACCGCTTCTCGGTCGACCGCATGGCCGATCGCTATCTTGAGCTTTACCGCACGATCTTGGGCTGATCGCGTTGCGCCAGCGCGACGGCGTCGATCCGGTGGAGCATGGTCACGAACGCTTCCAGTTCGTCCGGCGTGAACCCCGCGAATAGCTGCGCCTCCAGTTCCAGCGCCTTGGGTGCGACATCGGCGTAAAGCTCACGCCCCGCTTCGGTCAGGACCAGCAGGTGCGACCGGCGGTCGCCGTCATGCGCGTTGCGGGCCAGAAGGCCGCGCCCGACCATGGCGATGGCCGCGCGCGAGACCGTCACCTTGTCCATCCGGCTGCGCTCGCACACCGCCGATTGGGCGACCGCGCCCTCCTCCGCAACGATCGCGATCAGCCGCCATTCGGGAATCGTGAGCCCGAACAGCTGCTGATAGGCGCTGGCAATATGGTCGCTGACCAGATTGGACGTGATCGACAGGCGATAGGGAAGGAAGCCATCCAGCCGCAATTCGCGAGATCGTAACATTTGACACCAATTCCCCATTCTGCGATCTGGTAACGGAAGATACTGGATCAGGAGTTGGACGTCATGGCAACCACCCCGAACAATCCGCTGGGCCTGGACGGCTTCGCATTCTGCGAATTCACGACGCCCGAGCCCGATACGCTGGCACGCCAGTTCGACGCGATGGGCTTCGTGCCGACGCACCGTCATCCCGAAAAGGCCATTACCCGGTACAAGCAGGGCCGCATCACCCTGTTGCTCAACGCCGAGGAGCATGGCCAAGCGGCAGACTTCCGCGCTGAGCACGGCCCCTCGGCCAGTGGCATGGGCTTCTATGTCGCCGACCCGGCCGAGACGTTCGACCATGCGGTCAAGGGCGGCGCCACCCCGGTCGACGCGACGCGCGGGTGCCTGACCCCGGATGCCAAGGCGATCGAAGGGATCGGCGGCAGCTATCTTTACCTGGTCAAGGCGGGCAGCGACCTGTTCGCCGACTGGACCGAGATCGAAGGCTGGCAGCAGGCCGAGGCGGAGAACAATGTCGGGCTCGACCTGCTCGACCACCTGACCCACAATGTCCGGCGCGGCGAGATGCGCACCTGGTCGGGTTTCTACTCCAAGCTCTTCGGCTTTGAGGAACAGAAGTATTTCGACATCAAGGGCAAGGCAACCGGCCTGTTCAGCCAGGCGATGATCGCCCCCGACAAGGCGATCCGCATCCCGCTGAACGAGAGCCAGGACGAGAAGAGCCAGATCGAGGAATTCATCCGCGAGTATAATGGCGAAGGCATCCAGCATCTCGCGCTGACGACCGACAATATCTACGAAACCGTCGAAAAGCTGCGGGCGCGCGGCGTCCGATTGCAGGACACGATCGAGACCTATTACGAACTGGTCGACAAGCGCGTTCCCAACCATGGCGAGGATCTGGAGCGGCTGCGCAAGAACCGTATCTTGATCGACGGTAATGTCGGTGAAGAGGGCATCCTGCTCCAGATCTTCACCGAGAATATGGTCGGGCCGATCTTCTTCGAGATCATCCAGCGCAAGGGCAATGAAGGCTTCGGCAACGGCAATTTCCAGGCCTTGTTCGAGAGCATCGAATTGGACCAGATCCGGCGCGGCGTCATTACCGTCGACGCCTGAGATTTTGCCGAACCAAGGGGCTTCCTCCCCTCCCCTTCAGGGGAGGGGCCGGGGGTGGGGCGCTTCCGCAAACCGGCAGCGCGTGGAGAGGCCCCACCCCAACCCCTCCCCTGAAGGGGAGGGGCTTGCTTGGAAGGAGAGGAAAAGAGATGACGACATCCTATATCCCCGGCTTTGGCAACCACGTCGCGACCGAGGCGGTTCCCGGCGCCCTCCCCATCGGTCGCAACTCGCCGCAGCGCCCGGCTTACGGCCTCTATGCCGAGCAACTGTCCGGCACTGCCTTCACCGCGCCGCGTCACGAAAATCGTCGCTCCTGGCTCTATCGCCTGCGTCCGACCGCCGAGCATCCGCCCTACGAGCCCTATGACGGCGCGCCGCGTTTCGCGCTCGGCACCAGCGACAGCCCCCTGCCCCCCAATCGCCTGCGCTGGGATCCGGCGCCGATGACGCCGCCGGGCACCGACTGGATCGACGGGATGACGACGATGCTCGCCAACCGCGATCCGGCGGATCTGGAGGGCGTCGCCGTCCATATCTATGCCTGCAACCGCAGCATGGATCGCGTCTTCGTCGATGCGGACGGCGAGCTCGTCTTCCTGCCGCAATCTGGCCGCTTGGCCATCCTGACCGAGCTGGGCCGGATCGACATCGCTCCCGGCCAGATTGCACTGGTCCCGCGCGGCGTCCGCTTCCGTGTCGAACTGCCCGATGGCGAGGCGGCGGGCTATGTCGCGGAAAACCATGGCAGCCTGTTCCGCCTGCCCGATCTCGGCCCCATCGGCGCAAACGGCCTGGGCAATCCGCGCGATTTCGAGACACCAGTCGCCTGGTTCGAGGATCGCGACGAGCCGACCCAGGTGGTCCAGAAATTCCTCGGCTCGCTCTGGACGATGACGCTCGACCACAGCCCGCTCGACGTGGTGGCGTGGCACGGCAATCTCGCGCCCTGGCGCTACGACCTGTCGCATTTCAACACGATCAACACGGTCAGCTTCGATCATCCCGATCCCTCGATCTTCACCCTGCTGACCTCACCCAGCGACGTGCCTGGCCGCGCCAATGCCGACCTCGTCCTGTTCCCACCACGCTGGATGGTCGCGGAGGACACGTTCCGTCCGCCTTGGTTCCATCGCAACGTCATGTCGGAGGCGATGGGCCTGATCACCGGCGCCTATGACGCCAAGGCCGAGGGTTTTCGACCCGGCGGTCTGTCGCTGCACAATCTGATGGCGGGCCACGGCCCCGACCTCGCCAGCTGGCAGGGGGCGAGCAACGCGGAACTGAAGCCGCACCGGATCGAAGGCACCATGGCCTTCATGGTCGAAAGCTGCTGGCCCTATCGCCCGACGACCCATGCGCTGTCGCATGCGCAACTCGATTACGATGCGGTGTGGAAGGACTTTCCCAAGGCCAAGCTGCCCCTATGAGCCTGACGCTCCACGGCTATTGGCGGTCGAGCGCCGCCTATCGGGTACGGCTGGCACTGGCACTGAAAGGCTTGTCCCATACCAGCGTCGCGCATGATCTGCGTACGGGGGCGCAGCGTGCCGCCGATTATCGCGCGCTCCAGCCGCAGGGCCTTGTGCCGGTGCTGGAGGGCCCGGATGGGCCGCTGATCCAGAGCCCCGCCATTCTCGAATGGGTGGAGGAACGCTATCCCGATCCGCCACTCCTCCCCGGCGACAGTGCCGGGCGGGCCGTGGTGCGGGCGATGGCGGCGATCGTAGCGTGCGATATCCACCCGATCAACAATCTGCGCGTCCTGACGATGCTGCGGCAGGATATGGGCGCCGACGAGGCTACCATCAGCCGCTGGATCGGCCATTGGGTGACGGAGGGTTTCGCCGCACTGGAAACGCTGATCGAGCGGCACGGCGCGGGCTATGCCTATGGCGATACGCCGACGCTGGCCGACTGCCATATCCTCCCGCAAGTCTATAATGCGCAGCGGTTCGCGGTCGACCTGTCGCCCTTTCCCCTGCTCGTCGCGGCGGCCCAGCGCCTGCGCGACCGCGTGCCCGAGGCATCACCCGAGGTTCAGGGCGACGCGGCATGAGCGACGAACGCCTGACCGCCACGCCCGCCGGGATCACGCTCGGCCCACTCGATACCATCGCCGACGGCGCGGCGCGCAACTTCGTGCTCCAGATGCGGGCGGGTCGTTTCCACGGCTTCGTCGTGCGGCGTGGCGAAGCGGTCCATGGCTATGTCGACCGCTGTCCGCATATGGGCCTGCCGCTGGCGCAGGAACTCGACGCCTATCTGACCCCGAATGGGGAACGGATCGTCTGTTCCTGGCACGGTGCGATCTTTGATGTGGCGGACGGCCAATGTCTGGGCGGCCCCTGCGCGGGACAGCGTCTGACGCCCTGGCCGGTCACGGTGCGCGATGGAGCGATCGTTACGGCGTGACGGCCGTCACCTCGGCATGCGCGATCGCCTGCAACCGGCCGATGAGACGCGGCTCCAGCCCGAGATCGATCCCCGCCCGCTCCTGTTCGCCCAGCCGCCGGACGTCGAACCCCGTGATCTTTCCGAAGACGACCAATGCCTCCAGATAATAGCCCGCCGCGCTGGCGTGATACTGGTCCCAGCTCCACAGATCGACCTGTCCGAAGGCGATGCCGTCATAAGGGTTCGGATCGGCGACCCGCTCCGCCCAGGCCCTGTTCCATGCCTGCCCCACCGGAATCGTGCCCGAGATTTCGGGATAGCGTCGCACGGCATAGGCGTTGCCGACCGCCAGATCGTCCGCCATCGCGGTGATCGGCTTGCCGCGCCAGGGACTGGCGGTACGATAGGTCAGGTCCGCGCGGCTCCAGGTGGATACCAGTTCCACCCGAACGCGCGGATTGGCCCGGCGCAGCATGGCGGTCAGCAGCCCTGCGGCCTCGGCATGACGCGTCGGATCGCCCGGCCGCTGCGCATCGAGGGTGCTATAGCCCTGTAGCACGACGACATCCCAGCGCCGGTCGATCTCCTTGCGCTTCTGGTCGTAATGATAGGCCAAGTCGCGACCGGGCGCGGTTTCCAGGCTGACCTGCCAGTCCTGGCCTGCTTCCTTCGCGAACGTCTTGAACAGCGCGGGCACGCCGCCAATGCCTTCCCGGTTCAGGTCGCGGACCAGATCGGGGCGATAGCGCATGACCGGCGAATGCGCGCCGAAGGTGAAGCTGTTGCCGACGAACAGGATCGACTCCGCCGCCGCCGGGGCGGAAGCGGTCAATGCCACCGCTACCAAACCCCCACGCCGAATTTTTCCCATCATGCCCATACCTCTCCCTTTCATGGCAGCCCTACTGACGGATGCCGAAGCCGGTACGCAACCCCGTTGATCGAAATTCCACTATACCCTATACCCCTATCCATTATGGCCCATGTCACTACCAGCAAGGAAAAGATCATCGCGCGCGTCCGGCGGATCGCGGGACAGGTTGCGGCGATCGAGCGGTCGGTGACGGCCGATGCCGATTGCGCCGAGACGCTGCATCTTGTCGCGGCCGTTCGCGGCGCGGTGGCGGGATTGATGGACGAACTGGTCGAGGACCACCTCCACGCCCATGTCGCAGCCCCCGACCTGTCCGACGAGGAACGCAAGGCCGCCGCTACCGAGCTGGCCAAGTTGCTCCGCCGCCATTTCCGCTGATTGCCGATCAAGGACGTCTTGCCGTGAACAGCCCCGTGAACGCCCCTATGAATACACATAGCCATGACTATCTGGGCCATGCCCATGACGAGAATGCGCGCCGCACACGCCTGGTGGTGTGGCTGTCGACGGGGATGATGGTTGGCGAGATCGTCGCGGGCTATCTGACCGGATCGATGGCGCTGCTGGCGGATGGTTTCCACATGGCGACCCATGTCGGAGCGCTGGGGATCGCGGCGATCGCCTATTCCTATGCCAAGCGCCACGTCGCCAACCCGCGCTATAGCTGGGGCACCGGCAAGGTCGGCGAACTGGCGGGCTTCGGATCGGCAATGGTGCTGGGGCTGGTGTCGTTGGGCATCGCCTATGAGTCGGTCATGCGGTTGGCCGATCCGCATGCGGTTGCGTTCGGGGATGCGATCTTCGTCGCGGTACTGGGCCTGCTGGTCAACATCGCCAGCGCCTGGCTGCTCGGCCATGGTCACGGGCATGATCATGGGCATAGCCACGGCCACTCCCATGGCCATGGTCATTCGCATGATCATCATGACCACGATCACGGGCATTCGCATGACCGCTATGGCGGCGACACCAACATGCGCGCGGCCTATATCCATGTCCTGGCGGATGCGCTGACCTCGGTCATGGCCATCCTGGCTTTGGTGGCGGGGCGCTATCTGGGCTGGGTCTGGCTCGATCCGGCGGTCGGGCTGGTCGGTGCGGCGGTCATCGCCAACTGGTCGGTCGGGCTGATGCGCCAGGCCTCGACCGTATTGCTCGACGCGGCCGATCCCAAGCTCGCCGGTCAGGTCCGCGACCGGGTGGAGGCGCCCGGCGACCTGCGCATCCACGACTTCCACATCTGGCGGATCGGACCCACCGCCCATGCCGTGGTTCTGTCGGTCGAGAGCATCGACACGGCGCTGACCAGCGCGACGATCCATCGGCGGCTGGAGGGGATGGCCGCGCTCGGCCATGTCACGGTCGAAATCCGCTAACCCCTTATTGAAGAAGGGGTGGTAGAAGGCGCAAGATGAGAGCGCTGCAAATTCTGGCTGGAGCCATACTTCTGGGCGTAGCGGGTGGCGGCGTGATGCTGGCCCGCCATGCCGCTCGCGATGACGCGCCCCGGCCCGCCAAGACGACAGCGCCCCGCATCCTTCCCCATCCACCGGTCGTGACCCCCTCGCCTACCCCGACGCCCGCGCCCTTTGTCGTCCGCCGTATCCTGGACCTGAAGGGGCCATTGAAGCACGGCGACTTCATATGGGACGAAAGCGGCGCACCCGGCGGTCCCATCGTCATCACGGTGGATCTGGCCGCCCAGGTCGTCTCGATCTTCCGCGACGGCTATGAGATCGGGACGGCTGCGATCATCTATGGCGCGGACAATATGCCGACGCCGCTCGGCGTGTTTCCCATCCTGCAAAAGGACGCTGACCACGTCTCCAATCTGTACGACGCGCCCATGCCCTATATGCTGCGGCTGACCAATGACGGCGTCGCCATCCACGCCAGCGATGTGCGCTACGGCAACGCCACCCATGGCTGTATCGGCGTACCCACCGGCTTTGCCAAAAAGCTGTTCGCCGCGACGAAACTGGGCGACCGGGTGATCGTAACCAACGGCAAGACCATGGCGCTGGGCCAGTCGATCCTGGGCTGACGACCCCGAAGAAATTTGGCCCCACCCGCTTGCCAAATTCCCATGGCTTGAATAGGCAGCACCACGACGCGGGTGTAGCTCAATGGTAGAGCAGCAGCTTCCCAAGCTGAATACGAGGGTTCGATTCCCTTCACCCGCTCCATCACTTCGATGGTCGCCGGGTCATCCTAGACCCGATAATAATCCCGATACCAGGCGACAAAGCGCTCCAACCCTTCGGCCAGTGCGACCTTGGGCGCATAGCCGGTCAGCGCGTTGAGCTTCGACACATCGGCATAGGTGGCGGTCACGTCGCCCGGCTGCATCGGCTTCATGATCTTGATCGCGTCGCGGCCCAGCGTCCGCTCGAGCGTGGAGATCATGTCCATCAATCCGACCGGCTGGCTGTCGCCGATGTTCAGGATGCGGTGGCTACCGCGCTCGGGCGGGTGATCCAGCGCACCCACGATGCCGTCGACGATGTCCGCGATATAGGTGAAGTCGCGCGCCATCCGGCCCTCGCCGAAAATTTCGATCGGCTCGCCGTTCAGGATTTTCCGGGTGAACGAGAAATAGGCCATGTCCGGCCGACCCCATGGACCATAGACGGTGAAGAAGCGCAGCCCCGTCTGCGGAAAGCCGTAGAGCGCAGCATAAGACTGGCTCATCAATTCGCAGGAGCGCTTGGTAGCGGCATAGAGTGACACGGGGGAAACCGAAGGCTCGTCCTCGCTGAACCCCTGCCCGCCCATCGGCTTGTCGCCATAGACCGAACTGGACGAGGCATAGACGAGGTGAACGAAGCCCGGCTGGTGGCGACAGGCCTCCAGCACCGCGAGTTGCCCGCCGATATTGGAGCGTTCATAGGCGAAGGGGTGGTCGATGCTGTGGCGCACGCCCGCCTGGGCCGCGAGATGGACGACGCGGTCCGCGCCATGCTCCCGCAACAGCGCGGCGACGGCTCCGGCATCCGCAACATCCATCGCATGGAAGGAAAATCCGGGAACGCCCTGCAAACTGGCAAGCCGCGCCTGCTTCAATGCCGGTTCGTAATAGTCGTTGAGATTATCGATCCCGATGACCGTCTCACCACGTGCGAGCAGGCGATGGGCGGTGGCGTGACCGATAAACCCTGCCACACCGGTAACGAGGATGGGGGCGGCCATTGATTAAAGTCCCAGAACCGCATCGGGGCGAACGATCCGCCCCGTTCCACTCACCGCAATCCGCATCCGGAACCACTCCATATCATCGACCACCCAGGACAGGCACACGCCGCCCGATGACCCGCCTTTAGGGCGTCAGTCTTGAAAAAGTACGAAAATGCAAAAGGATCGGCGGCTCAGATGCCGCCCGCGATGACGTCGCGACCATCGGCTTCCAGCGCGAGGGTCAGATCCCGGAGACAGGCATCGACCTGCGCCGCATCGGGGCTTCGCACGACGAAATTCGCCCCCGTCCGACCCTCGCGGAAAAAGGGATAGCTGCCGATCGCCACACCCTCATGCCTCTTTTCGGTCTGACGGAGCAGCTCGGCGACCTCGCTCTCGCCGACCCAGCAGCCAATGGTTCCCGACACGACCGGGCGGCCGCCCTCCAGCGTGCCGGTCAGCGCGTCGAGCATGCCAGCGGTAATGTGTGGCACGCCAGCCATGATGAAGATGTTGCCAATGCGGATGCCCGGCGCGCCCGAAACGCGATTGGGGATCAGCGACGCCCCTTCCGGCGTGCGCGCCATCCGGGCACGGGCGGCAGTCACCCCGCCGCGTGTCGTATAATAATCCTCCAGGATCGCACGGGCTTCGGGATGCTCGATCACCGGCACGCCCAACGCCGCCGCGATCGCATCCACCGTAATGTCGTCATGCGTCGGCCCGATGCCGCCGGTGGTGAACAGATAGTCGTTGCGGACGCGCAGCGTGTTCACCGCTTCGCCGATCGCGTCCGGCCGGTCAGCGACGACCCGCACTTCGGCCAACCTTATCCCTTGTACGTTCAACCAGGTGGCCAGCTGCGCGATGTTGCGATCCTGCGTCCGGCCCGAGAGGATTTCGTCGCCGATGACGATCAGCGCGGCGGTCCAGATACGCTCAGGTAGGGTCGCGGTTTCCATGCGCCCGACATAGCCTCGCAAAAACGGTCGCGCCACGCTATATCGCCGCTATGACCGATTATGTGACCGTTTCCGCCGACGCGCCCCAGGGGCGGACCGGCGCGATCAAGCTCTGGGGCCGCGAGGCGTTCAACGGGATGCACAAGGCGGGCCGCCTGGCCGCCGAGACGCTGGACATGCTGGTCCCGCATATGGTGCCGGGCGTCAGCACCGCCGAGATCGACCGCCTGATCCACCAGTTCATCCTCGAGCGCGGCGGCGTGCCCGCGACCCTGGGCTATCGCGGTTACACCCATTCGACCTGCATCTCGATCAACCATGTCGTCTGCCACGGCATTCCGTCCGAAAAGACGTTGAAGTCGGGCGATATTGTCAATGTCGACGTCACCCCGATCGTCGATGGCTGGCATGGCGATACGAGCCGCATGTACCTGATCGGCGACGTGCCGCTCAAGGCGCGCAAGCTGGTCGAAGTGACCTATGAGTGCCTGATGCTGGGCATCGAGCAGGCCAGGCCCGGCAATCATATGGGCGATGTCGCCCATGCCATTCAGCAGCATGCCGAAAAGCATCGTTACGGCGTGGTCCGCGATTTCTGCGGCCATGGTCTGGGCCTGTTGTTCCACGACGCGCCCGAAGTCGTCCATGTCGGCCGCCCCGGCACCGGCCCCGAGCTGAAGCCCGGCATGATCTTCACCATCGAACCGATGATCAATATCGGCCGCCCCGACGTGAAGCTGCTCGATGACGGCTGGACGGCGGTGACACGCGACCGCTCGCTGTCGGCACAGTTCGAGCATTCGATCGGCATCACCGAAGAGGGCTGCGAAATCTTCACGCTCAGCCCGGCGGGCTATAGCCAGCCGCCCTATATCTAAGGCCATGATGCTGGGTGCGATCCGGGTTGCGGCACGCGACCGCACCCGACTGGCCGAGGTGATCGCCACCACCTCGCGCTTCGGGTTGGACGTGCTGCTGGCGCGGCTCGGGCTCGATTCGGCGCGGCGGGATCCGGACGCCCTGCCCTTCGACCTTCCCGCCCGCACCCGACAGGCGATGGAAGCCCTCGGCCCGGTCTGGGTCAAGCTCGGGCAGATCCTGGCCACGCGCGCCGACCTGCTGCCGCCCGAATGGATCGCCGAGCTCGAACAACTCCATAGCGCCGCTCCGCGCCTGCCCTTCGCTGATTTGCGCGAACAGGTGGAAGCCGCGCTGGGCGAGCCGCCCGAGACCGCCTTCGCCCGGTTCGATCCCGAGCCGCTGGCCGCCGCTTCGATCGCGCAGGTTCACCGCGCTGCGCTGGCGGATGGCACGGAGGTCGTCCTCAAAATCCGCCGCCCCGGCATCCGCCCGGTGATGGAAGCCGACCTCCGCCTGCTGACCCAATTCGCCGTGATGGTCGAGGCGACCAATGCCGAAGCCCGGCGCTATGGCGCGGTACGAATGGTGCGCGAGCTCGGTCGCGACATCCTGGAAGAACTCGACTTCACCAACGAAGGCCGTAACGCCGACCGCATGCGTGAGGATTTCGCAGGCGACACGCGGGTGGTCGTCCCGACGATCCACTGGGCGCAGACGTCCGAAATGCTGCTGGTGATGGACTTCATCGACGGCGTGCCGCCGCGCAACGCCGCGATCCTGCAACAGGCGGGGATCGATCCGTCGGCCATCGCCTCGGCCGGGGCGGACATCGTGCTCGACATGACGCTCATCAATGGGCGCTTTCACGGCGACCCGCATCCGGGCAACCTGCTCTGTCTGCCCGGCAACCGGATCGCCATGCTCGACCTAGGCCTGATCGGCCATGTTTCCCCGCGTCGGCGCGAAGAGGTGATCGCCTTTACCCAGTCGATCGCGAATAGCGACTCGGCCTTGCTGGCAGAGACACTGAAGCAATGGTCGCAAACCGATGATATTGCGCCCGAACGCTTCCAGGCGGTCGCGGACCGGCTGGTGGCTCGGCATGGGGGCGGCGCTTTGCGGCTGGCGGCGATCCTCGGCGACATATTCCCGGTACTGCGCGAAGAGCGCATCGTCCTGCAGCCCGACATGCTGCTGCTGTTCAAGGCGCTCATCACCATCGACGGCGTGCTGAGCGGCATCCAGCCCGACTTCGACCTGTCGGCCGCACTGCGCCGGGCCAGCACACGAATCGTCGAGGCGCGTCTCGCCCCCGAACGCTGGACCAGGCGGGCCGCAGCGCTGGCGCTGGAGCTCGACCGGCTGGGCGACGACCTCCCCCGCCTGATCCGCGCGACCACCCGCAAGCTGGAGAGCGAACAGGCGGGCCTTTCCACCGGCGGCGTCGAAACGGCAATCCGCACCGGCGCAGGCTGGATCGCGGCCGCACTGGCTTTTTCCGGCGTGGCCATCGCGGTGGCGATGCACTTCGGATAACATCTTCGCATCCCGATAGTGACGAACCCGCGACACCACGTTAAAGGCGCGGGCCATGACCGAGATCACGCCCCAGATCGTCGCCGACCACGGCCTGTCCGAAGAAGAATATCAGCGCGTCCTGACCGCGCTGGGCCGCGAGCCGAACCTCGTGGAGCTTGGCATCTTCTCGGTCATGTGGTCCGAGCATTGCAGCTACAAGTCGAGCCGCATCCACCTGAAGAAGCTGCCCACCGAGGGGCCCCAGGTCATTTGCGGTCCCGGCGAAAATGCGGGCGTCATCGATATCGGCGACGGCCAGGCCGCCATCTTCAAGATGGAGAGCCACAACCATCCCTCGTATATCGAGCCCTATCAGGGTGCGGCGACCGGCGTCGGCGGTATCCTGCGCGACGTGTTCACCATGGGTGCGCGGCCGGTCGCCAACCTGAACGCGCTGCGCTTCGGTCGTCCCGATCACCCCAAGATGCGCCACCTGATCTCCGGCGTCGTCCATGGCATCGGCGGTTACGGCAACTGCGTCGGCGTGCCGACCGTGGGTGGCGAGGTAAACTTCCACCCGGCCTATGACGGCAACATCCTGGTCAACGCGATGACCGTCGGCGTCGCGGATCAGGACAAGATCTTCTATTCGGCCGCCAGCGGCGTCGGCAATCCGATCGTCTATGTCGGCTCCAAGACCGGCCGCGACGGCATCCACGGCGCGACCATGGCCTCGGCCGATTTCGGCGAGGATGCGGAGGCGAAGCGCCCGACCGTGCAGGTGGGCGACCCCTTTACCGAAAAGCTGCTGATCGAGGCGTGCCTCGAGCTCATGGCGTCGGACGCGATCGTCGCGATCCAGGACATGGGCGCTGCGGGCCTTACCTCCTCGTCGGTCGAGATGGCGTCCAAGGGCGGCGTCGGCATCGAACTGATCATGGACGACGTGCCCCAGCGCGAAGAGGGCATGACGGCCTATGAGATGATGCTCTCGGAGAGCCAGGAGCGGATGCTCATGGTGCTGAAGCCCGGCCGCGAGGATTTCGCCGAGGCGATCTTCCGCAAATGGGAACTGGACTTCGCGGTCATCGGCCATGTTACCGAGACCGGCCGCATGGTCCTGCGCCACAAGGGTGAAGTGGTGTGCGACATCCCGCTCGCCCCGCTGGCCGACGACGCCCCGCTTTATGACCGTCCGCATGTGCCGACCGAGGTGCCTACCGCGATCACGTCACCCGGTTGCCAGGACCCGGCCGCCGATCTGCTGAAGCTGATGGGCTCGCCCGACATCGCCTCGCGCCGGTGGATCTGGGAGCAGTATGACCATATGGTCGGCGGCGATACGGTGCAGCGCCCCGGTGGCGATGCCGCCGTGGTCCGCGTCCATGGCACGCAAAAGGGGCTCGCGATGAGCACCGATTGCACGCCGCGCTATTGCTATGCCGATCCGGTGACCGGCGGCATGCAGGCCGTGGTCGAGACGTGGCGCAACATCACGGCGGTCGGCGCCAAGCCGCTCGCCATCACCAACTGCCTCAACTTCGCCAATCCGCAGCGGCCTGAGATCATGGGCCAGATCGTCGGTTGTCTCGAGGGCATGAGCCAGGCGTGCCGCGCGCTCGACTATCCGATCGTGTCGGGCAACGTCTCGCTCTACAACGAGTCGAAGGCGACCGGCGGGGGCTCGGCGATCCTGCCGACCCCGGCGATCGGCGGCGTCGGCCTGATGGCCGACTGGTCCAAGTCGGCAACGGTGGCCTTCAAGGGCACGGGCGACGTCATCGTCCTGATCGGCACCCCCAAGGGCGAAATCGGCCAGTCGCTTTGGCTGCGCGAAGTGCACGGGATCGAAGGCCGCGAGGCCGGCCCGCCCCCGTCGATCGACCTGGATGCGGAACGTCGTACCGGCGATCTGGTCCGCGAGGCGATCACCGCTGGCCACCTGACCGCCGTGCACGACGTCTCGGACGGCGGCATCGCGGTGACGGTCGCCGAGATGGCGCTGGCAGGCAATATCGGCGCGCTGATCCAGTTCCCGGAACAGGGCGAGGCCTGCCGCCAGCTCTTCGCCGAGGATCAGGGCCTGTACCTCGCCACGGTCGAGGACACCGCATTGATGGACTTCCTGGCGAACGCGCATCAGGCGGGCGTCGAGGTCGAGCGGATCGGCCGCACGGCGGGCACGCGCCTGATCTTCGAGCGCGAGGACGGCGATTTTGTCGTGGCGCTGGACGATCTGCGTCGCGCGCATGAGGGCTTCTTCCCCGCGCTGATGGGCGCGGACGCCGCCCTCGCCTAAACCCCTATCCCTAACCCTCTGTCGGAACCTCGGCGGCGTGCCGGGGCTCCGCACAGTGGCGAAGGATCGCATAGCCGATCGCCGCCGCCAGCACCGAGGCCAACAGCACGCCCAGCGACGCCGCCTCGCGCATTTCGCCGTCGCCGAATGCCAACCCTGCGATGAAGAGCGAGATCGTAAAGCCGATCCCGGCCAAAGCGCCGACGCCCGCCACCATCGGCCATGTCACCTGATCGGGCCGCCGCGCCAGACCCAGCGCACTCGCCGCCCATGTGAAGGTCAGGAAGCCCAGCGGCTTGCCGATCACGAGGCCCAACACGACGCCCATCACCAGCGGCCCGCCGATCATTGACAGCAGATCCCCCGAAATGTGGATGCGCACGTTCGACAACGCAAACAGCGGCAGCACGACGTAATTGACCCAGGGGGTCAGCACCTCGATCAACCGGCTGCTTGCCTCCCGCGTGGCCGACGCCATTTCGTGCAGATAGCCCAGCCGTTCCTCGGCCCGCTCGCGATGCCGATGCTCTTCCTCGTCATCATGGGCATCCTCGGCCGCATCATGCGCGTCGCGGAATTCGTCGACCCGCCGCTGGACCCGCTGCGCAAAGGCATGCTGTTGCAGTCGGGGCTCGACCGGGACGGTCAGGCCGATCAGAACCCCGGCGATGGTCGCATGGATGCCGGACTCCAGAACGCCGCCCCACACGAGCAATGCGAGCAGCACATAGGGCACCGACGACACCCAGCCGATCCGGCGTAGCCCGATGATGCCCGCCAGCCCAGCCGCCGCGACAACCAGCCCCCATGGGTCGATCGCGCCGCTATAGGCGAAGGCGATGACCAGCAGTCCGCCGACATCGTCGACCGCCGCAAAGGCCAGCATCGTCGCACGCAAGCCCGCAGGCAGCCGGTTTGCAAACACCGCGATCAGCGCAAGGCCGAAAGCCGTGTCGGTGGTGATGACCGCCCCCCAGCCGGGTTGCGCAGGCGTGCCCCCGGCGACCGCCAGATAGAGCCCCACCGGCACCAGCATCCCGCCCAACGCGCCCGACAGAGGAAACGCCGCGCTGCGCCAGTGCGCCAATGGCCCTATCGCCATTTCCCGCTTCACGTCCGCCCCGACGATCACGAAGAACAGCGGGAGAAGCGCGTGGTCGATCCACTCGGCCAGCCGGTGCGACACCTCACCCGTTCCGAACCCGATGGTGACGGGCGTATCCCAGAAACGCTCGAAGCCGCCCGCCCAGGGGCTGTTGGTCATCGCCAGCGCCAGGATCGTCGCGAGCAGCAAAGGCCCGCCCGTGACCTCCCGTCCTGCGAAAAGCGGCTCTATCTTATGCAGGAACGCCGACGCGGCGGGCGAGTGATGCGCACGCGCGGTGGCGCGGCCGGTCAGGCGAGGCGATAATCCCATGGGATTCCAATGCCTCGCCAGCACGGTGGTTGCATCCCCGGCAACGCAGGCTAAGCCCCGGCAAGTGAGACGGAGCTATTCCTTGGCCGACGGTCCTGCCCCTGCCCCCACCCTGACGTCGGCCGCCCCCGGTGAGCGGCTGTTGTCGCTGGACGTGCTGCGCGGGGTGGCGGTGATGGCGATCCTGCTCGCCAACCTGCCCGGTTTCGCCTTGCCCGACCCGGCCTATTCCAACCCGGTCGCCTGGGGCGGTCGGCGCCCCATCGACATCGCCATGTGGTTCCTGACCGAAATCTTCGTCAACGGGCGGATGCGGGGGCTGTTCTCGCTGTTGTTCGGGGCATCGACGCTGCTGGTCATCCAGCGGGCGGATGCGGCGGGGTGGAACGGAGCGTCCTTCCATCTGCGGCGGATGGCGGTGCTGTTCGTCCTGGGTCTGGTCCACCTGACCTTCATCTGGACCGGCGATATCCTGGCCCATTATGCGCTGGTCGGGATCGTCGCCCTCGCCTTTGTCGGCCTGACGCCACGGGCCTTGTGCTGGACCGCCCTGGGCTTTGCCGCACTGTCCATGGCATTCGGTGCGCTGGATTGTCTGGGGCTGTTCGTCGCCGCCGCGCGCAATACCCCGCAAATGGCGAGCCTGTGGGATAGCTATCAACTGGCCTTCGGCACCCCTCCGGCCGCCAGCCTCGCCCCGGAAATCGCCGCGATGCGCGGGCCCTGGGCCATGGCGACCGCCTTTCGGCTGGAGAATAACGGCAATCCACTGATCGACCTCATGCAGATCGGTCCCGACACGCTCAGTGCCATGCTGCTGGGCATGGCCGCGTTCAAGTCGGGCTTCCTGACGGGAGACTGGCCGCGCGCCGCCTATCGCCGCTGGGCCGCAATGGGCCTTGGACTGACCATTCCCGTCTATGCCGCAATGGCTTTGGGTATCATGGCCAGCGGTTACGATGTTCGCGCAGTCGCATTGGTCGAGCTGCTCCTGAACGTACCCTTCCGGCTGATCGGGACGATCGGCTATGCCGCGCTGATCCTGCTGCTGATGCGGCCGGGCGGCTGGTGGACGGTCCGGGTCGCGGCGGCGGGGCGGATGGCCTTCACCAACTATATCGCAACCAGCCTCCTCATGACGGCGGTCTTCTACGGTCATGGCCTGGGGCAGTTCGCCCGCTGGAACCGGGCCGAACTCTATATCCTGGCACCCCCGATGTGGGGGTTGATGATGCTTTGGTCGCAGCCATGGCTCGCCCGTTTCGGTCAGGGACCGCTCGAGCGCCTATGGCGACTGGCGAGCCGGGGAGCGGTTGGCAGAGCGGGATAATTTTCTGCAAACGCCTCGCAATATGCTTGCGATCCACTCTCATTAGCGCTAGACGAGAGACGTAATCGATGGAGAGCGCCTTGTTCGTCTGCGTCTGCAATGCCATCCGAGAATCTCAGGTCCGCGACGCCGCTCGCGCCGGTTCCATGACCCCCTGTCAAATGTATCAGGCGCTCGGTCGCCAGCCCAAATGCGGCCAGTGCGCGGTCCTGGCACGGGCCATCATCGAAGAAGAACGCGCCGCCGCCTGAGCCGCGTCGCGGCCCCGCCGCCATGCGACCATAACCCCGCTTTCGCGTTGGGGTGTTTTGGGAGAGCGGCGATGAGCGACCGGACCAACCTTCAGATCGGCCTGCGCCGCAGCGGCGAAATGGCCGCCGTCTTCATGATCGGCGATGGGCTGCTCGGCCTGCTGCAGCCGAAACGGCATGTCGAACTCTGGCGGTCGGACGTTCCGGCGGTCGATCTGCTCGTCCGCCCCTTCGCCGACCATCCCCGGCGCCGCCGAGCCTATGGCCTGTTGCAACTCGCGGCCGGTATCGCCCTCGCCTCTGCCCTGCGAAAGCCCGAGTAACCTGCTATAGGCGGCGGCGTGGTCGCCGGAACCAGAAGGTCCATACTGCCAACGACCCCAGCAGGGTCAGCGCCAGGCCGCTGACGGTCATCAGCAGCTTCCAGGCCAGTCCGCCGACACGCCCGGCATGAAGCGGATAGAGCATGTTATAGACGCGGGCGGCTCGCGGCATCGCCATCGCGTCGTTGCTCGACAACAGACGACCGGTGGCGGCGTCGAAGACCAAAGTGGTTCGCCCATTGGGCAACCATTCGTCCGCCCGGCGCATCCGCAGCGTGATCGGGTCCCCCGGCTTACGCGGCATGGCCAGGATACGGGGAACGGCGTCAGGGAAACGCTGGCTCGCCGTCGTCAGCATCGCGCGCCAGGGCGGGCTGGCCGCCAGCGGTCCGCCATGTACCTTGCCCGGCCGCAGCGCCGCCAGCGCCTTGGCGGGAGAGCCGAAGGGTGCGACGACAATCATCGCCACCGGCCGAAACACCATCGCCGCGCCGGTAATGCTCGACAGCAGCAGCAGCGGCGCAACGATGATCCCCAGATCGCGGTGATGCATGAGGATCGCCGGACGGCTCATCCGCTTTGGCAACAGCCGCCACTTGAACGTCCGCCGGGTCCTCCACCACAGGATCGCGCCCGACACCACGAAGAACAGTCCACACAGCCCGGCAATGCCGATCACCGTCTCGCCGATATCGCTGGCGAACAGATGGTGGTGGAAATCGAACAGCCACAGCTCGGGCCGCTCCCACTGGCTGCTCCAGCGATCGACGATCCGCCCACCCTGATCGGCATAGGCCCCTGCCCCATGGGCAAGGCGAAGCTGGTGCAGGGCAAAGCCATTATCGGCGAACACCACGCTCTCGCCGCCCTTGGGCTGGGGGAGCAGGCGCTGGACCGCCGCTGCGACGGAGGCCGGATCACGGATCAGCGGCATCGCCTTGCCCGGTACCATGATCAGCGCCGTCTTCCAAACGAGCAGACATCCGGTCAGCCCCAGCAGCCCCAGCACCAGACCAATGACACCGCCGGTCCAGCGATGGACCAGATCCAGCCACTTCATCGTCAGAACCTTACATCCCAGCCCAGCGTAACGGTGCGCCCGCGCCCGGCAAAATAGCTGAAATTGTCGGTCGGCAACCGGGTGTCGCTGGAATAGTCGATATAGAAGCGATCGAGCAGGTTCTGCGCCGCGAGGTAGATGGTCCCCTTGCCCATATTATAGGCGATGGTCCCGTCGACGACGGTATAGCCGCCAAAGTCGTTACGCGGGTCGCGCAGACGCCCCTTGAAGGCGCGGGACAGGAAGAACTGGCTTTGAAACCTCGCCGACCACGGCCCGCGATCATAGCTGGCCGCCAGGTTGAGCCGGTCGGGCGAGATGTTGGCGCCGTCCAGATCGGTGTCGACGATCCCGTCGGGCGGCGTTTTGCTGTCATAGCGGCCCGACAGATGCGCATAGCCGATCGACAGGCGCGTCCCCGGCAGGGGCAGGCGCATGCCCAGATTGATCTCCAGCCCCTGTATCTCGGTCCGCAGCCGCTGCACGTCGAAGATGCCGCCGGGATTGGCGATCAGCAATTGCCCCTTGTCGCTGGACGACCAGAAATAGGCCGTGCTGGCATCGAACGGCCCGCGTTTCACCTCGACGCCGATCTCACGATTGTTCGATACGATGGGCGCGATGTCGAGGAAGGTGTCGATCGAAACGCCCGGCCGGTTCACCGCCCGGGTGATGCGGCCGATATCGGGCACCGTGAAACCCTCGGCATAGCTGGCATAGGCGCGGATGCCCCGGATCGGCTCGACGATGACGCCACCGTTGAACAGGGCGTCCTGGAAGGTCGGTGTGCCGCCCTTCACCGCGACGCGGTTGGAGGTGGCAAGGGTGGTATAGTCGTCGATGCGGATGCGGACATTCTCCCACCGCACGCCACCCGCCAGCCGCACCGCCTTGTCGAACAGCGCGAGGTTCAGCTGGCCGAACGGCGCCAGGCTGCGAAAGTCGCTGGGCGGCACCCAGACGCGGTTCGTCAGGATCAGCCGCTGCTCGGTCTTGTCCCACAGGGCGTCGAAACCGACGATCGCCGTCAGCGCCTCGAAACCGGGTATCGCGCGCTCATAGCTGATCTTGCCGCCGATCTTGCGGCTGCGGTTCTGCGACTGGTCGATCAGCGTGCCCACCGGCGCGATCAGCGGATCCTGGAAGGTCGCGATCGGGTTGATCTCCGCCCCGAAGGTGTCGCGGGTGCGGTTCCAGAAGATCTGGGTGACGAGGTTGCCCTGGGCCAGGTCGGGATCGGTGAGCGACAACGCGACGCTTTCCGTCCGGCTGGCGGCACTGCGACCCGGCGGATTGCCGCGCCGGGCGCTGGTCGGCAGGCCGGTCAGGCGGTTGCCCGCCACTGCGACATAATCGCCGTCGCCCTTCAATTCAAACCGGCTGGCGATCAGGTCGAGCCGCATCGTGTCGGTCACGGCATAGCCCGCTCGTGCGAACAGAGAGGTCGTCCGCGAATCCTGCGTCTCGCCCTGGGTCAGGTTCAGGCCGACCCTGCGCCCCTCACCGTCATAAAAAACACCGCGCTTTTCATAGACCGCGCCCGCACTGATATCGAAGCGGCCCGACTTGTACTGGAGCAGCCCGCCGACCTTGCCGCCCAGCCCTTCGCCGTGAAATTCGGTATCGGCGGTGCCCTGAACGAGCGCGCGGCCGCTCAGACCCTCGCGACGCGGCGCGCCGACCGTGACCTGGTTGACGATACCGCCGGTTCCACCGACGCCCTGCAACGCGTTCGACCCGTAGATCAGCTCGACCCGGTCGATGAAGAAGCCGTCGATCGTGTAGCCGTCCCGGCTGCCGTCGCGCAGCGGCGTCGTCTGCGGAATGCCGTTGATCGCGTAGAGCGGCGAGCGTCCGCGCAGGGTCTCGCCCGCGCCCGACAGCTTCTGGCGGGTCGGCGAAAAGGATGGGGTCAGCGTCGCCACCGCATCGACCACCGAGCCGGAGATAGCGATCTGCTGATCCAGCGCCTGCTTGTCGATGATATCGATGGTCAGCGGCAACGCGTTGGGCGGCAGGATCGAGCGCGCCGCACTGACGACGATATCCTGCGTCGGCGCTTCGCCCGCTTCCTGCACCTGCGCCATATCCTGCGCGTGACCTATCGCCGGATAGAATGCGACCGAGGTCATCGCCAGAAGCCGCCAACCGATATTCATATTCGCCACCCCCTTTGTGGTGGGCGGCTCTTAGGCAAAAGGTTGCTAGATTGCAAATCGGTCGCATTAGCTGGATGTGACAAGCCTGTTCGTCGTCATACACCGGCCCCTCTTTCCCGCCCCAGCCAGAAGCATTTCCGGTCAATTATTCGTGGCTTAGAGACGGACCGTCCTGAGCGGGCAAGCGTTGGTGCGGCTCATGATCGAAAGTTTTCTGTGCCGCATTATCTGATCGCGCAAAGCGAATTGCCCGAGGAACGCGAAGCCCGCCGCCGCCGGGCCGGTAAAAGCTCGGGCGAGACCTATGCCGCGACGCTGGAACAGATGCAGCCTGGCATTGCCACGACGATCGTCTCCCCGGCCGAAGACGCCGCCTCCGGCTTTTCGACCGACCGCTTGGCCGCGTTCGACGCGGTGTTCCTGACGGGCTCGCCGATGCACGTCTATGACGACAGCCCCGAGGTCCGGCGTCAGCTCGACTTCATGACGCGCGTATTCGCGGCGGGCGTGCCATCCTTCGGCTCCTGCGCCGGATTGCAGATCGCGGTCGCGGCGGCGGGCGGACGGGTACGCAAAATGCCGGAGCGGATGGAGGCAGGCATTGCCCGCCGCATCACCCCGACCAAGGCGGGGCGTAGCCATCCGCTGCTCGCGGGTCGGCCGCTCAGCTGGGACGCTCCCGCCATCCATGGTGACGAAGTGGAGGAGCTACCGCCCGGCGCGACGTTGCTCGCCAGCAATGCCGTGACACGGGTGCAGGCGGCGGAGATCCGTTTCGACCGCGGCGTCTTCTGGGGTGTGCAATATCACCCCGAACTGGCGCTGCGCGAGATCGCCCTGGCCATCGCCGCACAGGCCGGCGACCTTGTCGAGGCGGGGTTGGCGGATACCGAAGGCGATGTCGAAGCGTGGAGAAGCGATCTCGACGCCCTTCACGAAGCGCCCGACGACCGGGCGCTTCGCTGGCGGCTGGGGGTGGATGGAGAGTTCGCGGAGGAACGGTTGCGCCGCCGCGAAATCGCCAATTTCCTCTCCCACCTCAGCAAGTTGAGAGGCTAGGCCGTCGGGCCGTTACGGCCCGACATCCGCTGCGCCCGTCACCACCCGGAGCGCCTTGCCCGCCTTGAAGCCCAGTGCCGCACCGACCCGGTCGTCCCAGCCATAGGGATCGTTGCGCACGATCGGCTCGCCGCCATCGTCGAACAGCACCGTCTGGTAAAGAAGCCGGACGGGGATCTGTCGCGGCAGCTTGACGAAGCTCTCATCGCCCGTCTCGCGTGCCTTGTGCCACTCGTCCAGCACGCCCTCGTCCCTGGCGAGCATCTCGGCGAAGCCCAGCGCGTCGTCCACGCGGACGCAACCATGGCTCCGCTGGCGCTGGACCATGCCGAACAGCGCCTTGGCAGGCGTATCGTGCAAATAGATGGCATGGTCGTTCAGCATGTCGAACTTGACCAGCCCGAGCGAATTTTTCGGCCCCGGCTGCTGGACGATCCAGCCGTCTTTCCAGACCATGTTGTTGGCCTTCAGATAACCGGAGCCTTTCTTCGCAAGTTCCTTCTGCTGGATCGAGCGCGGCACGGTCCAGGTCGGGTTGGCGACGAGGCGATAGATGGGCGACCCCAGCTGCGGCGTCTCGGTATCCGGCTCGCCGACCACGACCTTGCGGCTGTCGACGATCTTGCCGTCCCGCCAATAGGTCAGGCGCGCGGCGGCGATGTTGACGTCGATCCGCGTGGCGGGTGGCGTCCGCTCCAGCCAGCGCAGCCGTTCCATCGCCACCGCGATGGCCCGCGCCCGGTCGGCGTTGGACATGTTAAGGATCGCCAGCGCCTCGCTGCCGATGATGCCGTCGGGCTTCATGCCGTAATCGGCCTGCATCCGTCGCACCGCATCGACGGCGGTCGGGCCATAGCTGGTCCCCTGCGCCGCTTCGGGCGCGAGATAGTCGAGTACGACCAGCTCGCGCATGATGACCGGCAGGCGCGGGTCGCTCGCCCCCGGCTTGATCGGCTCGCCGGTGCCCGCGATCTTGACGTCGGCATCCTGGGGCTGCTGTCGCAGTTTCAGATAGGCGTCGGACAGTCGCTTGTAATTGCCGTCCTGCGGCGCGAGGCTGTTCAGCCATTTGGTCAGGTCACCGCTGCGCAGCGCCGCTGCCAGTCCGGCCTTCAGGTCGGGCGACGGGCGCGGCACGGTATAGACGTCGTAGAGCTTGGTGGGATCGGTCGCACCCCGCGCCAGGGCCGTGGCGAAGCGGAGAGCCTGTTCGGTGGTCGTTGCCTCATCGCTGCCCGACACGTCGAACGTCATATGGTCCAGGCCATGCGCCGCCCGTCCGTCGATCGCCTGACGCAGCTGTCCACGTGTGCGGTCGCTCCATTGGGCGGGACCGGCCTGCTCGTTCGTCGGAGACGTTGCATTCTGATCCGTCGCGACCTGACCGCCGCATGCCGACAGCAGCAGTCCCAGCGCCAATACCGATCCCGTCCGCATATACGTTCGTCGCTCCCTCGTTATGGATCGTAAACGCACCGAAATGAAGTCGGCTCCCGCTTCGTTTGGAATGGCTTACCACGCCAGCATCAGCGAGATGGTGGCGTGCGGGACCACCGCCGCCGTCGTACCGCCCGGCGCGTCGAGTCGGCGCAGCCGGTCATCCCGGACCAGGGCGAGGATATCGGCCTGCAAGGTCGCGGCACTGCCGCCGAGCTTGATGGGATAGGCCATGGACAGCCCCCCACTGCCGTAAACGCGCGTGCCGCTACCCTCCGCATAGAAACCGTTCCAGCCGACGCCGACCAGTACCGGCACGCTGAGCGACGGCCCTTCCTCGCGCCCCGAAAGCGTAAAGGACGGACTGATCCCGGCGATCGTATAGAGACCGCCCTCCCCCTGCGTCCGGCGAGTGATCGCCGCGCGCGGCTTCAACCGGCCGAGGCCTCGATCCGCCGTATAGAGGATGCTCAAGCTCGCTTCATGCGTGGTGGAGGCGACCCCATTGGGGCTGGTCTTGATCGTATAGGTCGCGGCGGTCGTCAGCCCGTCCGCCGGACGCCAGGCCAGTCCGAGCAGATTGTTGCTCTCATACCAGGCGCGCGGCGCGACACGCTCGTCCGCTCGCGGCGCGTGAAAGCCGTTCGAGCTTTGCCCGATGACGAACAGGTCGCCGCTGCCATCCCGTCCGCGCCGAAGCACCAGGGCACCGCCAAAGGCGACATGCACCGGCACCCGGTCGAGCGCGGCATCGTCGTCATCCAGTGCACCGCGAGCATAATCCCCGTTGCGGATGTCGAGCGTCACGACCGGATGCCAATTCCTGCCCCCGTCCTTCACGTCGATTTCGGAAAGCGTGGCATCCTCGGTATCGGCGAACGGGATGGACTGTGCCCGGGCGGGGCCAGCGACCGCGACGATGGCGAACAAGATAGCCGCCATCGCCGCACCATGTCCGCGTCTCACGAACTCCGACGGACCAGCCAGACCGTATCGCCCGCATCATCCAGCACGAAGATCGCGCCGTCCTCGCGGGTCTGGATGCTGACCGGACGGCCATAGACCTCACCCTTCTTGGCATCGGCCACGAAGCCGGTCAGGAAGGGCTGCGGCGCGGCGGTCGGGCGTCCGCTCGCAAAGGGCACGGCCAGCACGTCATAGCCGCTGAAGCTGGACCGGTTCCACGAACCATGCCGTGCGACATAGGCGGTTTGCCCCGCATTTCCCTTGTCGAACGCCACGCCGAGCGCGGCGGCATGGGCGCCGACCGCAACGTCGGGCATCAGCGTGGTTGCCAGCAGATCACGGCGTTCATTGACATGGCGGGGATCCTGTTTCCCGTAATAGCTATACGGCCAGCCATAAAAGCCGCCTTCCTTCACGCCGACCAGATAATCGGGCGAGATATCGTCGCCGATCTCATCCCGTTCGTTGACCGCCGTCCACAACACCCCGCCGGGCGCCCAGGCCATGCCGACCGGGTTGCGCAAGCCCGAAGCGTAAAGACGCTCGCGCCCGCTCGCCAGATCGACCGCGAGGATAGCGGCGCGGCGCTTTTCCTCGTCCATGCCGAACTCACCGACATTCGAAGCCGAACCGACCGAGACATAGAGCGTCCGACCATCCAGGCTGAGCAGCAGGTTGCGGGTCCAGTGATTGTTATAACCCCCGGCGGGCAGTGCAATCAGCGGCTTGGGTGCGGCGGTGATCGTCGTCTGGCCGGGCTGGTAGGGGAAGCTCACCACGCCGTCGGTGTTCGCGACGTAAAGCCGCCCGCCGACATATTGCATCCCGAACGGCTGGTTCAAACCTTCGCGCAACACGAAGCGTTGCTCCGCCACGCCGTCCCGGTCCGCATCGCGGAGCAGCGTCAGGCGGTTGGCGCTGAAGCCGGTGGTCTTGGACAGAGCTTGCCCACGCTGAACCTCGGGATCGGCGTCGAGCTTGGGCTTGGTCCGCGCTTCCGCGACGATCACATCGCCATTGGGCAGCAACAGTGCCTGACGTGGGTAATCGAGCCCGCCTGCGAACTTTACCACCTCATAGCCGCGCGGTGCAACGGGCTTGCGCCCTTCCGGCCAGCCAATGGTCTTGGGATGGTTGACCACTGACTCCGTTGCATAGGGCTCGGGCTGGGGCGGCAGTCCGACGACCTGCGACGCCGATTGGGCAGAGGCCCCGCCTGCGACCATCGTCGAAGCGAGAAGAAGATGGGCGAAGGCGATCCTGTTCATATTGGCTCCCGGCTGTGTGAGCGAGAAACCACCCGATCCGGCCATATATCCGGCGCTGCGATCAGGACATGAAATGTTACATGGGGCCTATCCTTACGTCCCGATAGCGCGGATTGAGGATATGGAAGATCAGCAGCGCGACCAGATAGGCGACGCCGCATGCGATGAAGAAGGGCTGATAGCTCCCTACGCGGTCTAGCAACGCGCCCAGCGCCTTGGACGCGATGAACCCGCCGGTCGCCCCGGCAAAGCCGCCCAGACCGATCAGCGTTCCCTGCGCATAACGCGGGAACTGGTCGCCGGGCAGCGCGAAGAGGTTGGTCGAAAAGCCCTGATGCGCGGCGCAGGCGAGGCCGATCATCGCCACCGCGATCCAGATATTGCTCGCCTGCGCGGCAAACATCACGGGCAGCGCGAACAGCGCACAAGCGAACATCGCCTGCTTGCGCGCCCGGCCCGTCTCGACGCCGCGCTTGAGCAGCCGTGACGAGTACCAGCCGCCGACGATCGCCCCGACATCGGCCATGATATAGATGGCGACCAGCGGCGGCCCGAAATTCTTCAGGTCATAACCATAGCGGCTGTGGAAGAAGTCCGGCAGCCAGAACAGGAAGGTCCACCAGACCGGATCGATCAGGAAGCGCCCGGTCATATAGGACCAGGACTCGCGGTGGCGCAGCACGGTCAGGAAGCCCGCGCGGCCTGTCGTCTCGACAGGCTCGGCCTCGATCCAGGCGCGTTCCTCGGGCGTGATACGCGGATGGCTGTGCGGCGGGTGATAGAGCCGCCACCAGGCGGTCAGCCAGACGAGGTTGAACAGTCCGGTGATGACGAACGCCCAGCGCCAGTCGAGCACCAGATCGGCGATCAGAAAGCCGACCAGTAACGGCGTCACCACCGCGCCGACATTGGCCCCGGCATTGAAGATGCCGATCGCCATCGCGCGTTCCTTCTTGGGGAACCATTGCGAGGCGGCCGCCAGTGCCGAGGGGAAAGTCCCCGCCTCCCCCAGCGCCAGCGGAATGCGGGCAAGCGCGAAGCCGGTGGTCGAGGTGACGAGCGTCTGCGCGAAATGGCCGACCGTCCATGCGCCCATTGCCAGCAGATAGCCTGCGCGGGGCCCGATCCGGTCGATCAGCCAACCGAAGAGCAGGAAACCCAGGCCATAGGCGACCTGGAAATAGCCGGTGATGTCGCCGTAACCGCTATTGGTCCAGCCATAGAGCGCGGTCAGTTGCGGCTTGAGCACGCCCAGCACCAGCCGGTCGATATAACTCAGCACGACGGCGGCGAAGAGCAGGCCGCAAATGACCCAGCGCACGCGCCCGCGCGGCGGCGGTACGGTCTGGGCGACGGTATCCGGCGCGGCGATGGCGGCCTGGGTCAGGTCGCTCATCTCACCAGCTCCACAAGGTCCCGTCCTCCAGACGGTTCACCGGCAGATAGGCCCGCTTGTACGGATAGGTTTCCGCCAGCGCCTCGTCGATCTCGACACCCAGGCCGGGTGCGTCGCCGGGGTGCATCATGCCGTCCTCGAAGCGGTAATGATGCGGGAAGACGGCGTCCGTCTCGTCGGTATGCGGCATATGTTCCTGAATGCCGAAATTGGGGATCGACAGCCCGAAATGCAGCGCCGCGGCCATGGTGACAGGCGACAGGTCGGTCGCGCCGTGACAGCCGGTTCGCACCTGATAGAGGTCCGCCAGCGAGGCGATCTGCCGCAAATGGGTCAGGCCGCCCGCATGGACGACGGTGGCGCGGATATAGTCGATCAGCCGGTTCTCGATCAAATGCTTGGCATCCCAGATCGAGTTGAAGATCTCGCCCACCGCCAGCGGCGTCGTCGTATGCTGGCGGATCAGGCGGAACGCCTCCTGGTCCTCGGCGGGGGTCGCATCCTCGATCCAGAAGGGGCGATAGGGCTCCAGATCCTTGCCCAGCCGCGCCGCCTCGATCGGGGTCAGCCGGTGGTGGACGTCATGGAGCAGGTGCACGTCCCAGCCCAACGCCTCGCGCGCGGCGGCGAAGAGTTCGGGCACCACGCGTAAATATTTCTCGGTCGACCAGACGCTTTCGCTGGGTAGGTCGGCATCGGCAGGCTCGTAGCGCTGCCCAGCCTTGGCGACGCCATAGGTCGAGGCGAGGCCCGGCACGCCGCATTGCAGGCGGATCGCGCGATACCCCTCGTCGCGGTGGCGGGTGGCTGTGGCGATGGTGTCCTCGATCGTCGTGCCATTGGCATGGCAATAGACCATGCAGCCTTCACGCGCCGCGCCGCCCAGCAGCTGATAGACGGGCAGCCCAGCGACCTTGCCCTTGATGTCCCACAATGCCATGTCGACCGCCGCGATCGCGGTCATCGTCACTGGCCCGCGCCGCCAATAGGCGCCCTTGTAGAGATACTGCCAGATATCCTCGATGCGATGCGCCTCCCGCCCGATCAGGCAGGGGATGACATGGTCCTGCAGATAGCTAGCGACCGCCATCTCGCGCCCGTTGAGCGTCGCATCGCCCAGGCCGGTGGTGCCGTCGTCGCATTCGATCTTCAGCGTGACGAAGTTACGCCCCGGCGATGTGACGATCAGGCGGGCGGAAATGATCTTGGGCATGGGTACGTCCTTCAGGCGAACAAGGGCGCGACGAAGGGACGGCCGCACGAAGCGGCATGGCCGGTCATGGGGCGGGTCATGGGTTGCCACCGGGTCATTCAGGCCCCTCCTGTCAGGCAGCCGGTCCAACCCGACTTGCCAATTGGTCTGATAGCGGTAACGTGCGGGCCAAGCGTCGGCTTGTCAATCGCCGACACATCGGGAGAGTATGGATGAAACGGATTCGCGCATGGACCACCGCGCTGTCCCTATCTTTGGTCGCAATGCCGTTTCCGGCGGCGGCGGAGGACGGCTATGCGTTGTGGCTGCGCAGTGTCGCACCATCGGTCGGACAGGTGAATGTCAGGGTGTCAGGGGCGTCGCCGACGCTGGATCTGGCAGGCGCCGAACTGCGTCGCGCGCTGCCCGCCGGTACGCCGCCCGTGTTGGTGGCGACCGCATCGGACCCCGCCCTTCGCCCCTTGCGCCTGCCGTTCGAGGGACTGGGCGAGGAAGGGTATCTGGTCCGCGCGGTCACGCTGGGTGGCCAAAAGGTCGTTCTGGTTGCAGGTAGCAGCGATCGCGGTGCGCTCTATGGTGCCTTCGCGCTGATCCGCCATCTCGCCACCGGCGGTACGGCGGATGGCGTCGCGCTCCGCTCGGCGCCCAAGGTCAAGCTGCGCGTGCTCAACCATTGGGACAATCTCGATGAGTCGGTCGAGCGCGGCTATGCGGGCCAGTCGCTCTGGGACTGGTGGACGCTGCCCGACTTCCGCGATCCCCGCTATACCGATTATGCCCGCGCCAACGCCTCGATCGGGATCAACGGCACCGTCCTGAACAACGTGAATGCCAAGGCCGACAGCCTGACCGCGCCCTATATCGCCAAGGCGGCGGCGCTGGCGGATGTGTTCCGGCCCTGGGGCATCAAGGTCTATCTGTCGGTCCGCTTCTCCGCACCGATCGAGCTGGGCGGGCTGAAGACCGCCGATCCGCGCGATCCGGCGGTGGCGGCGTGGTGGAAGGCGAAGGCCGACGAAATCTATCGCACTATCCCCGATTTCGGCGGCTTCCTGGTCAAGGCCAATAGCGAGGGCCAGCCCGGCCCGCGCGACTATGGCGCATCCCATGCCGATGGCGCCAACATGCTGGCCGCGGCGGTGAAACCCCATGGCGGCATCGTGATGTGGCGCGCTTTCGTCTATGCCGAAACCGACCCCGAGGATCGCGCGAAACAGGCCTATACCGAGTTCAAGCCACTCGACGGCAAGTTCGCCGACAATGTGTTAGTGCAGGTGAAGAACGGCGCGATCGACTTCCAGCCGCGCGAACCCTTTCACCCGCTGTTCGGCGCTATGCCGCGCACGCCGTTGATGATCGAGTTCCAGATCACCAAGGAATATTTGGGGTTTGCGACCCATCTCGCCTATCTTGGCCCGCTGTTCACCGAGGTGCTAGACGCCAAGACCGGACAGAAGCCGGGCGAGACGGTGGCCGATGTGGTCGACGGCCAGGCCGAGCATCACAAGCTCTCCGGCATGGCGGGCGTCGCCAATATCGGGCGCGATCGCGACTGGAGCGGATCGACCTTCAACCAGGCGAACTGGTACGCCTTTGGCCGTCTAGCCTGGGACCCCGATCTCTCGGCGGAGGACGTTGCGCGCGCCTGGGCCGCGCAGACCTTCGGCACCGATCGGCAGGTCGTCGATACCGTCACTGCCATGATGATGGGAAGCCGGGAGGCGGTGGTCGACTATACCGGCGCGCTGGGCCTCGCGCACCTGATGGCGACGGGTCATCATTATGGCCCGGGGCCATGGGTGTCCGAACTGGCGCGCCCCGAATGGAACCCGACCTATTATCATCGCGCCGATGCGAACGGCATCGGCTTCGATCGCACCGCCTCGGGCAGCAACGCGGTCGGCCAATATGCGGGGCCGGTCGCCAAGGCCCTTGCCAAGCCGGAGACGACGCCGGAGTCGATGCTGCTCTGGTTCCATCATCTACCCTGGGACCGGCGGATGGCGAGCGGTCGTACGCTCTGGGAGGATCTGGTCGCCCATTATGATCGCGGCGTCGCCTATGTCGCGCAGATGCAACGACAGTGGGACGGCCTGCGCCCGAAGATCGATGCCGAGCGGTGGCAGAAGACGGCGACCTATCTGGCCGTTCAGGAACGCGAGGCCCGCTGGTGGCGCGATGCGAGCCTGGCCTATTGGATGTCGGTCAATCACCGCCCCCTGCCCGCCGGGGTGCGCGCGCCAGACCATGATCTGGCCTGGTACAAGGCGCAACGCTTTCCCTACGCGCCCGGCCATACCCAGTGAAAGGAGCAACGGTCGCGGTCCGTCAAGGCCGCGACCCCCTACCCTCCACATCGGCAAAACCAGAGTACAGCAATTTGGTCGGTCCGATATGGCTATACTTGCACAACTATAAATCGATTGCAGTATAACCCATCCGCTATCAGTCTCCGCCTGAAGAAACCCAACTGTCTCAACATGAAACGGCGATGCTGTGGCAGAACAGCCATAGTTCGTCACGAACCTGCTGCGGCCTAACCAATTTGCATTGACTTGTGGACCAATAGCGCAGAACGATAGCGCTATCAGCATACGCCGCATCAGACGGTCGGAGGGGATAGCATGGTTAACGGCATCATCATGGCCGACGCATTGGCAGACCGCGTGGAGCTTCGCCCCGGCCACCATCACGCTCCATCGGCAGCCTGATCCATCGCCCCTAATCCACCGATACACCCAAAATGATTCCGCATGTCGCAACGAACGACAGCGGGCCGCAAGAGAGGACCTGACATGAAATCCGTGCCCACCATCCGCCTCAGCCGCATCGCCCTGCTATGTGCCACGGCCGTCGGCGCGATGAGCGCATCGACCGCCTGGGCGCAGGCGGTTCCCGCCCCGCAAGGGCAGATCCTCAATGACGGCCAGGATGACGGCCCCTCCGTGCCGCCCGCCCCGCAGACCGATCAGACCCAGGGCACCCCGTCCGAGGACATCGTCGTCACCGGCTATCGCTCAAGCCTGGCCAAGTCGACCAACGCAAAGCGCGCGTCGACCGGCTTCACCGACTCGATCTTCGCCGAAGATATCGGCAAGTTCCCCGACACCAACATCGCGGAGTCCTTCAACCGCATTCCCGGCGTCACCATCACCCGCGACGTGACCGGCGAAGGCACCAACGTCGCCATTCGCGGCCTGGGATCGAACTTCACCAACGTGACCCTGAACGGCGCGCCGATCGCGGTCGCCTCGTCGGGTTCGACCGACGCGCAGGGCACCGACCGCTCGGTCGACCTCAGCTTCTTCCCGACCGACCTGTTCACCAAGCTGACCGTGAACAAGAGCTATACCGCCGACCTGCTGGAAGGTGGCGCGGCGGGCAATATCGACCTGCGCTCGGCTCGTCCGTTCGACCGCAGCGGCCCCTTCCTCGCCTATAATATCCAGGGATCGAAGCAGACGCCCGAGGACCGGATCGGTGCGCGCGGCTCGCTGATCGGCAGCTGGCGCAACGACACGTTCGGCGTGCTGGCAGGCGTTTCGGCGCAGCGCCTGTTCACCGATACGCGCGGTTTCGAGACCATCGGCTATACCAACCCTGCGCTCACCGCAGCGCAGTGCGGCGCGACCAGCGGCTGCAACAGCACCGGCGGCGGCAACTGGACGATCCCGGCGACGGTGCCGGTCGGTGCCGGTGCGGGCCTCGTCCCCGGCACGGTGATCGACCGCAACTTCCTGCTCGCCAACAATCCCGGCGCGACCATCCAGCAGATCGACAACGGCCTGCTGCCCCGCCTGGGCCGCGTCACCAGCATTCGCGGCCCGCGCGACCGCATCAACGCGATCCTGAGTGCGGAGTATCGCCCGACCGACGAGCTGCATTTCTATGTCGATGGCCTGTACGGCTTCAAGAAGAACGAGCTGACCCGTGAGAACATGGCCTGGATCGTCCGCAACGGCGCGATCATCCCGACCAACCTGACCTTCGACAAATCCGATTGCAGCGCGGGCTGTACCGTCACCGGCGGCACCTTCGCCAACGCCCAGTTCTTCAACGAATTCCGCCCCTATACCGAGACGACGCGCCTCTGGAGCGTCAATCCGGGTGCCGAGTGGCAGATCAACGACAAGCTGAAGCTGAACTTCCAGGGCAATTACGCCCGCTCGACCTTCCATCGCGAGAGCCCGACCGTCGGCATGACGACGCCGCTGGGCGTCGGCAACACCGTCACCTTCTCGAACACCGGCGGCATTCCGACGATCAAGAGTGCGCTGGACTTGAACGACCCGAAGAATTTCGGCTGGTATGCGGGCAGCCGCGTCAACCTGCAGGACGAACGTCGCCTCAACATCAACAAGGGGCTGCGCGGCGACCTGACCTGGGGCGACACCGCGCTGAACCTGAAGGTCGGCGGCGCCTATGACGATACGTCGCGCCGCATCCGGGGCTTCGACAACAGCCAGTTCTGGCAGAACGCGGTCTGCGGCAACAATCCGAACGTCGCCGTCCCCTCGCCCAACTCGCAGCCGCCCTGCGAGGGTCTGAACGCGCCGGGCGCCGCGCCTGCCGGTTATCCGACCTATCCGGGTTATGGCACCGGTTTCAGCTCGGGCATGACCGGTCCGGTCAGCTATGGCGGTTCGCTGATCCCCAACAGCGCGGCGCCCAGCTATCTGTCGCCCGGCCCGGCCGGTTTCGTGACGGTCAACTGGCCCGCCTTCGCCAAGGCCAGCAACTACCAGTTCTTCCACGACAACGCGCCCGAGAATGGCGGTGCGAACACCGGCGCCAGTGCGGGCTTCATCCGCGAGGTCGTGAAGTCGGCCTTCGCGACCTTCAACGGCGCGCAGGAACTGGGCGGAAACACGCTGCGCTTCAACGTCGGCCTGCGCTACGTCAACACGATCCAGACGATCTCGGGCCGCGTCTCGGTCCCCGATCCCCGCAACACGACCGCAACCGGCGCGTCGCTGCCCGACGGCAGCCGCTATCCCAGCATCGTGAACATCGCCGACACTCGGAACGTCTATTCGGAATGGCTGCCCGCGGCGACCTTCGCCTATGACATTGGCGACCATGCGGTGGTCCGTGTCGCGGGTTCGCGCACGATGACGCGGCCCGATCCCTCGGCGCAGCTTCCAGGCATCAACTTCGGCGCGCCCTCGGCCGACCAGGCCTCGATCGGCAACCCGGCGCTGGCCCCCTATCTGTCGACCAATCTCGACCTGGGCTTCGAATATTATACCGGCCGTGAGGGCGTGATCAGCTTCAACGCGTTCCGCAAGTCGCTGGAAGGGTTCACCACCACCGCGATCAGCACGGTGCCCTTCTCGAACCTAGCGCAGTACGGCATCACCTATGACACGCTGAACCCGACGCAGCAGATCGCGATCAACGCGCGCGGCGGACCCAGCCAGGCGCAGGTGCAGGTCACGTCGCAGGTCAACGTGCCCAACAAGCTGACCATCAACGGCCTGGAATTCCAGTGGGTTCAGCCGCTCGACTTCCTGACCCGCGCGATCGGCATCACCGGCTTCGGCTTCAACGCCAACGCGACCATCGTCGACCAGCGCAGCGACGGCCCGGCCGTTGCGTTCGGCGTGGCGCCCTTCACCTACAACATCACCGGCTATTACGAAAAGAACGGCGTGATGCTGCGTGTCGCCACGACCTCGCGTCAGGGCGCGCAGAATAGCGGCGCGGCGCAGAACGGCATCCCCAACGCGGCGCTGTTCGGCACCGACTTCACGACCTACGACTTCTCGTCGGCGTTCGACCTCGACAAGATCTTCGGGATCGCCGGTGCACCGTAGCTGACCGTCAACGTCGCCAACTTCACCAACGCGACGCTGCGCTCCTACTTCCAGTTCGAGAACGCGACGTTCACCCAGTACAAGCCGGGTCGTCAGTTCCTGATCGGCTTGCGCGGCACCTTCTAACCTTTCGATCGTTCACCCCTCGCGATCGGACAGAGGCCCCGGTGAAAACCGGGGCCTTTTTTTGCGAGTGGTGCTGTCGTCATCGGCGGACGACCAACTGGCTCTAACGTCGATCAATGATTGTTTCGCGCTTTCGGCTTTATCGAGTATCGTGCACCAGTGACCGTCCCCTCCCCATCAGTCAGTACGCCGCATGGCGAGGGCGTCGCCGCCATCAATACCGCCATGGAAATGCCACCCTTTCTCATCGGCGGTGGCGATTGTGCCGATCGGATCGCTCGCCTGGACTGGTCCGCCACCGCGCTCGGCCCGGTCGGAAGCTGGCCGATCTCGTTGACGACGACGCTCGCCTTGGTGCTGCGCTCGGCCGTGCCGTACCTGCTGTTCTGGGGCGAGGACGGGGTGATGCTGTACAACGACGCCTATGCCAATTTTGTCGGGGACGGCCATCCGGGATTGCTGGGCAAGACGGTCCACGAAGGCTGGCCCCAATATGCCGCCTTCAACGACGTCATCATGACCGCCGGTTTCGGTGGCAAAACGCTGCACTTCCCGGACCTGCCCGCGACCCTCTACCGTAATGGGCAGGAGACGCAGGCTTGGGCCAATTTCGATACGTCGCCCATCGTCGATGCGCAGGGCAAGCCGGTCGGCGTCCTGTGCCTGCTGGCCGATACGACGCAGCGGGTACTGGCGGAGCGGCGCGCGGCATTCCTGCTGACCCTGGCCGATCATATGCGGGCACTGGAGACGCCCACCGCAATCATGGCGCTGGCGGCGGAACGGTTGGGTGAGGAACTGTCGGCCAGCCGCGTCTTCTATGCCGAGATCACGAGCAAGGGCTGGATGACCGTCGAGCGCGACTATGCGCGCGGCGTATCTTCGATCGTCGGCCGCCACTCGCTGGTCAGTTTCGGGCCGGACCTGCTGGCCGCCTATCGCGGCGGCGCGCCGGTGGTCGTCACCAATGTGGATGCCGACGACCGTCTGAGCGACGGCGCGCGTTCGGGGCTTCAGGCACGTGAGGTCGGCGCATTCGTCGATGTCGTTCTGTTCGAGGAAACCGAATGGGTCGGCCTGCTCGCGGTCCAAAGCGCCACGCCGCGCATCTGGAGCCCTGAGGAAGAAGCGCTGATCCAGAATGTCGGCGAACGGGTCAAGGTCGCGGTCGAGCGGGCCCGCGCCGAGATGGCCCTGCGCGAGTTGAAGGACACGCTGGAACAGCAAGTCGTCGAGCGCACCGCCGAGATCCGCCGCTATCACGAAATCGTCGAGGCCATCGCTTCGCCCATCTGCGCCTTCGATACCGACTATCGCCTGATCGCCTTCAACAAGGCACATAACCAGGAATTCCGGCGGGTCTTCGGTTTCGACACCAAGATCGGCGACGTGTTTCCCGATCAGTTCGTGCCGGACCAGCGCGATGCCATCCGGGCGCTGATGACCCGGGCGCTGACCGGCGAACATTTCACCGTTGCCGAAGCCTTTGGCAGCCCGGATCTTGCCAAGCCGATCTGGGAAATCACCTATACTCCGCTTCGCGACGGCGCAGGGCGGGTGATCGCGGCCTTTCACCAGGCCACCGACATTTCCGAACGCCTGAAGGCAGCCGCCGAACTGGAGGCAGCGCAGGAGGCCCTGCGACAAAGCCAGAAGGTCGAAGCCATGGGCAGCCTGACCGGCGGCGTCGCGCACGATTTCAACAACCTGCTGACGCCGATCATCGGCTCGCTCGACATGCTGATGCGCAGGGGCTCCGGCACGGCGCGCGAACAGCGGCTGATCGACGGGGCGCTGCAATCGGCCGAACGGGCCAAAACCCTCGTCCAGCGCCTGCTCGCCTTCGCCCGCCGCCAGCCGCTCCAGCCGACCGCCGTCGATCTGGGCCAGCTGGTCGACAGCATGGCCGACCTCATCGAATCCACGGTCGGCCCGACCATCACGCTGGAGGTGGAGGTCGCCGACACCCTTCCCCCCGCCCGGGCCGATGCCAACCAGCTTGAAATGGCGCTGCTCAATCTGGCGGTCAACGCACGCGATGCCATGCCGAGCGGCGGCACGCTGTCGGTCAAGGTCCACCGCTGCGAGGTCGACGGCCAGCAGACGACCGACGTTCCGGCAGGTGATTATATCTGCCTGAGCGTCGGCGATACCGGCATGGGCATGGACGAGGAAACCCGCCTGCGCGCGATCGAGCCCTTCTTCTCGACCAAGGGCGTCGGCAAGGGGACGGGCCTGGGCCTGTCCATGGTGCATGGTCTGGCCGCACAGCTTGGCGGCGGCCTGACGATTTCGAGTGCATTGGGGCACGGAACGGCGATCACGCTCTGGCTGCCGCTCAGCGATGTCGGGACGGCGACGGCAGCACCCGTGGTCCCTGCCCCGGCAAGGGCCGATGGCATCGGCACGGTCCTGCTGGTGGATGACGAGGATCTGGTGCGGATGAGCACGGCCGACATGCTGGCCGATCTGGGTTACGGCGTGGTCGAGGCATCGTCCGGCGAACAAGCGCTGGAACTGGTGCAGGCGGGGTTGCGCCCCGACCTGCTCGTCACCGATCACCTCATGCCGGGTATGAGCGGCGCGCAGCTCGCCCGCGAGTTGCAGGACAGGCTGGCCGGACTTCGCTCCCTCATCGTATCGGGCTATGCCGAGGCGGAGGGGTTGGATGTCGAGGTCGCGCGACTGACCAAGCCGTTCCGCAGCGAGGAACTGGCGGCAAGTCTGGCCGCCATCGGGGCGTCAGCCGCGGGAAGCCGGGCGGCTCCCGAAGAAGGGGACGCCGCCCAGCCGATCATTGCTTAATAATCGTCGGAATTGTCGAAGTCGGAATTGCCGTCGTCGAAACGGCCGCCATCGTCATCGTTGAAGTTGTTGATGGTGACATTCTCCGGTTGGCCCACAAAGCCCTGGCCGCCGCCACCGAACAGGCCACCGCCGCCGCCGCCGCCGCGATGGCCGAACATGTCGGACAGGCCCGAAAACAGCATCTCGCCGCCGACGACGCCCGCCGCCGTGGTGCCCGCGCTGCGCAGGAAGCTGCCCAGTCCGCCGCCGCCGGAGAAGACGCCGGGCCGGGCCTCGGGCGGGGCTGGCGAATAGCTGTCTTGCGGGTGCGCGCCCCAGGGACCGCCAGCGCCCTGCGGCAGGAAGCCGCTGCTTGCCGGTGCCGGGGGTGCCTGTTGCTGACGCTCCAGCTCGGCGATACGCTGCTGTGCCGCATGCAGCGACTGGTCGGCAACGATGGCGTGCTGGACCAACAGATAGGCCGCGTCCGGATTGGAGGACAAAGCGCGGGCGATCATCGCATCGGCCTCGGGGTCCTTCCCGCCCGTACGCGCGGCGGACAGTTCATCAAGAAAGCGGGTAAGCAACGTGCGTTCTTCGGCGTTCATCGGGCCACTCCAATCGTACGCTCCGAAAGATCGTCGAGCCCGCCCCCAGATCAAGATCGGAAGCCTTGGATGACCGATTATTCACCCCAGCGGCATCTTGTCTCCAGCCTGTGAACGGCCTTCCTGCTCCCACTCATATTCCTTTTGCAGCGCCAGTTCATCGCGCCCCGCCGTCAGAACAGCCTGTTCGCGGCCCTTTTCGGCAAACGACACCACGAAATCCTTGGCGGGGACAACGCCATCGATCGTCCGATCCTCGGGCGAGGCGACATGGCCCACATAGCGCAGGCTCAGGTCGTAATGGCCCGACCAGAAGAACGGCACTTCACGATAATCGCCGCTCGCCTGTCCCATGAAATGCCGGGCAAGCCATTGCCCCATGCGCTGTGCCACCACCCAATGCTCGACCCTAATAGAATGACCGAGACGAGAGTCCGGTACATTGGCGATATCGCCGATCGCGTGGATGGCGGGATCGGACGTTCGCAATTGAGGATCGACCTTCACTCCGCCCCCATCGGCCTTGTCGGCCAGATCAAGGCTAGCCGCCTCCGCCAGTTCCACCCGTGGCCGTACGCCAATCCCGGCCACGACGATATCACCCGTCACTTCGGAACCGTCGTCGAGCATGGCGACATGGCCATCCCAGCGCGCGATACGGCGGTCCAGGTGGAAGGTGACACCCTTGGACTCGTGCAGGTCGCGGATCATCGCACCGACCTCGGGCCCGGCCGTCTTCTCCAACGGCAATTCGTCATCGGATATGACCGCGACCTCCAGCCCGCGCGCGATCAGCGAGGCGGCGACCTCCAGGCCGATATAGCTCGACCCGACCACGATGGCGCGCTTCGCCTGTCCCGCCGCAGCGATCAGGCGGTCGGCATCGGTCAACGTCCGCAAGGCGAACACGTCCTTTCGCCCCGAACCGTAAAAATCGGGCGACACCACCGCCGCGCCGGTTGCAAGCACCAGCCGGTCATAGAATATGGTATCGCCGTCCTTCAGGACGATCGTCTTGGCTTCGCGGTCGATCCGCGACACGGCGATGCCGGACCGGACGTCCACGCCCTCCAGTCCGGGCAAGGCGGTCTCGCCTCGCTTCGCTTTGCCTGCCAGATATTGTTTCGAGCAGAAGGTGCGATCATAGGGCGCATCGCTCTCTTCATCGATCACGATCACCGACGCGCCCGCACCGTGGCGGGCCAGCATTTCGGCACAGGCATGACCCGCGGCGCCAGCGCCGATGATGACGATGCGTTCCAACTCCGCGGCCTCTGCGGCCTCGGGTGCAGGGCCCGGTTCGGCGGGACCGGTGATCCGCAACCGGCCGTCGTCCTCGACCACCTCGAACCGCTCCAGCGGCGCGAAGGCGGGCGCGCCCACGGCCTCGCCCGTCTCGATATCGAAACGGGCATGATGCCAGGGGCAGCGAAGCGTGCCGTCCGCGACGATCCCGTCGGACAAGGGTGCCTTCAGATGCGTGCATTGGCCCGCCAGCGCGCAGACCCGCCCCTTGTGCCGGACGAGCACGACATCCTGCCCGTCCAGCACACCGGCGACGATCCGCCCTTCCTGCACTTCGCTAGAGGCGATGCCCTTCGCCAGATCACGATCCGCCATCGCCTCTTGCCTTTCCTGCTTTATCGGGGGTCAGTCGGCGCGCTGAAGCGCCGTCGCGGCGAGATGCTCGCCGACGAACCAGACCTGCGGCTCGTTGGAGCGGATGATGTCGCTGACCAGCAGGTCGTTGGTGCCGTCATCGCCGGACTCGTCGGCGGTCTTGGCGCCCTCATGCGCCTGTTCCAGCACGATACGATGCGCCTCCAGCAGGCGGGCGAGCATCGTCGGCACATCCTCGCGGCCGCGCGGCGGGCGCGGGATACGGGTCATCTCGGCCACGTCATGCGGCGTCGCGATGCTGATGCCGCCCAGCGCCTGGATACGCTCAGCCACCATGTCGACCAGTTCGGCCTGTTTTTCATAATGGGTGTCGAGCAGCAGATGCAGTTGATAGAAGGTCGCACCCGACATCTGCCAATGATGCTTCTTGTAGAGGTCACGCAGCATCATGGTGTCGGCCAGCACTTGGTTCAGGATCGACACGCTTTGCTTGCGGGCATTGTCGGACAGACCCAGCGGCAAGTCCTTCAACGTGCCGAAGGGCTGGATCTCGCGATATTCGATCTTGTACTGCGGCTGCGCCTGGTCGGTATCGGCCACGACTTTACTCCGATCATGGATAGGGACCGTGGCCAAGCGCTTGCCCCCGCGCACGGTTCCATGAATTTTCCGGCATCGTCCGACTGGCGAGGATTATCGCCTATGATCCAAATTAATTTTTATTGGGAGGCATTTGTCAGGAACGGACCGTGCCGTGCGGCGTCAAGCATGGGCTTTCAAGGAACCCGGCCGCATGATCCAACCGACCTTCGTCTTTCTCCACGCCCTGGGTTCCAGCAAAGGGGAATGGGAGCTGGTGTGCCGACATCTTGGCAGTGCGCCTTGCATGGCACTCGACCTTCCGGGTTTTGGCGACCGGGTTGATGAAGGCTATGCCGATGTCGCCGCGATGGCCGATGATCTGGCCGATACGATCCGCCGCAACGGGCTGACCGCCTGTATTCTGGTCGGACACAGCATGGGCGGCAAGATCGCCACCATCGTCGCAGCTCGCGCGGCGGCGGGTGAGATCGGGTTGGCCGGGGTTCTGGGCGTTGCGCTCGCCGCCGCCTCGCCCCCCTCGCCCGAACCGATGGACGAGGAGCGGCGCGCGCAGATGATCGGCTGGGTCGCGGGCGGATCGATCGGGCAGGACGATGCCGAGACCTTCGTTGAGGCCAATACCGCGTCGCCCCTGCCGCCTGAACTGCATGACCGGGCAGTGGCAGACGTGCGGCGTTCGAGCCGCGAGGCGTGGCTCGGCTGGCTGGAACGGGGGAGCCTGGAGGATTGGCGCGGTCAGGTCGGCCAAATTTCCATACCAGCACTGATCGTCGCGGGCTCGGAGGACGGTGACCTGAACGAGGATGCGCAGCGCAGGCTCAATGCGCCGCATTACCGTCACGCCGATATTCGCGTGGTCGATGGTGCCGCGCACCTGATCCCCTATGAACAGCCCGAAGCGCTCGCGCAGTTGCTTGCAAATCATGCTGCTTGGCTGGCCTCCTCAACCCTTCCGGCCGGCTTCGTGGATATCTTGGGCTCCGACCGGGTCAGCCGCCGCACCCGCGCTGCCATGCTGGAGCGGATCCGTCCGGTGTCTGACGCCGGACTGCCATGGTCGGACGCTGAGCGGGCAACCGTCCAGGCCCTGATCGCCCACATTCTGCCGGAAGACGTCTCCGCGCATGATCTTGCCCAGCGGGTCGAGCTGGCCATCACGCAGGGGTCGGGGGACGGCTGGCGCTTCGCCGATCTGCCGCCCGATCCAGAGGCCTGGCGGCAAGGGTTGCTGGCCCTGGACGCGCTCACCGGCGGCTTTGCCGCTCTGGACCATAATGCGCAGGCCGACTGGCTGGACCGGATCGCCACTGGGAATGACGACGCCACCGCCAATGCGGGTCCGTTCTCGCCCGCGCAGATGGCCCTCTGGTTTCAGGACGTCCGCGCGGAAGTCGTTCGCCAATGGGCCGCCCTGCCCTCGACGATGGCGGCGATCGGCTATGACGGCTTTGCGGTCGGCGGCGATGGCCCCCGCAAGGAAGGCTATCGCCGAACCGGCGCGAACGATGTCGAAGCCTGGCAGACGGTACAGGAGAAGATCGCATGAGCCGCGCCCCCTATGCCGCGACCGAGATGGTCGATGCCGTCGTCATCGGGACCGGCGCGGGTGGCGCGCCGCTGACCGCGCGGCTGGCCGAGGCCGGGCTCTCGGTCGTCGCGCTGGAGGCAGGACGGTCTTTCAAGCCAAACGAACATGTCGCTGACGAACTCGCCGCCAATATCTACTGGATGGAAGAGCGACTGAGCGGCGGCAACGACCCGACCGCCTTCGGCTCCAACAATTCGGGCATGGGCGTCGGCGGCTCGACACTCCACTGGGGCGCCTTCTGCCCACGCCCCGATCCCCGCGACCTGCAACTGAGGACCATGACCGGGCAAGGCGCGGACTGGCCCGTCCCCCATGCCGAGCTGATCGCCTATGTGAAAGAAGTGGAGGCATTTACCGGCGTCTCCGGCCCGGCCCGTTACCCTTGGGACGACAGCCGCCGCTATGCCTATCCGCCGGTCCCCCGCAATGCCTCCGCCGAGGTGATGGCACGGGGGTGCGAGGCGCTGGGCATCACGGTGGCGGACGCTCCGGCTGCGCTCGTCTCGCGCGACCGCGAACAACCGCATTGGGGACAGCGCCAAGCCTGCGTCAATTGCGGCACCTGTCACCAGGGCTGCCGCAACGCCGCCAAGACCAGCATGGACACCAGTTATCTGCCCATGGCCGTCGCGCATGGGGCCGAGATACGCTCTCAAGCACGCGTGCTGTCCTTCGAGTTCGACCAGCAGGGGCGGATCGACGGGGTCGTCTATCATCAGGGCGGTCAAGAACACCGGCAAAGATGCCGCGCCGTCTTCCTGTGCGCAGGCGGGGTCGAGAGTCCGCGCCTCCTGCTGAACCTCGGCCTCGCCAATTCCAGCGGGCAGGTCGGCCGCAACTTCATGGCGCATGTCGCGACCCAGGTCTGGGGACGCTTCGATGACGAACTGCGGATGAACCGGGGCTATCCCTCCTCGCTGATCAGCGAGGACATGATGCGCCCCGCCGATGCGGACTACGTCGGGGGCTATCTGATGCAGAGCCTCGGCGTACTGCCGGTCAACCTCGCCACCGGACTGGCGCGCGGGGCGGCCATGTGGGGGACGCGGCTTCAGTCGATCCTGCGTAATTACAACCGCATGGCGGGGATCGGCATCAATGGCGATTGCCTGCCGCATCCCGACAACCGGCTGACCCTGTCGGACGAGACCGACGCGTTCGGCCATCGCAAGGCGCGGATCGACTTCAGCTATCATGCCAATGAACGCGCCATCGACCAGCATTCCCGCCGTGTCATGACCGCCATCTGGGAAGCAGCGGGCGCGCAGGACATTTTCGCGGTCGATCGCTCAGCGCATACCATCGGCACCTGCCGCATGGGCGACAATGGCGACGAGGCCGTGGTCGATGCGGACGGGCGCAGCTTCGACATCGCCAATCTGTGGATTTGCGACAACTCGGTATTCCCCAGCGCGCTGGCCGCGAACCCTGCGCTGACGATCATGGCGCTGTCGCTGCGCACGGCGGATCGCTTCCTGGCATCGGGACGCTAGGCGGCAAGCCCGTTCGCCTCGACATGGTCGGCGATCGCTCCGGCGGTCGTCCACCATATCCGGGGATCGTCAGCCTCGCGCAGCGCCGTCAATACACGCGCGAGCGGCGGGACGCGGTGCGCCTGCCCCATGATATAGGGATGAAGCGCGATCCCGAGGACCGAGGGGCGGCGATCGGCCTCGGACAGCAATTGCGCGACGGCATCTCGGATCATCGCGGCAAAAACATCCGCCTCCTGCTTGCGCTGGATCACGGCGGGCAGGTCGTTGATCTCCTGCGAATAGGGTATCGACAGAAGCTCGCCATGTTCGGTCGCCAGCCGGGTCGGCTGGTCGTCATGCGCCCAGTCGAGCACGTAGCGATAGCCCGACGCCTTCAGCAGGTCGGGCGTCACCTCGCTCTCCGAAATCCAGGGGCCAAGCCAGCCGGTGGGGCGCGTGCCGAGCGCGGCCAGTCTGTCGGTCACGTCGGCGATCAGGCGGCGTTCCTCCTCCTGCCCCAGCATGCCCTGCGCCTTCGCATTGCTGCCGCCATGCGCAGCGATCTCGTCGCCCCGGTCGCGACAGGCCTCGGCCAGCCCCGGACAGCGATCCAGCACATCGGCGTTCAACAACGCCGTGGTCTTCAGCTCCAGCCGGTCGAACAATTCGAACAGCCGCCACGCGCCCACCCGATTGCCATAGTCGCGCCAGGCATAGTTCATCACGTCCGGCTGATTCTGCGACGGCGCCAGCTCGGCTCCCAAGCCGCCGCCAAAGTCGAAGACCTCATGATTGACGCCCAGATAGATGGCGACCCTGCGCCCCTCGGGCCAGTCATAGGCGGGGCGGTCGATGATAGGGCGAAAGGGATAGCGACCCGGATCGGAAGAAGACATGACACGTCAACGTCGCCCCGCGCCAATGGATGCCCGGTCCTTCCCTATCCACGCATTTGTAATGTCGGAGTTTTGGGCTAGGGCAATGACTTCGATGAGCCTCGTGGCGATTCGAACGAGAAGGACCGCTACGATCCCGTCCGGGACGGCGCGGCCGACAGGCGGAGGATGGACCATGCTGACCCGACGTTCCTTCATGGCTGGTGCGACCACCGCTATGGCATTGCCCTCGATCGTTCGGGCGGCGGGCGCACCGACCATCGTCAACCCGGTGGTCCGTCAGCGCGCCGATGCGCAGGTCTTCCGCCACACCGATGGCTGGTATTACATGACCGGGTCGGTGCCCGAATATGACCGGCTGGTCCTGCGCCGTTCGAAGACACTGGCGGGTCTGACCACCGCGACCGAGAAGATACTGTGGCGACATCTGCCGAGCGGGCCGATGTCGGGCTTCATCTGGGCGCCCGAGCTGCATCTGATCGATGGCCGCTGGACCATGTATTTCGCGGCGGGGCCGAGCGGCGGCGGCGAGGATGTGTTCCGCATCCGCACTTTCGCGGCCGTGTGCGACGGCCCCGATCCGATGATCGGCAACTGGTCGGTGCTGGGCCAGTTGCAGACCGAATGGGACAGCTTCACCCTCGACTCGACCAGCTTCGTCCACAAGGGCCAGCGTTATCTGGCATGGGCGCAGAGCGAGCCGGGCATCGCGACCAACTCCAACCTCTATCTCGCTCCACTCAAGACCGCGCTGACCCTGGCCGCCAAGCCGGTGCGGCTGTCGGTGCCGACGCTGGACTGGGAGATCCAGGGCTTCAAGGTCAATGAAGCGCCCGCCCTGCTCGCCCGCAACGGCAAGCTGTTCATGACCTATTCGGCCAGCGCCACCGATGCGCGCTATTGCATGGGGATGCTGACCTGCGATGCCGATGCCGACCTAATGAATGCGGCCAACTGGTCCAAGTCGCCGGTACCGGTCTTCAAGACCTCGACCGCGCACAAGGTCTTCGGACCCGGGCATAACAGCTTCACAGTCGACGAGCGCGGCCGCGATGTGCTGGTCTATCACGCGCGCGACTATCTGGAGATCAAGGGCGATCCGCTGTTCGATCCCAATCGGGACACGCGGATGCAGTATTTCCGTTACCGCCCCGACGGCTCGCCCGATTTCGGTGAGCCGGTCGCCAATGGGCCGCTCCGCCGGCTCTGAGCGGGTATTGCTCGGACAATAATCCTATCGCCACGCCTTGACGCCCAGGATCGCCAGGCCGCCCGCCATGGTGATCAGGGCGAGCACGACCAGCACCGCGTCGAAGTCGTGCGGCGTGGCGAAGGTACAGGTCAGGCCCGCGCCGATGATGGTCGGCAGGGTATTGGTCAGGTTGAACAGACCCAGGTCACGCCCCCGATGCCGGGGATCGGGCAAAAGCTGGAAGCTCAGCCCGGCATGCAGCGCGACGAAGACGGACGACCCGGCGGTGTAGAGGATGAACGCCGCCGCCGCAGCCTGACGGCTGTCGGCTGCGGCCATGGCCAGCAAACCCAACGCCGCGACCAGCGCCGCCATTGCTAGAATATACCGGCGGCGCTCCATACGATCCGCCAGCCGCCCCAGCACCAAGGCGATCGGCAAGGGCAGGACGAAGGCCAAAGTGAAGACCTGCCCGACCCAGTGGGGCAGATCGGCATAGTCGGCGGCCGGTACGATCGTTTCGAAATAATAGAGCAGATAGACCTGGGTCACGACCGCCGCAACCTGGATGCACAGCCGCGCCATGCCCGCGATCAAAAAGTCCTGCCTGGGCGGGCGTGACGGCGCGGCCGCGACGCGCTCGTCCGGCATGGCGCCCCCCGCCCCGACCAGCAGCAACGGCAGAACGCAGAGCATGACCGCTATCACCATGGCCGCCAGCCGCCCCTGCTCCCCCAGCACGGTTTCGCCCACCAGCCAGGTCGACAGGGCCGAGGCCGCCGGATTGCCGAGCGCGATCAGGCCGCCCGTCAGCCCGCGCTTCGCATCGGGTATCTCCTCCGCCATGATCGCCATCAGCGGGGCGAGCAGCGCATTGACCGTGAACTGGAAGAACAGGATTGCCGCGACCAGCATCATGGGAGTCGCGGCCATGCCGATCGCGGCATAGCTGGCCGCCACCCCCGCCAGGCCGATCGCCATCCAGCCCCGCCGACCACGTCCCGCCCGCTGCGACCGATCGCTCAGCCAGCCGAACAGGATGTTCGCCAGGCTCGCCGTCGCCGCGCCCAGGACCGCGACCAGCGAGAGCAAGGCGATCCGGCCATCCGGGCTGACCGCCTCGACCTTCATCGGCACCAGTAGGGTCAGCAGCGGCAGATAGGCCGCCACGCCACCGATATTGGCCAGCGCGTAAAGCCCCAGGGGCGGGCGCTGGCGCGGATGGGTGCGATCGAAGGGCGGGACCATCGCCCACCCTTGCCCCCGATCGCACGCCAAGGGCAACGGGCGTTACGGCTTCCCTTAAGGCTTCATCGTCTGCGCATCGATCCGGGTGGTGCTGACCATCGCCCGGTCGGTCGCGTCATGCGCCACCGCGACGCGATAGGCCCCGCCCTGGATTCGCCAGCCAGGGAGCGCGGTGTCGTAATCCGCCAGCAGACGCGGCTCGGCGATCAGGGTGATGCGACGCGTCTCGCCGGGCTTCAGCGTCACGCGCTGGAACGCCGCCAACCGCATCGGATCGCCACTGCCGTCGCGCGCCACATAGATTTGCGGCACGTCCGACCCGGCGCGCTGGCCGGTGTTGACGATATCGACGGTCACGCGGACCGTCTTGCCGCCGGTGACGATCGGATTGCGATAGGCGAAGCTCGTATAGCTGAGCCCGTGGCCGAAGGGGAAAAGCGGCTTCAGCCCCTTCTTCTCATACCACCGATAGCCGACATCGGCGCCTTCGACATAGTCGACCGGGAAGCTCTGAAGCGTCGGGGCCGGTGTCGCCGCCGGATTGGCGGCGGCCGCCGCTTCGACCTCGCTCAGCTTGTCGAGCCCGACCGGACGTGGGCGCGGCGGTTGCGACGCATCGGCGGGGAAGGTGATCGGCAGGCGGCCCGAGGGATCGACCTGGCCGGTCAGGATCGCTGCCAGCGCCTCGCCGCCGCGCTGTCCGGGATACCAGGCCTGGACGACAGCGGGGACCTTCGCGATCCAGGGCATCAGCACCGGGCCGCCCGTTTCCATCACCGCCACCGTATGCGGCTGTGCGGCGGCGATTGCGGCGATCAGGGCGTCCTGCTGGTTCGGCAGGCGCAGGTCGGGCACATCGTCCGCCTCAGTCGTCCATTGGGTCGCAAAGAAGATGGCCATATCCGCCTTCTTCGCCGCCGCGACCGTCGCGTTCAGATTGCGCCCGTCCTGCCACTCGATCTCGACGCCGGGCAGTGCCTTGCGCAGCGCGGCGAGCGGGGACGAGGCGTGATAGGTGATCCGCGCGAACGAAGACGAGCCGCCATAAGCCAGCGGGATTTCGACCGGCGCACCGCCGACCGAGCGGACCTGCGACGATCCGCCGCCCGACAGCACGCCGACATCGGCATTGCCGCCGATCACCACGATCCGCTTGGCGGTGCGGGCGATGGGCAGGAGGTTGCCGTCGTTCTTCAACAGCACGATCCCGGCCTCCGCCGCGCGCTGCGCAACCTCGGCATGTGCGGCATAGTCGGGCGTCACCGCCTGGGTGGGCATCGGCGCATCATAGGCGCCGGTCTCGATCAGCCCGGTCAGATAGCGGGCGACCATGTCGCTCAGTCGCGCCTCGGGCACCTCCCCCTTGGCCACCGCCTCGGCGAGCGGCTCGGCGAAATAAATGGCCTTGTCGAGTTCCTGCCCGGACTCCTGGTCCAGCCCGGCATTGGCAGCCTTCACGGTCGAATGCACCGCGCCCCAGTCGCTCATGACCCAGCCATGATAGCCCCAGTCGCGCTTCAGCACATCGGTCAGCAAATGACGGTTCTCACAGGCCCAGTCGCCGTTGATCTTGTTATAGGCGCACATGACCGAGCCGGGTCGCCCCTGCTCGATCGCGATCTGGAAGGCGAGCAGGTCGCTCATCCGTAGCGCCGCCTCGCCGATCCGCGCGTCTAGGATGTTGCGGCCGGTTTCCTGTGCATTCAGCACATAATGCTTGATCGTCGAGACGATGCGGTTCGACTGAACGCCCGCGATATGCGCGCCGCCCAGCGTTCCGGCCAGCAGCGGGTCCTCGCCCAGATATTCGAAATTGCGACCGTTCCACGGATCGCGGGTCAGGTTAACGCCGCCCGCCAGCAGCACGTTGAACCGCTTGTCGCGTGCCTCCGCGCCGATCATCGCGCCGCCCGCGCGGGCGATAACGGGATCGAAGCTGGCCGCCGTCGCCAGACCGGAGGGCAACGCGGTGGCGACGTCGCCGACCCGCTGCTCGACCTGATTGGCCACGCCAAGCGAGGCATCGCTCTCGCGGACCAGGGGCACGCCCAGCCGGGGAATGCCGTCGATGTGCCCAGCCGAGGGGATCAGTTCCTCCTTCGACTTGCCCGCCGCCATGGTCGGGAACAGGCCGTGGACCAGCAGGATCTTTTCCTCGCGCGTCATCTTCGCGACGATCCGGTCGGCGCGCGCGCGTGCGGCGGCGATGGAGGTCCGCGCCGCCTTTTGCGGCGACCGCACCTGCGTTTGCGCCGACGCCCCGGTGCCCGCCGCGATCAGCGCGATCATCGCCAGACCGCCTGCCATCTTGCCCTTCGTCACAATCATCCTCCCCCGATCATCCGGTTTGCCGCCTTGTGTTGCATTGCTGCACGCCTGTCCAGAGAACGTTCACAATCGTGTAAAATCAATGGCTGACACTCTTGACAGTCATCCGGCATTGGCAGAGTGAACGTTCTCATAGAGCGCGGATAACCGCGCCCGTTCACGAGGGGAGGTTTTCCATGCGTAGCGTTCGTGCTCGCCTGCTATCCAATTTCGCCATTGGTGTTTCCACCGTCGCCCTGACCCTTCCGGCCGCCGCACTGGCGCAGGATGCCGCCGCGACGATGGGCAACCCCGGCCCGGCCCAAACCGATCCGCAACCGCCCGCGACCGGCCCGACCGACCCAGCACAGGGCGACGGCGATATCGTCGTCACCGGCATCCGCGCCAGCTTGCGCCAGTCGATCGACATCAAGCGCAATGCGCAGGGCGTGGTCGACGCGATCAGCGCCGAGGAGATGGGCAAGTTCCCCGACACCAACCTGGCCGAGTCGCTCCAGCGTATCACCGGCGTGTCGATCGACCGCTCGAACGGCGAGGGCCAGTTCGTGACGGTGCGCGGCTTCGGCGCCGAATATAATCTCGTCACGCTCAACGGGCGGCAGATGCCGACCTCGACGATCGGCGACGGCAACAGCGCCCCCGGCTCGCGCTCGTTCGACTTCGCCAACCTTGCCTCCGAAGGCGTCGCCGCGCTCGAGGTCTACAAGTCCGGCCGCGCGACGGTGGCGTCGGGCGGCATTGGGTCGACCATCAACATCCGCACGCCCCGTCCGCTCGACAAGTCGGGCCTGCGCGGCTCGATCTCGGCGCGCGGGGTGATCGACACCTCACAGAACGGCGGCAAGGATATCACGCCCGAAGTGTCGGGCATCTTCTCCGATACCTTTGCCGACGACCGGATCGGCGTGCTGGTCACGGGCGCCTATCAGCGCCGCAATTTCAGCCAGAACCAGGCCAATGTCGGCTGGCGCGACGGCTATCTCGGCTCGGAGAACAATTGGGGTTCGCTGGCGCAGCAAGGCGATCCGCGCTACGCCAACATCACCAACCGTCCCGGCGCCAATGACGTGTATCAGGTGCCGCAGAACGCCAGCTACAACATCGTCAACGGCCGTCGCGAGCGCATCAACGGCCAGGCCGTCCTGCAATTCCGACCCATGGACGATCTGACCGCGACGGTCGACTATACCTATTCGCAGAACACCTTCGACATTCGGGACAACAATGTCGGCATCTGGTACAACCATAACGACACGTCGAGCGCCTGGACCAACGGCCCGATCGCCGGGCCGGTCTTCTATACCGAGCGCTTCACCGCCGCGGAGGCCAAGGACCTGGCCTATTCCGCGACGCAGACCTCGAGCCGCAGCATCAACAAGTCGCTGGGCGGCAACCTGACCTGGAAGGCGCCGGGCGGCGTCACCCTGTCGATCGACGCGCATCATTCCACTGCGGAGTCCAAGCCCGATAACCCTTACGGTAACAGCAACTCGGTCGGCACTGCGATCTTCGGCGTGCAGAGCCAGACGATCAATTTCGACAACAAGCTGCCCGTCATCTCCTTCGCGATGCAGCCGGGCATCGACCCGCTGAACGCCGCGAACATCGTCCCCACGGGAAGTGCCTTCCGCAATTCCTATTTCCGCGACGAGATCAATCAGGTCCAGTTCCGTGGCCATTACGACCATGAACAGGGCTTCCTCGACAGCCTGGACTGGGGTTTCGACTATACCGACAACAAGGTGCGCTCGGCCTATAGCGTGCTTCAGAACGACACCTGGGGCGGCACCGGCGGCGACAGCGCGGCCCAGCGTGCGGCGGCCGCCGCCCTGATCCCCGACGATCTGTTCCAGCAGATCAGCGTGCCCGACAAATTTTCCGGCATCGGCGGCGCCAACGATGCGGCGATCGTGAAGTCCTTCTACGGCTTCGACCTGCCGTCGATGGTGTCGCTGCTCGACAAGGCCTATGGCATTTGCGGGGGCAACGGCCAGTGCCTGATCCCGTACACGACGGACTCGCGCATCCGGGAGAAAACCGTCGCGCCTTACTTCCAGTTCAACGGCAAGATGGACCTGTTTGCGCGCCCCGCGCACCTGATCGCAGGCTTGCGGTTCGAGAATACCGACGTCTCGGCCTCCGCGCTGGTGCCGACCCCGGTGGGTGCGCGGCAGAACTCGCAGAACGAGTTCAACATCCTGTTCTCGGGCAGCGGCTTCACGACGTTCAAGGGCCGCTACCAAAACTGGCTGCCCTCGGTCGACTTCGATTTCCAGCCGCTGGAAAACGTCAAGCTGCGCGCCTCGTACAGCCACACCATCACCCGCGCCGATTATGGTAGCCTGCAGGGCGGTCGCAATCTGGATCAGTTGTTCCGCATCGGCGGCGGCACGGGCCGGGTCGGCAACCCCAATCTGATCCCGTACAAGTCGAAGAATATCGATCTGTCGGCGGAGTGGTATTACAAGCCGGACAGCTACATCTCGGTCGGCTTCTTCCACAAGGTCGTGTCGAACTATATCGGCAATACGCAGGTCAATCTGACGGTGCCCGGCCTGACCTCGCCCACCACGAGCTTCAACGGCGTGACCCAGAATGGCCCGCGCTATCAGGCGGCGATCAACGCACTGGGGGCCAATGCCACCTTCGCGCAGATCCGCGACTATATCGGCGCCAACTTCCCCGGCGGCGTGGTCAACGGTACGATCGTCGCGCAACCCAATGATCCGCTGGTCAATTTCGTCGTCACGACGCCGTTCAACAGCGATCAGACCGCCAAGGTCGACGGCTTCGAGTTCGCGATCCAGCACAGCTTCTGGGACACCGGCTTCGGCACGATCCTGAACTACACGATCGTCAACGGGAACCGGAACTATGACAACCGACAACCCGCCAGCGTGTCGCAATTCGCGATCACCGGCCTGTCGGACAGCGCCAACGCGGTCCTGTTCTATGACAAGTTCGGTATCCAGGCACGCGCGGCCTATAACTGGCGCCGGGGCTATCTGGCCGGAGCGGGCATCAACCCGGTCTATGTCAACACCTATGGCCAGTTGGACGCCAGCGCCAGCTATGCGCTGACCAAGAGCGTCGCGATCTTTGCCGAGGGCATCAACCTGCTGGGCGAGAACCGCAGCGGCCACCTCCGCTCGGATCGCAACGTCAACTTCGTGACCAAGCAGGATGCGCGCTACTCGGCGGGCGTGCGTTTCACCTTCTGACGACGGGAAAGCCAGCTTTCCCGCCGAGGAATGGCTGGCTTTTCGCGGATCATATGGGCAATTTGCGGGCTTGGAAGATGGGCCGGGGATCGGGACTGCGGTGGACAAGGCTATCACCCGGATCGTGATCGTCGGCGGCGGAACCGCCGGATGGCTGGCCGCCGCCCGCATTGCCGCCGCCACCGCCGGATCGGTGACGGTCACGCTGATCGAATCCCCCGACGTGCCGACGCTCGGGGTCGGAGAAGGCACCTGGCCGACCATTCGCCGTACGCTGGAGCGGATCGGCATCACCGAGACCGAACTGCTGGTCGCCTGCGACGGATCGTTCAAACAGGGGACTCGCTTCGACGGATGGGCGACCGGCGCAAGCGATGATCGCTATTACCATCCCTTCGTGCCACCGATCGATGCCGACCCCGCCGACCTGCCCCGCGATATCCCCTATGCCTTCGCCACCTGCCCCCAGCCGCTGGTCTGTGCCGAGGACCTTGCTCCGCGCCAGCGTGGGATGCCCGATTATGCAGGCGCACTGAACTATGCCTATCATCTGGATGCGACGAAGCTCGCTGCGCTGCTGACCCGGCACGCGACTACCCGTCTGGGCGTGCGGCATGTGCGCGATCACGTCACCGGGGTCGAACGCGGCCGGGATGGCGGCATCGCGACGGTCCATACCCGCGGATCGGGGAGCGTCGCAGGCGACCTGTTCCTCGACTGCACCGGCCATGCCGCGCTGCTGATCGGCAATGCGCTGGGGGTGGAGACGGTCGATGCCTCCTCCATCCTGTTCAACGACCGCGCGCTCGCGGTGCAACTGCCCGCCGCGCCGGGCAGCCGCATCGCGTCGCAGACCGTGGCGACCGCCCATGGCGCGGGCTGGGTCTGGGACATCGGCCTGCCGACGCGACGCGGGATCGGCTGTGTCTATGCCTCCGCTTTCATGAGCGACGACGAGGCGGAAGGCGTGTTGGCCGAATATTGCCGCCGGATTTCGGGCGATAGCCCCGCGCCGCGTCGGCTGACCTTTCGCTCCGCCTATCGGTCCAGGCCTTGGACGGCCAATTGCCTCGCCATCGGCCAGTCGGCGGGGTTTATGGAGCCGCTAGAAGCCTCGGCCATCGTCATGATCGAGTTGGCGCTGGACGCACTGCTGGACGATTTTCCCGTCGACGCCGGTCTGATGGCGATCCAGGCGCGGCGTTTCAATGCACTTGCGACCTATCGCTGGGAACGGATCGTCGACTTCCTGAAGCTGCACTATGTCCTTAGCCGACGCAATGAGCCCTATTGGCGGGCGCATCGCGATCCCGCCACGATACCCGACCGACTGGCCGAGATGCTGGCACTGTGGCGCTATCGCAGCCCGTCCGCGCTCGACCTGCCCATGCAGGATGAACTGTTTCCCGCGGCCAGCTATCGCTACATCCTTTGGGGTATGGGTTTTCCCGCCCCCCTGCCCTCACCCTTGCCGCGCCCGCATCGGCCCGACCTGCCGAGCCAGCTTCGCCAGATCGACCAGCGCGGCCGCGCGCTGGCTGCGAGCCTGCCGACCAACCGCGCCTATCTCGACGCCCTGCGCGCCGAACAGGCCCCCCTTTCCGAGAAATGCGCCTGATGTCCCGCCACGAAGCCCTGACCCCCGACGACCACCGCGACCTGCGCATCCAGGAGCGCCGCGACGCCGCACTGGGTGATGCCCGCATGGCCTGCATTGTCGTGCCCGCCGAGTTCCGCGCGCTCCAGGCCGAATACCCCATCCTGTTCCGCCTGAACGAAACCCGCGACCGGTTCAGCGCGCTGGCCATGTTCGGGTTCGAGAATGGCGAGAATCTCTATCTGGCGGATGGCCGCTGGGACGCGCGCTACCGCCCCCTGGCGATCGATATCCAGCCGTTCCTGATCGGCGGCCGTCCCGATGAGGACGGCCCCAAGCAGATCCATGTCGATGTCGCCTCCCCCCGCATCGCGACCGGCGACGAAGGCGTGCGCGTATTCGACAAGCATGGCCGCCCCACGCCCTATCTGGAACGGGTGATCGAACAGATCCGCGAACTCGACCATGGCTTTCGCGAGTCAGGCGATTTCTTCGCCGCGCTCCAGCGGCACGCGTTGCTCGAGCCCTTCACATTGGAGGTGACGCTGGAGGATCGGTCGGACAACCGGCTGGTCGGCTATCACATCATCGACGAGGCACGATTAAACTCGCTGAGCGGTACGGCCTTGGCCGAGCTTCAGGCGGCGGGCCATCTGGAGCCCATCTATATGGCGATGGCCTCGCTCAGCCAGTTCAGCGCCCTGATCGCGCGGCGCAACCGGCGGGCTGCGCGTGGCTGACGCCAATCCGGGGCGGCTGACCGCCCTTCCCCCGGTGCCCGAGGTGACGGTCGCCGGTGCGGCCGAACTCGACCGGTTGCTGCGCGCCGCCGACCGCCCCTTCGTCGTGCGCGGGCTCGCCGCCGACTGGCCGCTGGTCCAGGCCGGGCGGCGTTCGGCGGAGGCGGCGCGGGCGTATCTGCTCGACCATCATCGCGACCGGCCCTTCACCGTCTCGGTCGGCGTGCCGGGCAGCGGCGGGCGGCTGTTCTACGACGACGCCATGGGGATGAACTTCCGCATGATGGAGGCGCGCCTTCCCGAGATCTTCGCCCGCATCGCGGAATTTGCGGGCCGGCCCGACGCTCCCTCCATCTATCTCGCCTCGATAGACATGCACCAGTTTTTCGACGGACTGCACGAGGCCAACCATATCGATCTGGGCGAGCGCGAGCTGCTGGCCAGCATCTGGATCGGCACCCGCACCCGGATCGCCGCGCATAATGACGTGCCGCACAATCTGGCCGTCTGCGCGGTCGGCCGCCGCCGCTTCACGGTCTTTCCGCGCGAGCAGTTCCGCAACCTCTATCTCGGCCCCGTCGACAATACACCAGCGGGCCGCGCGGTCAGCATGGTCGATTTCCACGCCCCCGATTTCGAGCGCCATCCCCGCTTCGCCGACGCGCTGGTAACCGCGCAGGTCGCCGACCTGGCGGCGGGGGACGCGGTGTTCATCCCTGCCCTCTGGTGGCACCATGTCGAAGGGACCGAGGATTTCAACGTGCTGGTCAATTACTGGTGGCGCGACGCGCCCCGCTGGCTGGGCCAGCCGCAAGAGGCACTGAACCACGCGATGATGACGATCCGCGACCTGCCCGCCGACCAGAAGGCGCATTGGCGCGCCATGTTCGACCACTATGTCTTCGCCAATGACGATAGCGTGGTCGCCCATATACCCGAGGGCGGGCGCGGCATATTGGACCCGATGACGCCCGACCTGGCGGGTCGCATCCGTGCCTTCCTGCTGCGGGCGCTCAGCCGATGAGCACGCCGCGCCGTATCGTGATCGCCGGGGGCGGCACCGCCGGTTGGATGGCCGCCGCCGCCATGGCTCGGACGCTGGGCCGTGCGGTCACCGTCACGCTGGTGGAGTCGGACGCGATCGGCACGATCGGCGTCGGCGAGTCGACCATTCCGCCCATCATCACCTTCAACCGACTGCTCGGCATCAACGAGGCCGAGTTCATGGCCGCGACCCAGGCGACCTTCAAGCTGGGCATCCAGTTCGACGGGTGGAAAGGGCCGGAGGACCGCTATTTCCATTCCTTCGGGCTGACCGGCAAGGATCACTGGGCGGCGGGGTTCCAGCATTTCTGGCTGGACGGCCTCCGTCGAGGGCATGACGCGCCCTATGACGATTACTGCCTGGAGCTGATCGCCGCGCGCGAGGGCCGGTTCGCGCATCTCCCCGACGAGCGGATGAACTATGCCTATCAGCTCGACTCCACGCTCTACGGTCGCTTCCTGCGCGGCATGGCGGAGGGCGACGGCGTGACGCGGATCGAGGGGCGGATTGCCGAGGTCGCGCTGAACCCCGATAGCGGCGACATCGCCGCCCTGGTGCTGGACGACGGTAGGCGGGTCGAGGGCGACCTGTTCCTCGACTGCACCGGTTTTCGCGCGCTGCTGATCGACCGCGCGCTGCATGTCGGGTTCGACGACTGGAGCCATTATTTGCCCTGCGACGCCGCCGTCGCGGTGCAGACCGAAAGCGTGCGGCCCCCCGTCCCCTATACCCGCGCCATCGCGCATGAGGCCGGGTGGCAATGGCGCATCCCGCTGCAACACCGGGCGGGCAACGGCATCGTCTATTGCAGCCGCTACATGGATCACGACGCGGCACGCGAAAGGCTGTTATCCACCGTCGAGGGCCAGGTGCTGACCGAGCCCAACATGCTGCGTTTCCAGACCGGCGCAAGGCGCAAGCAATGGCATCGCAACTGCATCGCGGTCGGCCTGTCGGGCGGGTTCCTGGAGCCGCTGGAGTCGACGAGCATCCACCTGATCCAGCGTGCCATCCTGCGACTGATCCGCCTGCTCCCGGGCGGCCCGATCAGCGCGTATGACGTGGCGGAGTTCAACGATCAGCAGATGACCGACATGCTGCAGATCCGCGACTTCCTGATCCTGCACTACAAGGTCCATGAACGGCGCGACTCCGCCTTCTGGCGGCAATGCGCCGACATGGAGGTGCCCGACAGCCTGGCGCACAGGATCGCGCTGTTCCGCGAGACGGGCCGCGTCTTCCGCCGCAATGACGAGCTGTTCGCCGAGAACAGCTGGGTGCAGGTGATGATGGGCCAGGGCATCAAGCCGGAGAGCCATCATCCGATCACCGCGCGGCTGTCCGACGAGGAATTGGACCGGCTGCTGACCACGCTGCGCCAAAATATCGCGACGACGGTGCGCGGCCTGCCGCCCCATGCGGACTATGTCGCGCACCACTGCGGCACGGCGGCCTGACCTCGCCTATGCCGCCGCGCCGCCGCCAGTCCGTCACCATCCGTCATGTCGCCGCCGATGCGGGCGTCTCGCTCCAGACCGTCAGCCGGGTCATCAACAAGGAACCCAATGTCCGCCCCGAGATGATGGAGCGGGTCCAGGCGTCGATCGCCAGGCTGGGCTATGTCCCCTCGATCGCGGCGCAGCGCATGGGGGGATCGCGATCCTATCTGATCGTCGCGCTCAACGACCGGGAACGCACCATCGCCGACTGGCGCAACCGGCAGGGCACCGACTGGGTCGACCAGATGATGCTGGGGGGCATGCTGACCTGCGCCGAGCATGGCTATCGCCTGATCGTCGAGCTGGTCGATACGCATAGCGACCATATCGAGCGCGAGTTGCTGGCCGCGATCGCCGCGCTGCAACCCGATGGCGTGATCCTGACCCCGCCGCATTCCGAGAACCCGTTGATCTCCGGTTTGCTGGAGGCGCAGGGGATCAGCTTTGCGCGGATCGGATCGCTCAAGCCCGGCCCCGGCTTTGCCCTGTCGCTGGATGACGAGGGCGCGGCACGACAGGCGACCGATCATCTGATCGCGCTCGGCCATCGGCGGATAGGCTTCATCGCCGGGCCGGACGAGTATGAACTCAGCGGCTGGCGGGTCGCGGGATGGCGTGCCAGCATGGCGGCGGCGGGGCTGGCTTGCGAGAGTCTGTTGGCGCAGGGCGATTTCAGCTTCGCTTCGGGGCGCGCCGCCGCCTCGGCACTGTTCGACGGCGATGTTGCCCCGAGCGCGATCATCGCCAGCAACGATCAGATGGCGCTGGCCACGCTGGAACTGGCCCGCGAACGGGGGTTGAGCGTACCGCGCGACCTGTCGCTGGTCAGTTTCGACGACACCCCCATCGTCCGCTTCGTCCATCCCCCGCTGACCGCCGTGGTCCAGCCGATCGCCGCCGTCACTGCCCGCGCGGTCGAACTTATCATCGCCGAGCAGGCCGGTCAGGACATACCGAGCGTGCCGGTCGTCACCCCCGCCCAACTCGCCATCCGCGCCTCGACCGCTCCGCCAAGGGAGGACAAGCGCACCGACATGCGATAGGCGTGGTTTGAAGGACTTGGAGGCGACATGCGAATATTGGTCACAGGATTGGGCGACATTGCGCACAAGGCCTATCTGCCGGTCCTGTCGGCCATGCCCGACCTCCAGTTGCACCTTGCCACCCGCAACGCGCAGGTGCTTGAGCAGGCCGGGCGCAGCTTTCGCGTTGCCGGACTTCATTCCAGCCTGCATGAAGCCCTTCGCACCGAGAGCTTCGATGCCGCCTTCGTTCACGCCGCGACCGATGCGCATCCGGCGTTGGTAGAGACCCTGCTCGACCGGCGCATCCCGACCCTGGTCGACAAGCCGCTCGCCGACACGCTCGGGCAGGTCGAGCAGCTGGTGGCACTGGCGCAGCGGCAGGAGACGCTGCTGACCATCGGCTTCAACCGCCGTTTCGCCCCCGGCCATGTTGCGCTGAAAGCCTTGCAGGGCGACCTGATCGTCATGGAAAAGCACCGCCATCGACAGCCCGATGCGCCGCGGCGGGTGATCTTCGACGACTTCCTCCATGTCATCGACACGCTGCTGTTCTTGGCGCCCGGCCCGGTCCTGCGCCGGACGATCGAGACGCATGTCGAACAGGGCCAGTTGCTTTCGGTCACGCTGATGTTGGCAGGCGATGGCTTTACCGCGATCGGGACCATGCACCGCAATAGCGGGCTGAACGAAGAGCGGCTCGACGTGATCGGCAACGGCCTTCGCCATTCCGTCCTCAACATGGCCGAGGAACGGCACATGGATGGCGGCGAATGGCATCGGCGCCGGGGCGACTGGACCACGGTCGGCGAGCAGCGCGGGTTCGAGGCGATGTGTGTCGAATTTCTGTCCGCCGCCAGGGAGCGCCGCCCGACCGACGTCGATGCGATCCTGGCGACGCATCGACTGTGCGAGGCGATCACCCGTCACGCCGAGGGTCTCTGAACCCTTGTCACAGCTACGTCCTATACCACTGTCCAGAAACGAAAATCCTGGTTTCGTCCGCGACATGGCTTTGCCGATGACGCGCGCCTTCAACCACCTGATCGCGGGCGAGCATTTTGTCCGGCGTTTCGGTCGTTGGCCGCTACCGGCAGATGCGGCGGACGCTCTTATCAACGACGTCATCTTCGCTCGCATGATCGACCCGGACTGGTCGCGGCTGCACCGCGCCTTTATCGACAAGGAAACGGCCAAGATCGAGGCCAGGCGCCTCTGCCCCGGCATCGCCGCCCCGGAAACGCTTCTGGTCATCCCCATTACGGCGGTGGACTCGGTCAAGCATCTGTTTCACCTGCTTGAGCCCTTTATGGGCACGGATGCCGTCGCGAAGCCGACCCACGCCAGCGGTGCCGTGACGTTCCTGCGTGATCTTAAACAGCCCTCGAACCTGAACGCCCTCTACGACCTGTCCCTGCGCGACTATTCGACCCTGTTGCGGGAGATGCAATATGCCGGGCTGGAGCGGAAGATCATCGTCGAAGCGATGATCCCGACCCATGTGCCGGGGCCGCCCGACGATTACAAATTCCACTGTGTCCACGGCCAGCCGCTGCTCTGCCAGATCGACCATGGCCGCTTCGGGGCGTCATGGAGTCGCCTTTTCCACGTGCCCAACTTCACGCCGATGGACGAGCGTGATGGCTTGCACGCCCCAGCCAGCTTCTCGCCTGCCGATCGCGAGCGGCTGAACAGGATGATCGCCATGGCCGAGGCGCTGTCGGCACCCTTCCCGTTCGTCCGTGTCGACCTGTATGATGGCGACGACGGCATCTATTTCGGCGAACTGACCTTCACCCCCGCCGCCTCGCTGGGCATCGCCCCCTCGGCCGCCGGGGTTCATCGGCTGAACGCGACCCATCGTATCTATAGTCGCATCCTGATGGACGCGCTGGCCGTCAAAGGGTCCGATTAATCGGCAAGCTGCTTCGCCACCAGCGGCGCTACGCGATCGGCGATATGCGAGACACCGGTCGCATTGGGATGGACCCCGTCGCCCAGCATCAATTGCCGCTGCCCCAGCACACCCTGAAGGATGAAGGGGTCGAGCGCGGCCTTATGCTGCCGCGCAAGATCGGGCCATATCGCGTTGAACCTCTTGCCGAAATCCGGTCCCAGATTGGGCGGCGCCATCATGCCGGTCAGGATCACCGGAATGCCGCGACGGTCGAGCTCGTCCAGCATCGCCGCCATGTTCGCGCGCGTCTCGGCCGGATCGACCTGGCGCAGCACGTCATTGCCGCCAAGACCCAGCATCACCAGGTCGGGCTTGGTCTTCATCCGGTCGAGCGTATAGGCCAGCCGCCGCCGCCCGTCGGCGCTGGTATCGCCCGACACACCGGCATTCACCACTGTCGCATCGATACCCTGGCCGCGCAGCCGCGCCTGGATCGCATCAGGCAGGCTTTGTCCGCGCTGGAGGCCGTAACCCGCATAAAGGCTGTCCCCGAAAGCGAGCACGACGCGCTTCGGCCCGGACACCGGCACGCTGGGCGACGTCGGGGTAGAGGGCACGGGCGTGGCGGCATTGGTCGTGGGCAATGGCTCATCGTTCCGGCTGTTGCACGCCGACAGCAATGCGGCGGCTTGGAGAAGCGCGGCCCCGGCCACATATGGCATCTTCATCATCTCTGGCTTGGAATCCCCGCAACTATGGTCGCAGGCAATATGGTCATCCGGGCCACGGATGTAAGGCTGACGCTGGGCGGGGCCGCGCCGGTCGAAATCCTGAAGGGCATCGACCTGGAGCTGGCGGATGGCGAAAGCCTGGCGCTGCTGGGCGCCTCGGGATCGGGCAAATCCTCGCTGATGGCGGTGCTGTCCGGGCTGGAGCGCGCGACCTCGGGACGTGTCGAAGTGGCGGGCACCGATTTCGGGGCACTGGACGAGGACGGTCTGGCCATCGCACGGCGCGGCCGGATCGGCATCGTCCTTCAGGCCTTCCACCTTCTGCCTACGATGACCGCGCGCGAGAATGTCGCGGTGCCGATGGAGTTGGCCGGGGAAACCGACGCCTTCGCCCGTGCCGAAGCCGAACTGGCGGCGGTCGGGCTGGCGCATCGGCTCGACCATTATCCCGCCCAGCTATCGGGCGGCGAGCAGCAGCGGGTCGCCATCGCCCGTGCGCTCGGCCCGCGTCCCCGGATCGTCTTCGCCGACGAACCGACCGGCAATCTCGACGGCGCCACGGGCGTGCGCGTGATGGACCTGCTGTTCGATCGCCGCGCCGCGACCGGCGCGACCCTGGTCGTCATCACCCATGACCCTGCGCTCGCGCGACGCTGCGACCGGGTGGTCGAACTCGCCGATGGTCGGATCGTCGCGTGAGCAGTTGGGCGCTGGCCTGGAAGCTCGCCCGGCGCGAGCTGTCGGTCCGCTTCCGGGGACTGCGGCTGTTGTTGCTTTGCCTGTTCCTGGGCGTCGGCGCGCTGGCCGCGATCGGCAGCCTGGGCGATGCGATCGGCGGCGAACTGGCGGCGCGCGGGCGAGTGCTGCTGGGCGGAGATCTGGAATTTGCAGTGTCGCAACGCCGGGCCGATCCGCCCGAACTGGCGGCGATGCGGGCGGCCGGACGCGTCTCGGAAACCCAGCGGATGCAGTCGATGGCGGTCACGGCGAAGGGGACGACCGCGCCCGTCCAGTTGAAGGCGGTCGACGCGGCCTACCCGCTCTACGGCCAATTGACCCTGACCGATGGGCAGGTTGTACGAGCACCGAACGCCAAAACCGTGTGGATCGGTCGCGGACTGGCAGAGCGTCTCTCGATCAAGACGGGCGACATGCTTCGCTTCGGGACGGCCCCGTTCCGGGTCGGCGGGATCATCGCGGACGAGCCCGATCGGCTCGGCGAGGGCTTTACGCTGGGGCCGGTGGCCATCGTGTCGCGCGGCGGGCTGGACCGCACCGGGCTGATCCAGCCCGGCAGCCTGTACGAGAGCAGATATCGGCTTGCCACGACCCATGATCCGTCGCGGATCGCCAAGGCGTTCGAGCGGCGCTTTGCGACCGCCGGATGGGAAACGCGGACCCGCGACCGGGCCTCGCCCGGGGCCAGCCGCTTCGTCGCGCGCATGGCCGAGTTCCTGACTTTGGTCGGACTGGCCGCACTGGTCATTGCGGGGATCGGGGTCGGCAATGGCGTCAGTTCGTATCTGGAGGCGCGACGCTCGACGATTGCGATGCTGAAGGTGCTGGGCGCGACATCCAGGTTGGTAGCGAAAGTCTATCTGCTGCAACTGCTGGCGGTCGCCGGGGTCGGCATTCTGCTCGGCCTGATGGCGGGGATCGTCGCGGTGCCGCTGGTCGGGATCGCCGTCGGAGCCGTGTTGCCGGTATCGCCGGGGCTGACCATCGCGCCGGGGCCGCTGGCGCTGGCGGCGGCCTATGGCCTGCTGATCGCGCTGGCCTTTTGCGCGCGGCCTCTGGTCGCAGCGGGCAGGGTTCCGGCCGCGGCCCTGTTGCGCGGCGTTCTGGGCTCGCGGTCCGGTGGGGGATGGCGGGGAAGCCTCTGGGGTATGGCCGCGGGCCTTCCTGTCGTGGCACTGGCGCTGTCGACCACCGAACGTCCGGGCTTTGCCGCCGCCTTTCTGGGCGCGACCGCCGGGACGCTGGGCATGCTGGTCGCGATCGGCGTGGCGGTCCGCGCCGTCGCACGTCGCCTCCCCCGGCCGCGCCGCCCCTTGCCGCGACTGGCGCTCACCGCGCTCTATCGCCCCGGTTCGCGGACGGTATCGCTGGTCGTCGCCCTCGGCCTCGGCCTGACCCTGTTCGTACTGCTCGCCAGCATCCGCACCAGCATCGACGGCAATATCCGCCGTTCGGTGCCGGCCCGGGCACCCGCCTTGTTCGCGCTCGACGTGCCGCCCGAGCGTGAAGCTGAATTCCGCAACACGGTCACCTCGGTCGCCCCCACGGCCCGCATCGCCACGGCTCCATTGATGCGCGGCACGATCACCGCCTATGGCACGACGCGGGTCGCCGACCTCAAGTCGATCCCCGACGGCGCATGGGCACTGCGGGGCGAGCGTGGGCTGACCTTCGCCGCGACCCCGCCCCCCGGCAGCACGCTGACCGCCGGGCGGTGGTGGAACGGAGCGGAGCAACGCCAAAGCCTGGTGTCGATCGACGAACGGCTGGCCAAAGCGCTGAACCTGCGGATCGGTGACCCATTGACCGTTTCGGTACTGGGGCTGGAGCGCACGGCGCGGATCGCATCGTTCCGGCGGATCGCATGGGACACGCTCGGCTTCAACTTCGTGATGGTCTTCTCGCCCGGCGCGCTACAGGACGTGCCGCACAATCTGGCGGCGACCATCGACATGCCCGCCGCGCAAGGCTCGGCCGTCACGCGTGCCTTGCTGCCCCGTTTTCCGTCCACCTCGGTCGTCGAGGTCGGCGGAGTGCTGAAGCAGATCCAGGACGTCGTCGGGCAGATGGCGACCGCCATCACCGTCGCGGCCGGGATCGCGGTGCTGGCGGGGATCGCCGTGCTGCTCGGCGCGATCGCGGCGGCGCGGGCGCCGAGGACCTATGATGCGGTCATGCTGAAGGTACTGGGCGCGACACGGGCACAGGTGCTGGCGATGCAGGCGATCGAATATGCGCTGCTCGCGGCCATTGTCGGGCTGGTGGCGCTGGTGCTGGGCGCGGGCGGCGGGTGGTTCGTCGTCACCCGCATCTTTGAGTTCGAATGGCTTCCCGACTGGAGCGTCATCCTCGCCACGCTGACGACCGGCGCGGTGGTGACGGTGGGCATCGGCGTGGCCGGAACCCTGCCGGTGCTGCGGGCAAGGCCGTCGGCGGCGCTCCGCGCGCTGTGAGGCCTACCAGCCCATGCTGCCCGGCCCGCCCTTGAACGGCCCCGCCAGATCGGCCGTGATCCAGCCGCCATAGAAGCCGCCCGGCTGCGGCCGGACCTGCTCGCCATCGATCGTGCAACGGTCGAACGGCGCGGCGTAGAAGGCGAGATGATCGCGCAGGATCGCAAAGCCCGGCGTCGGGTTCGGATAGCTCCACGCGACATCGCGGAGCAGCGTGCCGCCCAGATCGACATGCCAGTAGATCGCCTCGCCCTTCCATTCGCAGAAGGACCGCCGATATCGACCGGCGCAGCACGCGCCGGTCGATATCGGCGGGCGGCAGATACCAGCTGGGCGGGTGGCTGGTCTCCAGCGTCCGGACGGCCGCGCGGGTATCGGCGATCACGATACCGCAATGCGCGATCCGGACATGGCGCGCGCTCGGCTGGGCGATGGCGGGGCGCGGATAGGTCCAGACGCTTTGCTGGCCGGGGCCGACGGGATCGGGCTTGGGCTTGGTCATGGCACGATAACGTGGCGAAACACCTCCGGCTCCTCGACGGACGGATCGACCATGCCTCCCTATAGCGTGGCGGAATAGAGCGCATGATGGGTCAGGATGAACAGCCGGCCCGGCTTTCCTCCCGCCTCTTCCTTGCCCAGCACTAGTTGCAGCGGCCTTTCGGGCCCATCGATCCGGCGCAACAGCGAGCCGTCGGGATTGTAGACGAAGACCTGCCCGTTCGCGACATAGAGCCTGCCCGCCGCATCTCGGACCGCACTCTCGCCGCCGCGCTCGGCCAGCACCCGCAGATCGGTGACGCGCCCGCCCTCGCCGACCCGTCCGGCATAGGTCCGGTTCTCCGAGCCGTTGGTCAGCACCACCTCGCCCCCGACCGGCGCGGGCGCAAAGCCATAGGCGTCGAGCGTGTCGGACCAGCGCCAGCCCTGATGATCGTCCGGCCCCTGGTTCCACACACGAAAGGCGGGCAGCACCAGCGATCCGTCGGGCGAGACATATTCCTGCGTCTTGGCCGCGCCCATCTTCGCGGCGAACATCTCGGCCATGGTCGGATAGCTGTAGCTTTTGGGATCGATCCGGTCGGCAAACTCGCCATTCTCCCAGACATTGACCGGCAGCAGCGTCTGCGCCCCCGAATGCGCCCGGACGGGGGTCGGCGAAATCACGGTCACCGCCGCCGGAGCAGACGGGTCGATGCTGTACACACTGCCGTCGCGTCCGGCCGAGGACTGGACCAGCAGATGGCCGGACCGATCAACCGCCAGATTGACCGCATCCAGCGGGGCATCCGCGACGATGTTCAGCCCCTTCGCCTCCGACCAGGTATGGATACGCTGGAAGAAGCGATCGATGAAGTACAGCGTGCCCGTCGCATCGACGGCCGCCCCGGCGACCGAGTAGAAGCCGTCCGCCAGCTTGCTGACACCGGGCGACACCGGCACCGCCGACGCCGTCGCCGCGCTGGCGGGAGCGGGCGGCACGTCGAGGCGGGCGAACTCGCGCTCGCGCACCTCCGTTTGGCGCGTCATATCCTTGATCGCATTCTCGAACGGATATTTGCTCGCGCGGACAAAGGTGCCGCAGCCCTTGGCGTCGCAGCTGGCAAAACCGCTCTCGGCATTCACATGGACGTTGCGGAAACGGATATCGCCGGAGTCGTACAGCTTCACTGCCGCATCCATCGGCTTGGCGGTGCGGGTGACACGATAGCCGTGATAGTTGGCGAACAGGATGTTGCGGCTGTGGCGGAATTCGGTCGACACGGCGTTGACGCCGTCGCGCACCTCCTGCTCGGTCTGCGGGGCCAGGAATTCCCAATTGGCGACATGATCGAGCACGATCTCGGCACGGTAATGATGCTCGGCCGACAGTTGATAGACATGCCCCGGCGTCGTCGTGTTCGAGACGTAGAACCCCGCCGAGGCCAGCGTATTGGGCGACCAGAGCGCATTGAACGTGCCGCCGCCGCCGTCCGTCACCCAGATGCTGGGATGTTGCCCGTCGAACCGCGCCCGCTGGTCGCCAAAGCCGATCGGGCTGCCCGGCGTCAGCACCGTACCGCCGCCGCCCTGGATCTTTACGTCATCGACCAGCGATGCCTCGCCCGCCTTCCACAACAAGGCGGTGGCGCGCGGATTGACCCCGCCGGTCCACAGCCCCATGCCCGAGACGATCCCCGCTCCACCCTTCGCACTTTCGATCAGCGCCTTGGCCGATCCGACCCCGCGATAGCCGGGGGCATCGTCCGCCAGATAGATATGCGTCAGGCTGGGGTGCAGCGCGATAAGCACCGTGTCGGGGCGCAGCCGCAGCGTGTCGCTGACCCGGTAGCGCCCCATCGGCAGATAGAGGACGCGGTGCGTGTCGATCGCGCGTTGCAAGGCAGCGGTGTCGTCGGTGGTGTCGTCGCCCTTTACGCCTAGATCGCGGACATTCACCCAGGCGCCAACCGGCGGAAGCGCGGGGATGGCAGGCTTGGCTCTCGCAGGCGTCCGGCCCAGCGGGCTGATCTTCACATCGGTCGCGAAGTCGCCCATCTGCCCCAGCTCAGGCAGTTTCAGCCCATAGCCGAAATCGGCGACGCGGTAGCGCGGCCCCGCGCCCGCCACCACCCGCCCGCTGTCGCGAAACTTCGCGAAGACCGGCGTGGCGATGCCGATCGCGTCGTCGAAGCCGATCTGGGTAAAGACGCTCTTTTCCGAGGAGATGACCACGCCCGCATCGCGGACATTCTCGAACCGCACCTGCTTGCCCCAAAGCGAGTCCGAATAGCCTCTGTCGATCTCGATCCCGACCGGCGTGTCGCGGATGGCGACGTTGACCAGGGTCAGGTCGACCTCATGCTCCCGGATCGCCGCCTCGCGCTGGCCGGTGAAGTCGCTGTCGATCAGCGTGAATTGCCAGGCGGGCGAGGTCTTCTCGGTAACGATACCATATCGGCCGCCGAAAAAGCGCAGATTCTGCGCGGCATTGCCGGCCTGATAGACACCGGCAAAGCCCGATCCGATATGAAAATCGACATGGCGGATATAGCCATGCTGGGCGACGCGAAACCGCACCCCGACCGCACCCGCATTGCCCTCTCCGATGCGGAAATTGACATTGGCGAGCGCGGAATAGAAGGTCGAAGAGGTGGCGTCGTACAGCGTCGGATCGAACGGCACCGTCGTCGGGACAGGCACCGGCGGCTTGCCCGATCGATACTGGTCGTCGCCTGCAAAGGTCATCATCGCCGCGATGCCCGAGCCGAAGCCTGGCGTCGCATCGGCCAACAGGATCTCGGGCCGGGTCGGACCGACCCCGAACAGGCGAACGCCCGACCGCACGATGATCGTGCGGCTGATCCGATAGCGGCCAGAGGGCAGGAAGACGATGCCGCCATGGCCGCCCTTGGCCGCTTCGTCGATGCCCTGCTGGATCGCAGCGCTGTCATCGGCGCGCCCGTCGCCGACGCCGCGAATGGTGATCGCGCGCGGATCGGCGGGGGCGGTGCGATAGATGGAGGTCGAGGATCGGGCGGCAGCGGGGGCCGCCATCAGGGGTGCAGCGGCCATCACCACCGCCGCGCTCAGCAGCCAGTTCGTCTTCATTGCCCTCTCCTTGTATCGGTGGGCTTCAGCGTAGCGGCACGGCGACCTGCGTCGCCAACCTGGATCAGGCGTGGAGGCTGAGCGCCTGCGCCGCGATCGCCACCTCTGTCCGGTTGCGCACGTTCAGCTTGCGCATCAGCGCGGTCATGTGGGCCTTCACCGTCGCCTCGGCGATGCCCAGATCGAACGCGATCTGCTTGTTGAGCATCCCCGAATGGACGCCGCGCAGCACCTTCATCTGGGTTGGGGTCAGCCGCGCGAGCGAGGGCGCTTCGGCGCTCGCGCTCAGGGGTTGGCAGGCCGTCGGACGTGTCCCTTCCATCGTCATCCTCCACTATGCGGCCCGGCTGGGCCAAAGGCTGTCGGTCGTGTGCGCCGACATGATCCCGCGTCCTGCTCGATCCAATCTATGTGGATTCGGTTGGACAGGTTTTCATCATGCTCCCGCCGATTGCCCCGGATCAAGCCCTTTTCTATTGCCCAGACCCAAAAACCTGTCCTACAGATTACCGGTAAAGTCCGGCAGGTGAAAACGCCGCCATGGACCATGGAGGGGTGTCGATGCGCGATCCGCAGAGCTTGAACCACATCACGCGCTGGAACCAGATGACGTGCGGAGTCCGCCCGTGACCGGCGAGGATATCCGCCTGATCGCGTCCGCGCTGGCGGGCATCTTGCTCGCCGTCCTGATGATCGTGAAGGGGCGGCTGCATCCCTTTATCGGCCTGCTGTGCGGCGCATTCACGGTCGGACTGCTCGCCGGGCTTCCGCTCGCCGATATCGCCAAGGCGGTGCAGAAGGGCGTGGGCGACATCGTCGGCGGAACCGGCCTGGTCGTGGCGCTCGGCCTGTCGCTGGGGGCGATGCTGCACCTGTCCGGTGCGGCGGCGGCGCTGGCGCAGAGCGCATTGCGGCTGACCGGCGCTAAGGCGGCGCCCTGGGCCACTTTGGGCATCGCAATCCTGATCGGCCTGCCGCTGTTCTTCGAGACGGGCCTTGTCCTGCTGCTCCCGATCGTCGTGGCGGCAGCGGAGGCGATGAACACGCCCGATGGCGAGGCCCGCGATGCCGCCAAGCTGCGCCTCATCATGCCCGCGCTCGCCGGACTGGGCGTCGTCCATGCGCTGGTGCCCCCGCATCCCGGCCCGCTGCTGGCGGTCGAGGCGCTGGGGGCCAATCTGGGGCGGACGATGCTCTACGGCATCCTGATCGCCATTCCGACCGCGATCATCGCAGGGCCGGTGCTGGCGCGGATCGTCACGCCGGGTGTCCGCCTTGCGCCGCCCGTCCTGGGCGACCACCGGCTCGACATCGCGGTGCCGGGGCGCGGGGCCGCGTTGTTCATCGTGCTGCTGCCCGTGCTGCTGATCGCGACGGGCGAGTTGGGACAGCTTGCCACAGGCTTGAAGGGCGCCGCCTGGCTGGTCGCGGCGAGCAATCCGGTGATCGCGCTGCTCGTCACCAACCTGCTCGCCCTGCCCCTGTTGTTCGGGCGGCGGCTGCGCGAGGCGACGATCCAGGACGCGGTGTGGCATGAGACGATGGGCGCGGCGGGGGCGATCCTGCTGGCGATCGGCGCGGGCGGCGCGCTGAAGCAGGTGCTGGTCAGCGCAGGCCTGTCGGATCTGCTGGCCCGGCTGGTCACCATGTACGCCATCTCGCCGCTGTTGCTCGGTTGGCTGGTCGCGGTCGGTATCCGGCTGGCGGCGGGGTCGGCGACGGTCGCGACCATCACGGCGGTCGGCATCATGCCGGGGGTGGTCGCCGGGTCGGGCGTGTCGCCCGAACTCGTGGTGCTGGCCATAGGCGCAGGCTCGGTGTTCTTCAGCCATGTCAACGATCCGGGCTTCTGGCTGGTCAAGAGCTATGTCGGCACCAGCACCGCCGACACGTTCAAAACCTGGTCGATGCTGGAGACGGTGATCTCCGTCGTCGGCCTCGCGCTGGTGATGGTCTTGAGCCATATCGTCTGAAGCGGGGGCGACGATGAACGAAGGGCGGCTGGCGGACCGGGCCTATACGGCGATCGTCCGCATCATCAATGACGAGGGGCTGGCCATCGGCGACCGCCTGCCCTCCGAGGCGAGGCTGGCCGAGACGTTCGGCATGTCGCGCACCATCGTGCGCGAGGCGCTGGCCCGACTGGCATCGGACGGGATCACCGAGGCGCGGCGCGGCGCGGGCTCCTATGTCAAGCGCCGCCCGTCCGAGCGGCTGGGCACCCATATGCCGATGGACGAGCTGGCCAAGACGCTGGGCACCTATGAGGTGCGGTTCGTCCTGGAGGCGGAGACTGCACGGCTGGCGGCATTGCGCCGGTCGAGCGAACAGATGGAGGCGATCGAGCAGGCGCTGGCCGCACTACGCGCCGCGCTCCTGTCCGACGCGCCCGCGCATGACGAGGACTGGGTTCTACACCGCGCCATCGTCGAGGCGACGGGCAATTCGGCCTTCATCCCCGTCTTCGACCATTTGAAGGACGAGGTGATGCACATCCTGCGCGCCGGGGTCGACATCTCACGCTCGCGCCCGCCCGAGGTGATCGGCGCGATGATGGACGAGCATGACGCCATCGTCGAGGCCATCCGGGGCCGCGATCCCGACGGCGCGGCCCTGGCGATGCGCTGGCATTTGTCGCAGGGGCGCAAGCGGCTGATGCCGTGAGCGTCTCAGGCGCCCTTCACCCACCTGAGCGTCTGGGCGACCAGCGTTTCGGGCGGCAGTCCGGCATCCAGCCTCAACGCGCATTCGTCCGCCGTCGGCCGCTCCAGCGTCGCCAGCTGGCTGTCGAGCAGGCTGGGCGGCATATAATGGTCCTTGCGCCCGTTCATTCGCCTGGCAATCTCCTGGGCGTCGGTGTCGAGGAAGACGAAGTACAGCGGCACGCCTGCCGCTGCCCGCAGACGCTCGCGATACACCCTGCGGAGCGCGGAACAGGCGGCGATGGCCGTACCGCCGTTCCTCGCAGTCTTGCCGATCGCCGCGCCGAGACGATCCAGCCAGGGCCAGCGATCCGCGTCGGTCAGGGCATGACCGGTGCGCATCTTCGCGACATTCTCGGCCGAGTGAAACGCATCGCCCTCCAGCACCGGGCAATCGAGCCGAGCGCCGAGCCGCTCGGACAGGGTGGTCTTGCCCGTGCCGCTGACGCCCATCACCACGATACCATGGGCGCGTGCGCCTGTGCCGTTGCCGTCTTTCGCCTTCACCCGCACCCCTTGTCGTTAGCATCGGCACTGTCGGCCATGCCCGTTCGACCCTCGCTATCGCGCCTTGGACGACAAAGGCCATTACGACCTTTGTCGCAGTCGTGCCGAAGCGTCGCCTTGCCTATCCCAATTGCCCTGCCCCCAATCCGTTCCGCCCGATGAGGATGACCGCCATGACGCGCCCGCTTTCCCTTGCCGTTCTGGCGCTGCTCGCCGGAACCGCTGCGTCGCCGGTTTGGGCCGGTCGCCCTGCCTCCGTCTTCACCCGCGCGCCCGCCGATCCCCGCGCGGTGACGGTGCAGGCGAGCGGTAACGGTCGGAGCGACGACGGCGCGGCGATCCAGCAGGCGATCGACCAAGTGGCGGGTCAGGGCGGCGGCGGGATCGTCTTCCTGCCCTCCGGCCGGTATCGGCTGACCCATACGCTCTACATGCGGCCGGGCGTCCGCCTCTTCGGCGTGGGCAAGACACGCCCCGTCTTCGTCCTCGCCCCCGCCACCCCAGGGTTCCAGCAGGGCGTGGGGACCATGGTCTTCTTTACCGGCACGCTGCCCCCCGAAGCGGGCAAGGCCGCAGCACCGGTCCCCGTGCCACCGCCGACCAGCGTCCCCTTCGACAAGAGCATCGCCGACGCCAATTCGGGCACCTTCTATTCGGCCATGGCCAATGTCGATTTCGAGATCGGGGCGGGCAACCCCGCCGCGACCGCCGTCCGTTTCCACACGGCGCAGCACAGCTATCTGGCGCATATCGACTTTCGGTTGGGCGATGCGCTGGCTGGCATCTATCAGGTCGGCAATCTGGGACAGGATTTGCACTTCCATGGCGGGCGCTACGGCATCCTGACCGAGAAGCCGTCTCCCGCCTGGTCCTACACGCTGATTGACTCCAGCTTCGACGGACAGCGCGACGCGGCGATCCGCGAGCATGAGGCGGGGCTGACCCTGGTCAACACGGTGATCCGCAACGTGCCCGTCGGGATCGAGATCGACCAGGGCTATGGCGACTGGTTCTGGGGCAAGAAGGTCCGGTTCGAGCGGGTGGCGCGAGCAGGCATCGTCATCAGCAACGAGGACAATGCCTATACGCAAATCGGCTTCCAGGACGCGACCGCGAGCGACACGCCGATCTTCGCGCAGTTCCGCGACAGTGGGCGGACGATTACCGGCCCCGCCCGACGCTACCGGATGCGCGACTTTTCTTACGGCCTGGCGGTGCCGTCACTTGGCCAGACGGGGCGCTATGCGACCAAGGCGGATGCGGTACCACTGTCCGCGTCGGTATCCCGCGAGGCTCCCGCGATCCGCGCCCTTCCGCCGGTCGAGCGCTGGACCAATGTCCGCGACCTCGGCGCCAAGGGCGACGATGCGACCGACGACACCGCCGCGCTGCAACGGGCGATCGACACGCACCGCGTCCTCTATTTCCCCGCCGGCTTCTACCGCGTCAGCGACACGCTACGCCTGCGCACCGACAGCGTGCTGATCGGCCTCCACCCCAGCCTGACCCAAATCGTCCTGACCGATGACAGCCCGGCCTTTCGGGGCGTCGGCAGCGCGAAGGGACTGATCGAGAGCGCCAAGGGGGGCGAGGCCATCGTCTCCGGCCTCGGCCTGGCCGCAGGCGGGCGCAATCCGCGGGCCACGGCGTTGCTCTGGCGCGCGGGCGAAGGTTCCTTGGTGGATGACGTCAAGTTCCAGGGTGGACACGGCACCTTCCGCACCGATGGCAGCCGCTTCGATCCCTATAATGCCGACCACACCGGCGATCCTGACCCGAAGCAGCGCTGGGACGGCCATTATCCCAGCCTGTGGGTGACGGACGGCGGTGGCGGTACGTTCAACGGGCTGTGGACGCCAGACACCTATGCCTCTGCCGGAATGCTGGTGTCGAACACCGAGACGCCCGGCCATGTCTATCAGATTTCCGCCGAGCATCATCGCCGCGCCGAGATCGTGCTCGACCGGGTCGCGCATTGGGAGTTCCTGGCCCCGCAGACCGAGGAGGAAGCGGGCGAAAGCCGCGATGCCGTCGCCTTCGAACTACGCAACGTGCGCGACGTGCTGTTCGCCAATCTCCACGCTTACCGCGTCACCCGTTCGCTTCAGCCCGCCAAGGCCGCGATCGCGCTGTATGGTCGGAACGACATCCGCTTCCGCAACGTCCATGTGAATGCCGAAAGCGGCTTTGCGACCTGTCAAGCGGATGGCTGCGGCACCTATTTGCGGGCGAGCAAATATCCTTACGAAAATGCGATCCGCGACATGACGCGCGGGGCGGAGGTCCGCGAGCGCGAGTTCGCGACGCTGGACGTCACCCCCGCCGCCCTGCCCGCGCCCTCGCCCAGCCTGACGCCCGTCCGGCGGCTGGCGGACGGTTTCTATTCGCTCGGCGGCGGGGCGACCGATGCCAGCGGCAAGCTCTATTTCGTCGATCGCTATTTCCAGCGCATCCATGGCTGGAGCGAGGCGGAAGGCCTGTCGGTCGTATCCGACGCGCCGCTCGACCCGGTGAACCTGGCGGTGGATGGCTCGGGCAAGCTGCTGGTCCTGTCGTCCGCAGGGCCTGCCGCGACGGTCTACAGCATCGATCCCAAGGCCCCTGCCGCCGTGACGCTCCTATCGCCGAGCGCCGCGACACCGCCGGGCGCCCGGATCGCCCTGCCCGGCAGCCTCTGGGTCAATGGCGAGTTTCGCGATCAGTACGACCCCGCCACCGACCGGTTCACCACCCTGGCCGAGATGTTCGCTCGCGACATCGGCCAGCCCAAGCCGCTATCCTATGTCGCCCCCGATGGCAGCATCGCCCTGCCCGCCTTCCGCGTGTGGCAACAGGGGCCAACCGATCATCGCGGCTGGCGCTTTTCGGACACGCTCGACACCTATGGCCTGATGGCGGCGCGCCCCGGCACCCGGATCGCCATCGCCAACGGGTCGGAGGACCGGACCTATACCGGGCTGGTCGGTGCGGGCGGCGCAATAACCGAGCTGAAACCCTTCGCCCAGCGCGGCGGCGAGAGCGTCGTCACGGACACGGACGGGCGGGTCTATGTCGCGAACGGACAGGTCTTCGTCTATGACGCAGCAGGCACCGAACTTGGCCGGATCGACGTGCCCGAGCGCCCCTTGCAGCTGGTGTTCGGCGGCAGCGACGGGCGGACGCTGTTCATCCTGACCCATCACGGATTGTACGCCGCAAAGCCCTGACCAACCCACGATACCGACTATGGTCGTAGATGCCGCCCCTTCGTCCCTGCGGTAAAGCGGGCGGGAGACGGAGGGGCCAAAGATCACCGGCCACGCTCTGCGATTCGAGTGAGGGGATGGAGTGATGAGCATCGGCAATCGGCGCAGCCGCGCCTCGTGGAAATCCGGTAACGCTACCAGTGTTGCGGCCCTGGCGTTGGCGCTGATCGCCAGCCCCGCAATGGCTGCACCGGCACAGCAAACCCAAGCTCCCGACGTTGCGACGGGCGCTCAGGAACAAGCGGCCAGCGAGCGCGATATCGTCGTCACCGGCACCCGCATCACCGCCAATGGCTATAACGCCCCCACGCCGACCACGGTCATCGGCGAGGAACAGATCCAGGCCAACGCCCAGCCGAATATCTTCAACACCGTGGCCCAGTTGCCGTCCTTGCAGGGATCAACCGGCGCGACGACGGGCACCTTCAGCACGTCAAGCGGGCAGCAGGGCCTCAGCTCCTTTTCGCTGCGCGGCCTCGGTACCATCCGCACCCTGACGCTGCTCGACGGGCAGCGGGTGGTGGGCGCGAACGTCACCGGCGTTCCCGATATCAGCCAGTTTCCGCAATTGCTGATCAAGCGGGTCGATGTCGTGACCGGCGGCGCCTCGGCCTCCTGGGGTTCGGACGCGGTCGGCGGTGTCATCAACTTCATCACCGATACGCGCTTCACCGGGTTCAAGGGCAATCTCCAGACCGGCGTCACAACCTATGGCGATAACGGCCAGGTGCTGGCCCAGGCGGCGTTCGGCAAGGCGCTGGCGGGTGACCGGCTTCACCTGATCGTCAGCGGCGAATATGCCAAGGATCAGGGCGTCGGGCCGGGCAATTTCGGCGAGGATCTGGCGGGCAGCCGCGACTGGTACCGCGCGTCGACGCTGGTCGATACCGGCATCCGCAACGGCAGCACGCCGCAATTCCTCTACCGCGACCATGGCCAGGCCTATCAATACACCAAATACGGCCTGATCAGCGCCGGGCCGCTCCAGGGCACGGCGTTCGACGCCAACGGCAATCCCTTCCCCTTTCAATACGGGTCGAACGGCGTTCCCGCCAAGAACGCCGCGGGCAACGTCATCGGATGCTATGTCGGTTTCTGCGTCGGCGGCGACCAGTCGGGCCATGTCGGCTCGGGCACCTCGCTGCAATCCGCGCTGGAGCGGGTCAACGGCTATACCCGTATCGGCTATGATATCGCGTCCGACATGGAACTGTATGTCACCGCCAATATCGCGCAGGTGAAGACCAGCAACCAGCCCAATCCCGGTGCGTCCAAGACGGGACTGACCATCCAGTGTTCCAACCCCTATCTGCCCGCATCCATCCAGCAGCAATGCGCCGCCAACGGGATCACCCAGTTCAGCTATGGGTTGAGCAACGCGATCCTGCCGAACATCAAGGTCAACACCGATCGCCGCCAATATCGCTTCGTCGGCGGTCTGAAGGGCAAGGCGGAGGTGTTCGGCGGCAGCTGGACCTATGACGTCTATTACGAGCATGGCATCAACGTCACCGACATCGATGTCGACAATATCAGCCTGACCGGACGCTATAATCAGGCGATCAACGCGACGACGCTGAACGGCCAGATCGTCTGCGCCGATGCGGCCGCCCGGGCCAGCGGGTGCCAGCCGATCAACATCTTCGGCGGCGCGACGCCCTCGGCCGCCGCACTGGCCTATATCGTTCCCGCCAACGGTCCGTTCCAGCATACCCGCCAGACCCAGGATGCCGCGGCGGGCAGCATTTCGGGCAATCTGATCGACCTGTGGGCCGGGCCGCTGTCGATCGCGACCGGCGTCGAGTATCGGCGCGAGGCGTACCGGGTGAACGCCGATCCTTATGGCGCGGGGGTCTCGGCGATCAGCCCCAATTTGGCCGCCTATCCCGCCGACCCGTTCCTGAATTCGGCGACCGGCAGCAACTGGTATGCGGGCAATTACAAGAACGGCTCGGGCAAATATGACGTGTATGAGAGCTTCCTGGAGCTCAACCTGCCGCTGATCAATTCGGAGAGCCTGGGCCGCGCCAATCTGAGCGCGGCGGGTCGTGCCACCCATTATTCGACCTCGGGCGCGGTCTATGCCTGGAAGCTGGGCGGCACATGGGACACGCCGCTCGACGGTTTCCGCCTGCGCGCCGTGACCTCGCGCGACGTGCGGGCGCCGAACCTGTCCGAGCTGTTCGCCGCCCCCACGACCACGACGGTGCCCAACTTCACCGATCCGTTCCGCAATACCCAGGTGCTGATCATCCAGAACTCGCTGGGCAACCCCAACCTGCGCCCCGAAATCGCGCGCAGCACCGAGGCGGGCGTGGTTCTATCGCGGCCGAGCTGGGCACCGGGGCTCAGCCTGTCCTTCGACTATTACACGATCAAGGTGAACGACGTCGTCTCCAGCCTGTCGGCCGCACAGATCGTCAACCTGTGCTTTCAGGGCAATACCGAAACGTGCGGCGCGTTCAACCTTCAGAACACGGCCGGGCCGAACTTCGTCAACGTCCAGGCGTTCAACCTCGCCTCGATCAAGACCAGCGGCTTCGATATCGAGGGCAGCTATCAATGGCGTAACCCGATGGGGCTAAACGGCAATCTGACGCTGCGCGCGCTGGCCACCCATGTCATCAAGTTCGTGACCGACCCCGGCCTGCCCGGCACGATCCCGATCGACAGCGCAGGGGCCAATTCGGGTGCGACCCCAAGCTGGAAGTGGCTGGCGATCCAGAGCTACGACACCGACAAATTCAGCCTGCTGGTACAGGAGCGCTGGTTCAGCGATGGCGTGTTCGGCAACCAATATGTCGTCTGCTCGACCAGCTGCCCGGTTTCGACCGGCAACAACCCGACGATCGACCGCAACTTCATGAAGGGCGCCTTCTATGTCGATATCGGCGGTTCGCTGAACGTCACGCCGGCGGTCAGCATGTTCTTCAAAGTCGACAATCTGCTCGACCGCGACCCCGAGCCGTCGCCGCAGACCAATACCGGTCTGGACGTCAATCCGGCGCTGTACGACACGCTGGGTCGCTCCTACCGGATCGGCCTGCGCGCCAAATTCTGAAATGGACAAGGGGTGGATTTCGGCCTCCCGAACTCCACCCCTTTCCGGTTCGGCTATCAAAGCTTCAGGCTGATACCCGCGAAGAAGGTCCGGCCGAGTGCGTCATAGACGTTCGGGAAGGTATTGCCCGAATTGGCCCCGCTGCTGCCCGCCGAGCCGCCGACGATCGGCGGATTGATGTTGAACAGGTTGCTGACGCCGACGCGGAACGTGTACTGCTTGTTCACGTCGAAGCTGATGTTCGTGTCGATATAGGAATAGGACGGAATGCGGCTGGCCAGGATCGGCGTGCCCGCATCCGCGCTGACCGGCCCGACATAACGCCACCGCCCCTGGATCGCGATCCCGTTCAGGTCGAGTACGGCCGAGGCCTGATGCTTCCAGCGCGGGATCGGGTTGATCGAGACCGCCGCACAGCTGTTGCCGAACTTGCCCGCGCAGTTGATCGGGGTAGCCTGCGCGCCCAGATTGAAGGTGTAGCTGTCGACATAGGTGCCCGCCATGTTCAGCGTCAGGCTGTTGCCGTCACCCGGCAGGGTGAAGCGATAATCCGCCGATACGTCGATGCCGCTGGTTTTGAGCGTGGCGACGTTGATCAACTGCTCCGTCACGCCCGGGAACTGACCGTTCGCATTGGGCGAGCCCGACAGTTGGCCGGAGATATTGTTCCGTACGATCAGCGAGCAATAGGCCGAGATATTGTTGTTGAAACACTGGTTCACGATGTCCTGCGAACCATCGGACGCGATATAGTTGTTCACCTTCATCCGGTAATAGTCGACGGTGACGTTCAGGCCGCGCAGGAAGCGCGGCGAGAACACCGCGCCCGCCGTCAGCGTGTTGGCGGTTTCCGGGCGCAGCGCAGGGTTGCCCCCCGCGTTGATATTGGTCTGGTTCGCGGTCACGTCCTGAATGACGCCCGAGTTGACCAGCGTGGCGGGAGCCCCCTGGGCGATACATTTGGCGGCCAGCGTCGCATTGCCCTGCGGACTTCCATTGGCGCAGGGGTCGGTGGCCAGGACATCGGTGCCCGCCTGGGTGATCGGGCTGTTCAACTCGGCAATGTTGGGATCGCGGGTCGCCCGGTTGAAGATCGCCCGGAAGCGCACGCCCTCGACCGGGCTCCAGTCGCCGCCCAGCTTGTAGGTGACGGCATCCAACTTGTTGCGGCCCGCCACCGTGTTGTTGGTGTAGGAGGAATAGCGGACGCCGCCCTCGAAGTTCAGCGCGCGCACGAAGGGCCGGTCGGTGACCAGCGGCATCTGCAACTCGCCATAGATTTCCTTGACGTCGAAGGACGCATTCGGAACCGCCGTGCCCTGGCCGTAATAGATCAAATTGCCCGAGCCGTAATTGGCGTCGACCGACTGACTGCCCGTCTCCCGGCGATACTCCGCGCCCAGCGCAACCGCCGCGGGCTTGTCGGCCAGCGGGCTTTGCAAGAAGTTCAGGTCGCCCGACAGGCTGCCGCCGGTGACGAACTGGGTATAGCGATTGTCCTGCGCGCCGTTGGCGGTGATGAACGACAGCGCCGCCGCCGAAATCGGCTGAGACGTGAACAGGTTAACGGGGACGCAGCCATTGGCGGGATTGGCGCAGACGGGTGTGCCGTTCGCACCCACCGTCGCATTGATGGCCTGGGCGGTCCTGTTATAGTCGAGGTCGTTCAGCAGCGCCTCATGCCGCTTCGCCAGGCCATATTGCGCGAACACATCGTAATGGAAGCTGTCGGCGAAATCGCCACGCAGGCCCACAATGCCGAAATAGGTATCGTTGGTAAATTCCTGGATGCGGCCGCCCGTCTCCGTCACGCGGCGACGGATGCCGACATTGGCGGTGCCGTCGGCATTCAGGTTCTTCGGATCGCCAAAGATCAATGCGGAATTGGCCGCGTTGAGGAACGGGTTGTTGGGCGAGATAGTGAAGTTGAATCCGGCTGTCGCCGTCGGTGCCAGGATCGCGGTCACGTCGCTGCGCGTATAGCTTCCGCGTGCATAGAGTTCGGCCGCGTCGGAGAATTTGTAGCTGGCCAGCGCCGTCGCATTGTACCGCTCCAACGGCACCTGCAGATAATTGGCGGGATTGAAGTTGTACGGCTTGTAATAGGGCACGAAATTGTCCGTGCCGCCCGCCTGGTTGCCGTCGTTGACCTGGTATCGGCCGGAGTTGATGTCGATGACCGTCGGCGTCGCGTTGCTCGACCCGCTGGGCTTCAGGTTGGCGTCGAGATTCTGCGCCGAATAGGCCCGCGCCGACTGATAGACGCCGTCCCGCTTCGTGTACTGACCCGCGATGACGATATGCCCGGCATCGTCGTTGCCGAACTTTACGCCCGCCGCCAGGCCCGCATTATACTGGGCGGCGTCACCATGCCCGGTGACCTGCGAGCTGGCATCGGCGCGCACGCCCTCCAGCTTGTCGTCGAGCACAAAGTTGACCACGCCCGAAATGGCATCGGCGCCGTAGACCGCCGAGGCGCCGCCGGTCAGAACGTCGACGCGCTTGATCAGGACGGTCGGGATCGCGTTGATGTCGACCGCGCCGCCGATATCCGACGGCACCATGCGGCGGCCGTTCACGAGCACCAGCGTCCGCTGCGATCCCAGGCCGCGCAGATCGACCGTCGCGGTGCCGCCATTGCCGTTGTTCGTCGTGCTGCTCGCGGCGGGCACGAACTGCGGCGAGGACGAGAGATAGGACTCGGCGGTGACGGTGTTGGTCGCCTTCAGCTCGCCCGCGCTGATCGTGGCGACGGGGCTGCTGCTCTGGAGGTCGGGTCGCTGGATGCGCGATCCGGTGACGACGATATCGCCGGTCGGCGCCGGGGTGGTGGTCGCTGTAGTGGTGTCCGTCGCCGCACCCTGCACGGCCTGAGCCGACGCCGCCGTCGCGAAACTCGCCATGCCGAGGCCCAGGCCAACCAGCGTCAGGCTCTGAAGGGCGGTCCCGATATGCAACCGGCGACGGGCAGGCGTGGAATTCTTGATCATGACGCGTCCTCATTCTGCCGAGGATCCGGGCCATCCGATCCTCTGGCGAAAAAATGCCGCCTCCTGCCCCATCACGAGGCCCGGAAGCGTGGCGTCATAAAATCGACACAGAGAAACGCTGTAAATTTACGGAAATGTCATGTTGATCTATTTGGGCGAATGTAACCACAAAAACACAGTTGACCGGCTCCGATGCAATAATGGATCAGGGCACACCCGATATACGATAATTATATTGTCTTTAGACGATGAAATGCATGTCACAATTGGTTCATTTCTGGCGCGCTGACACTGGCGACGTCCAACATCACACTAAACCTTACGGCATCTGTTAATCATGAGCAGGCCATGGTCCCCGTCTCGCGGGCGTTGACGGTCACGCGACGGCTTCGGCCTCCACGATCCGGGGCCGCAGGCTCGCTACCCGTCGCACATGGTCGGGATCGGCCAGCATGCGCGACGGCCTGCCGATCAGATAGCCTTGGACAGCGGCGCAACCCTCCCGGGTCACAATGGCCAGCTGGGCGGGTTCCTCCACCCCCTCGGCCAGTACCGGCATGTTGAGCGTCGCACCCAGCGCCGCGACCGATCGCAGGATCGACACCGCCTGTTCGTCATGCTCGATCTCGGAGACGAAGGACGCATCGAGCTTGATCCGGTCGAAGGGGAAGGAGCGCAGCACCTCCAGCGAGGAATAGCCAACGCCGAAATCGTCGAGCGCGATGGCGATGCCCATCGCCTTCAAGGCCTTCAGCTGCTCCAGCGCGAAATGCTTGTCGTGGATGATCGCGCTCTCGGTCAGCTCCAGCGTCAGTCGCTCGGGCGGCAGGCCACTGTCCGCCAGGGCCGAACGCACCGTCTCGACCAGCTGCTTTTCGGCGAGATGCATCGGCGACAGGTTGACCGACACGGGCTGCGGATCGGCCCAGCCCGCCGCCTCGTGGCAGGCGCGCCGCAGGACCCAGTTGCTCAGCGGCACGATATCGCCGCTCTTCTCGGCAAGCGGGATGAATCGGGCCGGCGGGATCATGCCACGGACCGGGTGGTTCCAGCGGATCAACGCCTCATAGCCGCAAATCTCGCCCGACGGGATGGCCGACTGCACCTGATAATGGAGTTCGAACGCGTCGGCATCGAGCGCATGGCGGAGATCGGCGATCAACTCGCGCCGCTCGCGCACGGCATCGTCCATATGCGCGTCGTAGAAACAAGGTTCCTTGGAGTGGGCCGACTTGGCCCGGTACATGGCCAGGTCCGCCTTGGCGAGCAGCGCATCGGCATCGGAGCCGTCCCGCATGGCCAGCGCGACACCGATATTGGCGCCGATCGAAGCGGTGAACCGGTCGAACAGGAACGGTGCCTCGGACGCCGTGGTCAGCCGATGCAGGAAATCTTCGAGCTCGGCTGGATCGTCATAGGAAACGACGGCCGAAAACTCGTCGCCGCCCAGCCGGGCGATGCGTTCGCCTGGCCGCAGGATGGCGGAAAAACGCGCTGCCAGCGCCGCCAGCAGCTGGTCGCCCGCCTGATGGCCATAGGTATCGTTGACCACCTTGAAGCGCGACAGGTCCATCATGACCACCGCCATACGCTGATACCCGCCGCGGATGCCGAAGCGCGCCTCCAGATCCTCGATGAAGCTGATCCGGTTGGGCAGGTCGGTCAGGCTGTCGTGCAGGGCCATATGACGCAGGCGGCGATAGGTTTCCGACTGGGTATGTCCGTCGATCAGGGCGCTGATCGCCGCGCATCCGACGATGATGAGCGTGGCGACCGTCGTCGTGGTCGCCAGCGTTGCCATGGTCATGCCCGACAGGCCCTGGCCGAGCTTCAGGACGGTGATCTTCATCGCCGTCATGCCAGTGAAGTGAAGCGCCGCGACGGCAAGGCTCAGCCATGCCACCGCGGTCTTGTTCCTCCAGCGCCCCCGCCCGGCCAGAACGTGGAAGGCCATGGCGGACAGGCCGCTCGACAACAGGATCGAGGCCACGACATAAGGCTCTTTCCAGGTGACGATGCCGTCGACCCGGTACGCCGCCATGCCGATATAATGCATGACCGAAATGCCCGTGCCGATCACGGCCCCACCGACCGCCCCCGACCAGCGCCGCCGCCCGGCGGCCAGGGCCAGTCCCGGAGCAGCGATCCCGATCACCGCCAGCAGTGAGATCAGCGTCAGGATCGGATCGAGAATGACGGGCGCGGTCGTCCGGAACGCCATCATGGCGACGAAGTGGGTCGCCCAGACCATCGTGCCCGCACCGACCGCACCGAGTATGATCCAACCATAGCGACGATAGCCACGGGAGGCCCGGACCCGGCTGAACAACTGAACGGTCGCAAGCGACCCCGTAACGCAGATCAGTAGCGCCAGCGCGACGAAGCGCAGGTCATGCTGTTGCGTCAAGCACAGGACGACATCGATCACGCGGCCCCCTCCATCTGGAGCAGGTCCGCCCGGCTTTCCAGGGCGACCACCGCCTGCCGGGCCAGCGCGATGAGATAGGCTTTCTGGTCCGACGAAGCGGGGTTCCGTCGCTGCGTGTCGAAGACGCACAGCGCGCCGACATCGATGCCCCCGGTGACGCGCAACGGCACGCCGATATAATAGCGGACGAACGGCGCGGCGTTGACGGCTGGCAGTTCGGCCACGCGCGGATCACTGCACGGGTCGCAAATCTCCAACACGTCGGGCTTGTCGAGCGCGAAGGTGCAGAAGCTGCGGTGGCGCGGATTGCAGACGATGTCGACGCCACGGGTCGCCTTGAACCATTGCTGATTGCCATGGATCAGGGACAGGAGCGCGATCGGGGCGTTGAAGGATATCGCGGCCCGCTCGACGAAACGGTCGAAGCTGGGTTCGGGCGGCGAGTTCAGAACGTTCAACGCATGTACGGCGCTGGTACGTCGCCTTTCCCGGAACAGGCTCTTGAGCATCGTCTCTCTTCAGTACTGAGTGCTCATTCTGGTCGCACCTGAACCTTAAAACTTGATTTACCGGCATAAATTAATCCGACGGCTTCGGAGTCTTGTCCGCTGGTTCGCAGGCCGATCCTCGGCCAGCCTCGCCCGAATAGCGAAAGAAGCAACCGTGCCGAACGGTGCTCCGCCAAACAGATGCCAGTATCCTTGGCAAAGGATTCCCCAAGACGCGCCGACGCAATTTTACGGTCACCCCAGAAACGACCAATATCGTCACAGCCATGCTTACCTTTAACCACCCGGTAACTTCACGGGTGATAGGCGGCCGGTCATCGCAGCGCCGGTTCTTGGCGAGTGGAACACCGGCGACCACAGTCGCTGCTGCGTCAGAGGGGGAATTGCTAAGTGACTTCGATGAATTCCGCATTTGGTAAACTGCGTCTTGGGATTTCGACGGCGGCCTTGCTGACCGCGATCGCGACCCCGGCCTTTGCGCAGGAGGCAGCACCGGCCCAGCCCGCCGATGCCGCCGACCAGAGCGCGACCGCAGCCGCCGCACCCGCCACCGCCGAGCAGGATGTCCAGATCAAGCGGGCCGCCCCCGCGCCCGCCACGGCCGAAGGCACGACCGTCGTCGTCACCGGCACGCTGTTCCGCGATTCCAACGCCAGCTCGATCTCGCCCGTGACCGTGGTGAACTCGAACGTGATGCTGCGCGCCAACATCACCACCGCACAGGACGCCATCCGTTCGGTCTCCGCCGACAGCGCAGGTTCGATCTCGACCGGCTTCCGCAACGGCTTCTCGGCCGGTGGCGCGGCGGTGTCGCTGCGTGGTCTGGGCGTCTCCTCAACCGTTGTCCTGATCGACGGCCTGCGCAATGCGAACTTCCCGCTGAACGATGACGGCCACAACGCCTATGTCGACCTGAACTCGATCCCGTTCAGCACCATCGAGCGCGTCGAAGTGCTGAAAGACGGCGCATCCTCGACCTATGGCGCCGACGCGATCGGCGGCGTGGTCAATCTGATCAGCAAGAAGAACGTCCAGGGCATTTCGGGCTCGGTCCAGGGGGGCACCACCGAAAAGGCCGACGGCGCGCACTATCGCGCCACGCTGACCGCCGGGTTCGGCGACTATCGCGAGCAGGGCTTCAACTTCTACGTCAATGGTGAATACACCTATGACGGGTACATCACCAACAACTCTCGCGGCTATCCGTTCAACACGCTGGACCTGAGCCCCAGCGGCCTGCAGGATCGCAACCGCAACGACGACTCGCTGCTGGCGGCCAATCCGCAAGCGGTCGTCACCCGCGTCCGACAGACCGACCTCAACAATCCGCTGGCGGGTCAGGTCGGCTCGCCCCTGACCAACCAATATGTGCTGCTCAACCCGAATGCGTGCCCCTTCGGCACCTTCACCGTGACATCGGGCTCGGCGCAGGGCACCGGTTGCAAGCATAACCTGCCTGCCGAATATTCGATCATCCAGCCGCGCCAGCAGCGTTATTCGACCACGGCACGCCTGAACGTCCGCATCGCCGAGGGCTGGGAAGCCTTTGCCAGCGGCAGCTATTCGCATTCCGAAGTCGATATTCGCGGCACCCCGTCGGGCATCCGCCAGACCCAGCCGTTCGGCGGCTCGGCGGCGCTCGCGTCGACCAGCCCGGGCATCGTCCTGCCCATGTATGTCTGCGCTGCCGGCGTGAACTGCGCCACCGCCGCGGATCGCCGTCTGAACCCGAACAACCCCTATGCCGTGGCCGGTGCCGACCCGACCCAGAATGCCGCGCGCATCTATTATCTGTTCGGCGACATTCCCGCCGGCAGCCACCGTTATGTCGACGTGTTCCGCGCGACCTATGGCATTTCGGGCGATCTGGGCGATGGCTCCAAGTTCCGTCTGAACGGCGTCTATGCCCGTGACAATTTCGCGGTCACGCAGCGCGGCTTCATCAACATCCAGGGCCTGCTGAACGCGGTCAACACCGGCGCGTACAACTTCGTCAATCCGGAGCAGAACACGCAGGCCATCCGCAATCAGATTTCGGCGGAGCGGACCACCCCATCCTATTCGACGGTGGCGACGATCGGCGGCTCGCTGCTCAAGTCGCTGATGGAGCTGCCGGGCGGCGACCTGAATGTCGGCGGCGGTTTCCAGGTCCGTCGCGAGACGCTGATGAACCGCAACCAGAATGCGGATCTGTCCTATTACGGCCTGAACACCTCGTCGGCCCAGGGTCGTCAGACCGTGACCGCCGGGTTCTTCGAAATCGACGCGCCCTTCGCGCGCTCGTTCGACCTGAACGTGTCGGGCCGTTACGATCACTATTCGCAGGGCTATAGCCACTTCTCGCCGAAGGTGGGTGCCAAGTTCACCCCGGTCCGCGAGTTCTCGCTGCGCGCCACCTATTCGCAGGGCTTCCGCGCGCCGACCTTTGCCGAATACAACCCGGCGAGCAGCTATGCGGGCTTCTCGTCCTTCACCCCGCCCGCCAGCTTCATCGCGGCGCATCCGGGCAGCCCGGCCTATACGACCTCGTACAACATCGGCAGCGGCGCCCAGGGCAATCCGGACATCCTGCCCGAAGTGTCGCGCAGCTTCACGGTGGGGACGATCGTCAACCCGACGCGCTGGCTGAACGTCACGGTCGACTATTACAATATCCGCAAGTCGAACCTGATCGTCAGCGGACCGCTGCGCGCCGAGGCGATCAACGCCTATTACGGCCAGACCAATGCGGCCGCAGGCTGCGCGGCACTGGCGGCGGTGGGTCCGGGCTATAAGTGCAACGTCCTCGACGGGGTCGACCCCGTGAACCCGAATGCCCTGCCCCGCCTGCTGGTGTTCGACGTTCCTTACGTCAACGCCAACTACATGGTCAGCTCGGGCATCGACATGCAGGCCAATGCGAACTTCCAGTTCGACAATGGCGTCAAGCTGATCAGCCGCGTCGACGTCACCCGCGTCCTTCGCCTCGACCTCGTCACTCCGGCGGGCGTGGTTCAGAAATATGCGGGTACGCTCGGGCCGTACGAACTGTCCTCGGGCGGCGGCACGCCGCGCATCCGTGGCAACTGGCAGAACACGATCGAAGTCGGCAATTTTTCGCTGACCAGCACGACCTATTATGTCGGACGGATCAAGCAGGTGGCGGCCGATCGCATTCAGCCGACCAACGGCGTGATCGACCTGTCGTGCAAGAACACGCTGGTGCCGATCATCGCGGGCAGCGATGTGAACAACCAGTGCTTCATCCGCCCGTTCATCTACACCGATCTGAACATCGGCGTTCGGGTCAATGACGACTTCCGCTTCTTCTTCAACATCCAGAACCTGACGAATGCCCGCGCTCCGCTGGCGGCGGGGGCCTATGCCAGCAACCCCAACTATCTGAGCAGCTGGCATTATGCCGGTCTGGTCGGTCGCAACTTCAGCGCCGGTGCGAACTTCAACTTCTGATCCGGCCTGACTGGGTGATGCGCGCCGGGACCGACTTCGCCGTCGTCCCGGCGCGTATTGCCATCCTACCTATTGCGGCGTCATAGGCGACCGATGCAGCCGGAGCGTTCCAAGACCATGTATCCGGGATCGGACAATCCGACCGCCCAGCCCAGCGAATTGTACCGACAGTCGCTGGTGATGCGGGCGATCGGCACGCCCTTCGTCGCCGACCTGCTGGCCGCAGTGGACCGGCAGCTCGACAAGGCACCGCTCAGCGCCGCGTTGATCCGCTCCTGGGGCAGCACCGCCGCCTCCTCCGCGATCGCGATGCGGATCAACGCCGCCCTGCACGCGCTGGCGAGACGCGGTGTCGAGCCGCAATTGGCCGCCCTCTATGCCGGGGACCATGACCGCTTCGACGAAGCGGTCGCCCTGGCGCTGGCGGCGCATGACGAATTTCTGGTCGACTGGTTGCTGCGGGTGCCGCAGACCAACGAGATCGGCCGCGCGGCGGCCTTGTACGCCGCCCTGATGGTCCTGGCGCAGGATCATGGCCATGATTTCGACCTGTTCGAAATCGGCGCGAGCGCCGGACTGAACCTCAACCTGTCCCGCTATACCTATGATCTGGGTGGCGTCCGGACGGGTGCGCCGGACTCGCTGGTGCGGATCGCGCCCGAATGGCGTGGCCCCCCGCCCCCCGATGCCGCCGTGACCGTCCGTCAGGCGCTGGGCGTCGATCTCCACCCGCTCGACGTCAATGATCCGGCGGCCTGCGAGCGGCTGGCATCCTTCATTTTCGCCGACCAGCCCGAGCGGGCCGAGCGCCTGGACCGGGCGCTGGCCATCGCGCGACGGCATCCGCCCCGGCTCGATACCGGCGATGCCGCATCCTGGCTGACGGCACAGCTTGCCGCTCCTGCGCCGGACGGCCGCCACCGCGTCGTCCTGCATTCCATGGTCCTGCAATATCTCAGCGCCGAAGACCGCGCCCGGATAGAGGCGACCCTGAACGAAGCCGGGGCGTCCGCGACCGCGACGAGGCCGTTCGCCTCGATCGGTTTCGAATGGGACCTGGCGCGCGAGCGGGTCGAGCTTCGCCTGCGGTCCTGGCCCGACGGTCAAGACCGCGTGCTGGCGCATTGCCATCCTTATGGCGCCTGGATTCACTGGCTGACCAACTGACGAACTATTCGTCACGATAATGGTTACACGCTTCACCCATCCTTAACTTTGCGGTTCTAGCAATTGTCCGACGAAACCAATGTTTCATGTGGGACCGGGGGGATTGGACATTGCGCGACGACGACTGCGCCAGTGTATTTGGCGACACTTTTCAAAGCCGAATCCATGACCGCGACTGATCCTCTCGCCGTCCTGTCAGCGCCCTTCGATGCGCCGCGTGATCGGCCCAGTCCGCCTGTCCTCGATAACGATAACTCAATGAATTCGCGCTTATCGTCCCTCGTCCGACCTGTTGAGAGAAACGCATAATGCTCACGAACATGAACATCCCCAAGAAACTGGGTGTATCGTTCCTGATCGTCAGCCTGTCGGCCGCGGTCATGACGATCGTGTTCTTCGTGAACATCTGGGAAATCAAGAACGCGACGGCGCGCAACAACCACGCCCAGGAAGTCTATGCCAAGGCACTGACGCTCGAGACATCGATTCTGCGCGAGAACAGCCAGTTGCGCGGTTTCCTCGTCACGGCGGACAAGAGCTATCTCAAATCCTACGAGGAAGCCCGCAAGGAATATGACACCACCAGCCGCGAATTGAACGCGATGCTGGACGACTCGGCCGAGCTGGCGTTGCTTGCCAAGTCCAATGCCGAAAAGGCCAAGTGGCGGCGGACATGGAGCGACCGTCTGACCGACTGGGTCAAGGACGGGCGGCGCGACGAGGCGCAGCAAGCCGTTCGTGACGCGGGCAAAGCCGTGCTGACCAGCGACATCGTGCTGCCCCTCCGGGCCATTCGCGACCAGGAAACGGCGGCGATCGCCAGCAATGCCGCATCGCAGGAAAACGCGATCAGCACCGCCATCATCGCCCTGATGCTTGGCGGCGTGATGCTGATCGGTGTCGTCATCACCCTTCAGATGCTGCTCAGCCGCAGCATCGCACGGCCGATCACCACCCTCACCCGCCTGATGGCCGAGCTGGCGCGCGGTCGCAACGACATCGACGTGCCGGGCAGCGAGCGCGGGGATGAACTGGGCGACATGGCCCGCGCCGTCGTCGTCTTCCGCGACGCGGCCAAGGCCAAGGTCAGCGACGACCGGGAGCGCGAGCTGGCCTTGCAGGAAATCGGCTCCGGCTTGCATCGCCTGTCGGAAGCGGACCTGACCGTCCGCCTGACGGACCTGCCGTCCGCCTTCCACCAGCTGGCCGCCGATTTCAATCGCGCCGTCCAGAACCTTTCGGGCCTGACCAGCGACGTTCGCGGCAGTGCCGGGTCCATCCGCTCGAATATCGAGGAAATCCGCCAGGCCACCGACAATCTGTCGGCGCGCAGCGAGCAGCAGGCGGCCAGCCTGCGCGAAACCGCCGCGGCGGTCGGCGAGATCACGCAAGGCGTCCGCGAAGGGGCGGCCAGCGCCAGCCAGGCGAACCGCGCCGTGACCGAGGCCCGCGACGAAGCCGAAAAGGGCGGGCAGATCGTCGCCAAGTCGATCACCGCGATGAACGGCATCGACCAGGCCAGCCGCGAGATCGTCGATATCATCACCGTCATCGACGGCATCGCCTTCCAGACCAATCTGCTCGCCCTCAACGCGGGCGTCGAAGCGGCGCGGGCCGGTGATGCGGGCAAGGGCTTCGCCGTCGTCGCCTCCGAGGTCCGCGCGCTGGCGCAGCGCTCGGCCGATGCGGCATCCGACGTCAAGGCACGCATTCTCTCGGCCATCGAACATGTCCGTTCGGGCGTGGTACTGGTCGACGAGACCGGCAATGCCCTGCAACGGATCATCGGCAAGGTGTCCGACGTCAGCACCGTGGTCGACGTCATCGCGCGCTCCTCCGAACAGCAGGCCCACAGCCTGGGTCAGGTCAACATCGCGATCGGCGAGATCGATTCGGTCACGCAACAAAATGCCGCGATGGTCGAGGAATCGACGGCCGCCGCCAGCCTGCTGGCGCAGGAGTGCGGGACGCTGATGGCCTCGGTGATGCGCTTCAACGTGGATGCGGCCGCGCAGCACGCCTCTGCGGCCTCCCCGCAATACCGGACGGAGTATGGCCACGCGTCCCGATACGCCGCCTGACAGAGCGCGAGCGGCCGCCCACCACGGCTGATTTGCGTTTCCTGATCAACCCCATGACGGCAATGCCGTGTTAACCTGCATTTGCAACTGATGCGGGGATCGCGCAGGAGAAGCTCACAGGAGGACGTGGACGGCATATGGACGCGAAGCGCCGGATTTTAGAGCAATTGCCGCTGCTTGGCGAGCGCAGGGCGCTGGCCTATTCCGTGGCGCTGGCGCTTTCGGCGGTTGCCTGGTGGATACGCTGGACACTGGATCCGGCCTTTCCGCCGGGATTTCCCTATCTAACGTTCTTCCCGGCCGTCATCATTTCATCCTTCCTGTTCGGGCGCGGCCCGGGAACGTTGTCGGCCATCGTCTGCGGCCTGCTCGCCTGGTATTTCTTCATACCGCCCGCCAACAGCTTCGATTTTGAGCCGCGCACGCTCGTCGCCTTGGGCTTCTATGCGGGTGTCGTGGCGGTCGATATCGGTCTTGTCGACGCCATGCAGCGTGCCAACCAGCGATCGTCGCGGCTGGCGGCGGAACAGCGACAACTGGCCGAACGCACCGAGTTGCTTTTCAGCGAGTTGCAGCACCGGGTCTCGAACAACATCCAGATGGTCGGCGCCATGCTGTCGCTGCAGCAGCGGCAGGTCGTCGATCCGATCGCGCGCATGGTTCTGGCCGACGCCTCCACGAAGCTGCAACTCATCGGGCGCATCCAGCGGCAGCTCTACGCGACGACGGGCGAGCAGGTGCCGCTGGACATCTTTCTGCGCGACCTGATGGCGGACCTGTTTGCCGCCGACACGAAACCCGGCATCATCCACCGGATCGAGGCCGTCCCCGGACTGCGCCTCTCACCGGATGCGGCGATCCCGCTTGCGCTCATCATGGCGGAGGGCATCGCCAATGCGATGGAACATGGCTTTGCCAATCGCGAGTTCGGGCAGTTGGTCGTCACCCTCACCCGTCAGGACGACGTCATCGCACTCTGCGTGATCGACGATGGCGCGGGCCTGCCGCCGGGATTCGACCTTCAGGGCTCGAACAGCCTCGGCCTGAAACTGGTGCGAAGCCTGGCCAAGCAGATGGGAGCGGATTTGAGCGTCGAAAACGGCCCCTCGGCGGGGACGATCCTGCGCCTGACATTGCCCGATGGCCAGAGCGGACACCCATAATCACACACTCGCACGGATGACCGCCAACATCCTGCATCATCGCGTTACGCGCCGAACATGGCACTGAACGCTGCTTCCTGCGCACGCCAGTCGAGCCCGCGCGCATCGAGCCACTGGTCATCATAATAGGTGCAGCCGTAACGCTCGCCGCCATCGCACAGGATGGTGACGATCGAACCGACAACTCCCCGCGCCGCCATGTCCTCCATCAATTGGGCCACGGCGACGAGATTGGTCCCGGTCGAACCACCCACCCGGCGTCCCAGTCGGCGGGAAAGCGCGCGCATCGCACCGATGCTGGCGGCATCCTCGACCGCGATCATCCGGTCGATCACCGAGGGGATGAAACTGGGCTCGACACGCGGCCGCCCGATCCCCTCGATACAGCTGCCGCAACCCTCGGGCAGCGACAGTGCCCGGCGGTCGGCGAAGTGCCGGTGGAAGACCGAATGGACCGGATCCGCGACGCAGAGCCGGGTGCCGTGCCGCTGATAGGCGATGTACCGGCCGATCGTCGCGGAGGTGCCGCCGGTTCCCGCGCCGCAGACGATCCATTCGGGGACGGGATATTCCTCCGCCGACATCTGTGCAAAGATGCTCTCGGCGATATTGTTGTTGCCGCGCCAGTCGGTCGCCCGCTCGGCATAGGTGAACTGGTCGAGATAAAGACCGCCTGTCTCCGCCGCCAGAGCGTTGGAGACGTCGTATACGGTGCGCGGATCGTCGACCGTGTGAATCTCGCCGCCATGGAAACGGATCGCATCCAGCTTGGGCGCGGCGGTCGAGGCGGGGACCACCGCGATGAAGCGCAGGCCCAGCATCTTGGCGAAATAGGCTTCGCTCACCGCCGTCGAGCCGGAGGACGACTCGATGACGTAGGTATCTGGCCCGATCCAGCCATTGCACAGCGCATAGAGGAACAGCGAGCGCGCCAGCCGATGCTTCAGGCTGCCGGTCGGATGGCTGCTCTCATCCTTCAGATAGAGCGTGATCCCCGGATAGCGCGGCAGGTCGACCCGGATCAGGTGCGTATCGGCCGAACGGTTATAGTCCGCCTCGATCCGGTGGATCGCATCGGGCCGCCAGCGCCGGACGGCCTCGGCATCGCGATCAGCGCGCACCGGTCGTCAGCCCGTGGCGCGCCAACATTGCCCGCAGATCGGCGTCGCGCCCGCGAAAGGCGCGGAAGATCCAGGCGGCCGGGCGGCTGGCACCGTGCGAAAGGGCCTCGGTGCAGAGCGCCCCCTCGATCAGCCTCGGCGACAGCGCGGCCCGGCGGCATAGACACCTGCCATATTGCCCGCCGGGCCCGAGCCGATGATGAGGACCTTGCTGTGCCGCATATCCACCCCCTGCCCCCCTTGCACGTTACGCCTCCACGGCCTGGGCCGCGACGACCGGAGCGGCCTCGATCATCTCGATCGCCGTCCAGCCCGCCGCGACATAGGTCTCATTTGCTTTATCCAGCCGGTCGCATCGCTGGCGGAAGCGCTCGGCGAGTTCGGGATGGTCGGCGTCGAGAATCGCATAGACCCGTGCAAGCCCCTCAAACTCCGCCTTATATACGTCCTTCTCGGCCTGATCGCGAATTTGGAACACGCGACTTTCTTCCTCCGGCGTCCAGCGAATTTCGGCCAGTGCCACGCGCAGGTTAAGCGCGCCCGTGGCGTTCAGCGTATCGCGGAGCACCGTCCGCATCGTGCCGGGCCAGGCCGCCGACTCCACCGTGCTGCCCGCCGAGCGGTCCAGCACGTCGTCGCCAAGGGCATCGGTCGCCGCCACCGCAGCGAGGCGAGCCGCCTTCCATTGCTTGCGGTCCGGTTCGTCCCCCACGACCGCGCTACGATGCAAGTCGATGATGGCGAGGCGGCTTTCTTCCATTGCCGGATGGCGTCGGGTGATCTCGCACAGGCGCGGCTTGGCCAGCAGGTCGAGGATCATCCGCGACACGACGGCGGACAGATCGCCGCCGACCGGCGTGCGTGCCAGCCAAGCCTCGGCAAAGCGGGCGGCCTCGGGAAGCGGCCGGAAGCCGTTGATGATCATGGGCAGGGTTTCGACCAAGGCAATCGGATAGCCGAGCCTGGCCGCATAGGCGGCCGTGTCGTCCGCCTCGACCACGGCACCGATCGCATTGGCCTTGCCGTCTTCCCAGGCCGGAAAATAGACGAAACTGCCCGCCGCGACATGCTGCCTCAGCTGTGCCTGGGCCCGCGCCTTGATCGCCGGATCACCATGGAAAGCGATAGCGTCGGCCATCACGCCGCGCTCACATTCGCATCGACAAAGGCGTCGAGACGGCTGCGCGACATGGTGCCGAACGCGCGCGCGGCTTCCGCACCGTCCTTGACGATCAGCAGCAGCGGAATGCCGCGCACCTCGAACCGTTCGGCGAGCTTGGGATTTTCGTCGATATTGACCTTCACGATCTCGATCTCGTCGGCATATTCCTCCGCGAGTTCGTCGAGCGTCGAGGCCAGCGCCTTGCAAGGCCCGCACCAGGGGGCCCAGAAATCGACCAGAACGGGCTTGTCGTTCTGCATGACGATCTCGTCGAAATCCTGCTCGGTGGCATTACGCATCATCACTGTCCTTGTCTGGAATTGGGGGGATCAGCCGGCCTGTCCGCCGACCATCATGCGGTCGATGCGGAGCGTGGGCTGGCCGACGCTGACATGCAGCGACTGGCCCTGCTTGCCGCAGGTCGCCATGCCGGTATCGAAGGCCAGATCGTTGCCGATCATGGAAATGTGGCGCAGCGCTTCATGCCCGACGCCGATCAATGTCGCACCACGCACCGGGGCGACCAGCCGCCCCTTCTCGACCAGCCACGCCTCAATCGTGGTGAAGTTGAAACGGCCGGTGACGATATCGACCTGCCCGCCGTCGAATTCGGTCGCATAGATGCCGCGATCGATGGAGGCGATGATATCGGCCGGATCGGCCGTGCCGTTCGCCAGGAAGGTGTTGGTCATGCGTGGCATGGGCAGATGCGCATAGGACTGGCGACGGCCATTGCCCGTCGAGCGCGCGTTCATCAGCCCGGCGTTCAGCCGGTCCTGCATCAAACCGGTCAGCACTCCGTTCTCGACCAGCACGGTGCGGTCGGGCGTCGTGCCCTCGTCATCGATGCCCAGCGATCCCAGCCGCCCGGAAAGGCCGCCATCGTCGATCACCGTCACGCCGGGTGCCGCAATCCGCTCGCCGACCTTGCCGTCGAAGGCAGAGAGGCGCTTGCGGTGATGATCACCTTCCAGCCCGTGGCCGACCGCCTCGTGGAACAGCACGCCGGGATAGCCCGGTCCCAGCACCACCGGCATCTCGCCCACCGGCGCAGGGATGGCATCGAGATTGTTCAGCGCCATATTGGCCGCGGCTGCGACCATCCGGTCGACCGATGCGGCGTCGAACCCGCCCAGTCCGGCGCGCCGCCCCAGTCCCGCCTGTCCGCGCGTGCGGCGACCATCCTGTTCGGCGATGACGACCAGCGACAGGATCGTCATCGGCCGCACGTCCCCGGCCAGCAGCCCGTCCGCCTCGGCGACCAGGATCGTCGTGTCGGTCGCCCGGACATTGGCGTCGACCTGAACGATGCGACCGTCCTGCATCCGGGCGAGTTCGTCGATCCGCGTCAACAGGGCGATCCACGCCGCCGCATCCTCAACCGCCACCGTCTCGATCGCCGGATAGAGATGATGGACAGCCGGGGTCCGGGTCAGAGCGATGCCCTGCCCATGCCGCCCCGCGTCGCCGTGCCGCGCCAGCGTGCGGACCGCGCGTACCGTGTCGAGCAGCGCCCCCTCGCGCATGTCGGCGGAGTGGGCGAAGCTCACCTGCCCGCCATGCGCCGCTCGGGCGCCGACGCCTTGCCGCATCGAAAAGCCGCCCTGGGTGACCCGACCGCCCTCCAGCCGCCAGCTGCGCATCGCCGTCGTCTCGAAATACAGGTCGGCCAGATCCGCGCCGCCGCCCGCCAGTTTGCCCAACGCGCGGCCGATCGCCGCTTCATCGAGCCCCGCCGGACCAAGCAGCACGGTACGCGCGCGGTCGAGCGCCAGTGCGCCGCCGTTCATGCCTTTCCTCCCACCTGCATCTCGTCGATCAGGATCGATCCGGTGCGCAGCGCGCCCTGCCGCTCGACATCGTCGCCGACCGCGCGGATGCCGTTCAGCATCGCGGGCATCTGGCCCGCCAGCGTCACGTCGGTGACGGCATGGACGACCTCGCCCCCCTCGACCCACAGCCCCTTGATCGCCTGGGTCCAATTGCCGCTGGCCGGATCGGTCTTGCCGCCCTGAAACTCGGTTACGACCAAGCCCGTACCCAGCATCCGCAGCATCGCCGGCCAGTCGCCGCCCGGCGCGCTGCTGGTCAGCCGCAGATTGTAGAAACCATCGGCATTGCCGGTCGACGCCATGCCCAGTTTGCGTCCCGAGACGCTTGACAGGAACAGCCCCTCGACCACCCCGTCGCGCAGGATAGGACGGGCCGATCCGGCAATCCCCTCGCTGTCGAACGGACCGCTCGCCAATCCCAGCGGCTCGAACGGGTCCTCGGTCAGATTGAGATGAGAGGCCGCGACGCGCTGGCCGAGCGGCGCGCGCAGGAAGGTCATGCCGCAAAACTGCGCTATGCCGGTCAACGCCCCTGCCAGGTCGGAGACCAGCGACATCGCCGTGCGCGGGGCGAACAGCACCGGGCAACGCCGACTGGCGATGGCCCGTGCCCCCAGCGCCGCGCGGGCGCGATCGGCGGCGGTGCGCACCAATTGCTCGGGCGGGGCCAGGGCGTCGACGCTCCGCTCCTGCGACTGGCAGAAAGCCGACGTGCTGCCACCCTCGTCCTGCGCCAGCATCACCGACCAGCGCCCGTCATTCGAGCGCCGGATGCTACGGCAGAAGCCGTCGCTGGTCGCCAGCGCCCACAGTCCTTCGGTCGCGACCGCCACGGACTCGCCGACGCGAAGCCGGGGATCGGCCCCTGCCACCTCGCTGGCGATCCGATCGGCCAGCATCGCGGCGGTCAGCAGCGTATCGGGATCGCGCGGGCTTTCGGCGTAGAGCAAGGGCGAAATGCCCGTATAGGCAAGGCTGTGCGCTGGCGGCAGACCGCCGTCCGGGTCCGGCTGGACATGCTGGGCGATCATCATCGCCTCGTCGACCAGTCGTTCGATCGCCGCCGGATCCAAGCTGGCGGTGGAGGCCACCCCGCGCCGTCCCTGATGGAAGACGGTCAGCCCCAAGACTTGCGTCCCGCTGCGCTCGGCAGTCTCGACCTTGCCGTGCCGCACGGCGATCCGGGCAATGCCCTCATGATGCGCCGAGGCGCGCGCGGTCGCCCCACGCCGCGCCGCGCGTTCGATGGCCCGCGTCGCGGCATCGCGCAAGTCCGCCTCGTCCTGGGTCAGGAGCGCGCTCATGCCTCGCCCTCGGTGATGGCGGCCACCGTCGCATGGCCATGGTGCAGCCGCAGGCGATGCGTGTGATAGGCGGCAAGCTTTTCATTGTGTACGACGCTGACGATGGTGGCGTCCGGCATCGCGTCGAGCACGGCCCGGTAGAAGAAGGCGGCATTGTCGGCATCGAGCGCGCTGGTCGCTTCATCGACGATCAGCAGGGTCGGGCGCTGCAACAGGATGCGGGCCAGCGCGACACGCTGCTGCTCGCCGGGCGACAGCTCTTCCTGCCACATGCGCAATTCGTGCAGGGCGGTCCCGTGGGCCTTCAGCCCAACCTTTTCCAGCAGGGCGAGGACGGTCGCGTCGTCATGCTGTTCGGGCCGGTCGGGGAAGCAGACCGCCCCCTTCAGCGTGCCCAGCGGCAGGTATAGCCGTTGCGGCACCAGCATCGCCCGGCCACGGCGGGTCATCGCCACCTGGCCCGCTCCGTCCGGCCACAGGCCCGCAATCGCGCGCAGAAGCGTGGTCTTGCCGGTCCCGGACGGCCCCTGGATCACCCAGCGCTCGCCGTCGCGGACCGTCCAGTCGGCGACGGCCATCAAGGGCGCTCCATTGGGGCGGCGCAGTTCCAGCCCTTCGACCCGGATCGCCACGCCGTCGGGTGTACCGCCGGGCGTGAAGGCGATACCGCGCGGACGCTCGTAATCGATCGCATCATCCAGCGCCTTCAACCGGTTGATGTTGGCGACCTGCCGCGCGATGCCGGGATAGGCCATGACGATATAGGACAGGCTTGCCGAGAATTGGGTGAAGGCGTCGCGGGCGGCCTGAACCTGACCGAAGGTGATCGCACCGGCGAAATATTTTGGCACGGTCAGGAACAGCGGCACGACCGTCATCGTGCGCTGATAAATGTCCTGCCCGGCGCTCAGCCCGGCATTGGCCAGCATCAGTTGATAGAAGTTGCGGCGGATATTGGCGAAGGCCGCCTTCAGCCCGTCCTGCTCGATATTCTGCGCATGAGAGAAAGCGATCTGCTCGCCATTGCGGCGGACGTGGAGCAGACCGGCACGGTAATCGGCTTCATAATGCTGTTCGCGCATCTTGCGACGGACGAACGGCTTGCCGATCCAGGTAATCACGGTCGTACCCAGGACGACATAGGCGATCGAGAACCAGATCAGGTCGCCGCCGGGCAGCGGGATACGATAGCCGAACAGCGGGATATCGAGCGGCGACGAGGTTTGCAGCAGGATCGTGGCGAAGGCGATCGCCCGCACCAGGCTGAAGATCAGCGAGATGGCGATGCTGAGCGGCGACTGGCCATATTCCAGGCCCATCGAGGTAAAGGCGCGCACATCCTCGGCGACACGCTGATCGGGGTTGTCGATCATGCGCAACCGCTCGATCTCGTAGAAACGGTCCCGCGCGAACCAGCGACCGAGATACCAGTCGTTCAGCCAGTGCCGCCACCGGATCGACAGGGTCCAGCCGACGATATTGTGCAGGAACTGTGTCCCGATCGCCAGCCCGGCGATCATCATGAACATCACGACCAGCGACACGAATTGCGCCCCCTGCCGCCGTTCGATCGCATCGTAGAAGTCCCGCTGCCACGTATTGGACAACAGGAAGGCATAGGTCGTCCCGACCTCGACCGCGCAATAGCATGCGACCAGGAACCACGCCCATTTCCAGTCCTGCGACACGAAATACCGCGTGCACAGCCGCCAGGCATGCGCCCAGCGTGCACCGGCTGGCTGGACAGGCTGGAGACCCGCTTCGCGGCGGGTCTCCTCGGCATGGGCAGGGGGTGGCATCATTGGTGGGAACCCCGATCAGAACAGGCGCTTGGAAATGGTGAGCCGCACGTTGCGCGGCTCGGCGACCGGAACATAGGTAAAGACCGACGCCGACCCGTAATTGCGCCGATCGAAGATGTTGCGGATGCCGATATTGATGTCGAAACCCCGGACGGTCAGAAAGCCGTTGACGTCTACCTGCCGCGACGGCGGCACGACATATTGGCCGAGGAGATTGGCGTAGGAACTGGAGCGTCCATACAGACCGGCCGACAGGCCCCCGCTGACGCCCTCCGCGATCCTCGATCGATAGGAGGAGAAGAGGCTGTACGTATCGCGCGGCTGCTGTGCGACGACCGTCTGAAGCGCATTGACCGTCAACAGCGCATATCTGGTCCGCGTCAGCGACGCCAGCACCGACCAGCCCGGCAGCAACTGCCCGGCGATGTTCAGGTCGATCCCCCGCCCGCGCTGGCCCGGCCCAGGGGAAAGATCGGTCGGGTCCGCCGGATTGCGGATGATGATATTGTCCTGCTGTATGTCGAAATAGGATGCGTTGATCGTGGCGCGCTTGTGGAACAGGTCGAACTTGACGCCCGCTTCCTTGTTGGTGGTGATGATGTTCGGCAGGATGCTGCCATTCTTCGCCACCGCGAAAGACGCCTGCTCGCCGCGTGAGTAATTAGCGAAGAGCGACAGGTTGCTCGTGGCATCGAAGATCAGGCCGCCACTGGGCGACACGCCGTTCTTCCGCTGGACGTTGATGGCCGAAGGCCCCGCAAAGAAGGTCTGCGACGTGGTTTCGAACCAGTTCTTGCGAACGCCGCCCAAAATCTTCAATTTCCAGAATTCGATCAGCGCCTGGCCATAGATGCCTTCCTGCTTGCCGCCCGAACGGATCTGGACGTTACCGAACGGCGACCAACGAATGTCGGTCAGCGGCCCGCTGGCGGTGAAGGACGGGTTCAGGATCCGGGTATAGACCAGGCCACTACGCTGTTCGGCGGCGCCGTCACCGTAATTATAGCCGACATTGAAGCTGGCCTTCACATCGTCGGCGATGTGCACCTTGACCCGCAGGAAGCCGTCAATGGCATTGGCCGAGCCCTGTTGCCGCGATCCCTGAAGGTCGATGACGGGCACACCTTGACGACTATAGCCCGAATTCCCTGCGCGGGTCGTGAGCAGGGTCTGGTCATGCAAGCCACGAACGACCAATTCGATGCCCGGCACGATCTGTCGCGTCGCATCGAAATAATAGCGTTTGGTCGCGATCCGGATGCCTTGGTTGGCGGCGTAGATCGGCACGGACGGATCGCGATCGATGATCCGAAACGTCTTGTTGTCGAACAGCGTATAGGAGCCGATGCCGTTGACGGCCTCGTTCATGCTCGCACCGATCACGATATCGGTGAGGCGATCCTTGTACCGAAGCGACGGCGCGAACAACCAGTCCTTGTTGCCCGTATAGCCGCCATAGTTTCGATCCATCGTCTGGGCACTGCCGATGAAGCGGGCCGACAGCTTCTTGTCGCCGGTGATCGCGTTGTTGGCATCGATGACGCCGCGCGCCAGACCGAAGGAGCCGGTATCGAAGCTGACCGCCAGGCGCTCCTCGGCATTCGGCTTTTTGGTGACGACGTTGATGTTGCCGCCCAGGTTGCCGAACCCGGCCAGGATCGCATCGGGCCCCTTCAGGATTTCGACCCGCTCGATATTGGCCACCGGCTGGTCGGCCCCCGCCGCCACGCCATATTGCGACGATGTCGTCAGGCCGTTCACCAGCCCTCCGGCTCCGAAGCCGCGAATGGTATAGGATGCGCCGCTGTTCGGGTTGTTGCCCAGCACCGACACACCGCCCGCGTTGCGCAGGATGTCGGTGATGTTCAGCGCCTGCTGTTCCTCGATCGTCTTGGCGGTGATGACTTGAGTGTTGCGCGGCTGATGGCGCAGGCCCAGGCCGTTGCGGTCCGAGGTGGTCGCCTGACGCACCAGCACGCTGGTTTCCGCCTCGTCGCGCCGTGCGGTCACGACGATATCGTTGACGACGACCAGGCCCCCCTGCACCGCCGGAACGACGGTCAGGCTCGTTCCGCCGATGACCCTCCTGATCGCATCCGCCGCCGATCGCGCACCGCGCACGGGGCGTGAAGTCAGCCCCTTGACCGCGTCGGGATCGAAATTGACGTTCACACCTGATTGCCTGCCGATCATATCCAGCGCGCGGTCCATCGGCATGGCGGGCACGGTGATGTCCCCTGTCCGCACGGCCTGCGTAGCGGCGGCGCGGCTTGGGACGCTCGCGGCCAGAAGGCCGATGACACTCAGGCTGGCAAATCCCAGCACATGACGCCCACTCCCAGTCAGATTCAGCATGCAATCCCCCCTTCACAGGGCGCACGCCATCCCCCACGGCAAAGCCGCGCTCGGATAGAAAGCCATCCCTGTCGACAAACGGTTGGCGCCTCGCGGCGGATAATGCGGTGGCGATCCTCGAAGGAAGCTACCGCGGCCGTATTCCTGCTGACGACAGCCCGTGTCTTGGCGATGCGAGATGCCAGCCGGACCTTCTGTCATGGGAGACGCTATGCTTCAGTCTTGTGACAGGCAAATTCGAAATGTTCATGGGGGCATGAACCCATTCGATGATAGCCCTCAGACCTCATAATATTGCTCGAAATACGCCCTTACTTGCAGAATGAACCATTTCAGCACCGGATCGTGGCGGTTACGCGGCCACTGGGCCACGGTGACGATCCCTCGGCGGGCGAACGGCGCCTCGAACACCTTGAACGGCATCAACGCCGCATAATGCTGGAACACCCATGAATTGCCCGTGGCGACCAAATCGCTGCCGATCACGATCGCGGGCAGCGTCGCCTGGGACGTGGCCCGGACGCAGATGCGCCGCGCACGCAACATGTCCACGCCGTTCTGGTCGAGCGCGAAGGTCTGCTTCTCCTCCCAGCGGGCGACGATATGCCGCGCGGCCCGATATTGCGCTTCGGTGATTTCGACGCAGTTCTGGAACTCCGGGTGGCGATCCCAGACCAGGCAGCTCGGCCAGACGGTCAGCATCGGCATCGTCTCCAGCCCGTCGAGCGCCATATGCTCGGGCAGCAGCAGCAGATCGGCCCCCTGATCGAGGGATCTGTCCGGCCGCTCGATGTCCAGGGGGATGACGTTCACCTGCAAACCGGGAGCCAGGGTCGAAAAGCTGCGCAACACTGGGCCCAGCAGCATCTGCTCGTTCGCATCGTCGGCGGCGATGGTGATGCTCTCGGTCGTCGTCAGGGGATCGAAGGCGATGGAATAGTTGAAGGCGCCCTCCACCTCCCGCATGATCCGGCGCACTTCGGGCCGCAACGCATGCCCCAGCGGCGTCAGCTGCGGCTCCCCCCCTGCATGGACCACCAGGTCATCACCGAAATGATCACGCAGGCGCCGCAGCGCATGACTCATCGCCGATTGGCTCAGGCTGACGCGACGTCCCGCCTCGGTCAGGGTCGGGGCGTGGAGGATGGCGTCGAGCGGATAGAGCAGGTTGAGGTTGAGCCGACGGACCGTGCCGCCCTGGAGAGAGGCTGACGCACCACCTTGACCATCCGACGATTGACCCGAAGCCGTCATTGCCCGCCCTTCCCCACCCAAGGCCGAAAGGCCTAGCGGTGCATAACAAGAGCGCAGCCGGGTTGGTAGATCGACCGATCGGGTTCGCCGCCGCCGGGCGGATCTGGCGGGCGATGTTATTATGCCCCGACCGTGACCTCCATCGTCACACGACGGTTGGCGGGTGCGACCTCGTCGTCATCGTTCATCTCGAGCAACGGACGGCCGTCGGCTGCCCAGTGAACGCGACGAAGGCGCGCATCCCGTCCGTCCTTGCCGACGCCGTTCCCCCAGCTGTGATAGACATATAGGTCGTTACCATCCTCGTCGGTCGTGAACGAGCCATGGCCCGGCCCCTGTTCGTAACGCCGATAGTCTTCGTCGCCCTTGGGCATGGCGACGCTTTTCTGGAGCGGAGCGGACCATTTGCGCCACGCGTCGATGCGGGTCAGGTCGCTATCGAGCGAGGCGGACGTGCCGTTGACGACATAGGTCGGGCTGACCCCCGAGCTGGAATAGACAAGCGCCACGCGATTGCCCCGGATCAGCGCGAAGGCCCCCTCGGCGAGGTTTTCCTCCACCGAGGTATCCGGCGCGATGGCGGGCGACGGCAGACCGGCGAGGCGCGTCGGTCGGGCGGGATCGACCTTGGCGATCCACGTCAACGGATCGCCGAGCGGCCCGGATGTCGGCAGGTATCGCTGGGACCAGGTGTAATAGCCCTGACCCCGCACCTCGAAATAGGACATGTCGAGACTGATATTGGCGGGCATGTCCGGCCGCCCGAGCGGGGTACCATCCGCCTTGCGGATCGCGGCCGGTTTCGACCAGTCGGCGGGATTGGCGGGATCGCCGCCGTCGCGAAGCTGCATGATGTGCGACTCCACCGTCGACCATGCGCCGCCCTCGTTGAACTGCGGGTCGGTCGGATGGAAGCAGGGCGCAAACAGGATCGACAGTCGTCCGCCGATTTCATGAATTTCAGGTGCCCAATAGCATCCCGCAATCACTCGGCCTTCCGCCGTCCGATCGCGGCGGATCCGCCGATTGAGCAGGTCGACTTCCCGTGCGCGGCCGCCCTTGTCGTCGGCCAGATCGGCGATCGTATCGGCGATACGGAGCGGCAGATGGGGCGAGCCGACATTGTCGTTATTCGTGTCGTCCGTCGCGACGAACAGATAGCGGACCCGGCCCTCATGCTCCCAGCGATAGATATTGGGATCGGCGCGTTCATATGCAAAGATCGCCGGATAGCGGCGCTGGCGGACGGTGCCATGGACGAGATACCGTCCCGGCTTGCCCAACTGCGCCAGATCGGCGGCGTCCCAATCCACCGCGCGCGTCGCGGTGGAGCCGTCCGAATAGCTCAGTTTCACCGGCACTGCCGCGAGCCCACCGGCACCGCCCGGTCGGATTGTCTGCGGCGTCACGGTCGCCGCCGTGTTGACGATGCGGCCGAAACGATTGCCCAACGCTGTCGCGGTGACGTCGTCGACGGGCAGCGTATCAATGGCCGTGGTCGTGAGATCACCGATGCGGGCGTCCCCCACATTGCCGATGGAGGCGATCCTCGCGCGGCGCCCCCCCGTCTCGGGATAAAAGGGTGTCTGCTGCCATTCCTGACGCGTCAGATCGGCCACGGTCGTCCAGCGCGACTGTCCCCAACGGTCAATCCACGAGACGACGTAACGCTGGGCGGCGCTGTCCCAGATGGCGTGCGGATGGTCGATGCCGTCATTCGACCTGAGGTCCAGCGTGCCGAGCTCGACGAACTCCGCCGATTGCGGATCGCGGCGGAAGATGACGATGGCGGACGGTGACGGGTCCTGCTTGCCGTCCATGTCCACGCGTGCCGCGATGACGCCGATCGTGCCGTCGGCGAAATGGAACAGCGAGGGATTCGACACCCCACGAAGGGCGACGCGATCGACGCCGATATAATCCCCACGGGCGAACATCACGCCATAGTCGTCGTTGAGCGGGGTCATCGTGCCGTCGCTCCCCGACATGGCCAGATGGACGCTTCGCGCGACGGTCGGCTGGTTCGCATCCTGCGACGTGGTCGGCATTCGCGCATAGGCCTCCAGCTGACGTGCGGACTTGCCGAGCAGCTTCACTTTGAACCGCTTGGTCAGGGTCTTGCCGTCCGGCCGGGTCAGCCTGCCCTCAAGGCTGACGACGCGGGCGTCCGCCGTCATGTTGGTCAGGATGCCGTCGGGTACGTCGCGGCCATCGGCGCGCCAGGCGGCGGTATGCCCCACCGGCACCGGCAGGCGCGTTCCCGATGCCAGGATCGGGGCGGCGATCCAGCGATCGGCGACGGTCGCGAGATCGGGCGCGGCCCGGTTCCAATGCGCCACCAGAGCATCGCGCTCTGCCGCGGTGATGGGAAGCACCGTACCGTGTCGTGGGGACTCGGGCAGGTGGAACCGGCGCGGATAGGTCCACGCGATCTTGCCCTCAAGCGAATGGGTGGCGAGCGGAATATAGCCGACGCCGCCATAATTATCGACCCACAGGAAATATCGAAACCCGCTGGTATCGCCCGGATTGGCGCGAAACGCGGTCGGTCCTTCCACCTCGGGCGTGCCGGCGCGACGACCGATGCAGCGGTCGATGATCTTCCACGCACCCGACGCGCCATCGGCCCGGAGCGAGGACGACGTCTGCGCCAGAATATCGCTGGACGGGCAACCGGCCGCATCGCTGATCTTGGTGAAACGATAATAGCGATCGCCGTCCCGCAGGACCGTCGCATCGATCATCCCTTTCGCCTTGACGGCACCGGGAACATCGGCGGACCGGAACCATGGCTCGGGCGTGGTAAAATTGCGAAAATCGCGTGTGGTCGCACGCAGGATCTGCGGGCCGTTGCCATCCTCCACCTTGTGCGCCGCATCCTTGTAGCGGGTGGAGGTCCAATAGACGACATAGGCGCCGATCGTCGGGTCATAAGTCGCCTCCGGCGCCCAAGTCATGCCCGCATCGGGCAGATTGACGAGGACGTGCCGTTGCTTCCCCCAGTGGATGAGGTCGGTCGACTCCCAGACTTCGAGATATCGGCTGCCCTGGCTGGTCGAATCACGCCACCCGGTGCGCCCGGTCGAAAGATCGGTTGCAAGCAGGAAAAAGCGGTCCCCTTCGGCAGAGCGCATGATGAACGGATCGCGCAGGCCCCGCGTACCCTCACGCGACTCCAGGACCGGCTGCGCGTCGTTCAGCGTCTTCCATTGCAGGGCGTTGTTGCCGTCCGACACGGCGAAACGCAGCTTCTCCCCGTCGATGCTATTGCCGGTGAAGTAGACGAACATATAGGCCGAAGGCGCAGGAGCGGCGGCGGGCGCGGCCAGCACGGTGACGTCGATCGGGACGGACACGGGCCGGTGATCGGGTAGCGCGACGGTTGCGGTCAGGCGAATGCGACGGTCGCCGGTGCCGCGCGTGACGCGACCCTTGCGTATGACGTCAGGGCCGTGCCCCATATCGACGTCCGAAATAACGGCAGGATTGGAGGATCGCCACGTAATCCGCGCCTTGCCGATATTCGGCACATTGCGAAGCCCCGACAGGGCCGAGGCATCGTCGGGGAGCGTGACGTTGCCTCGGAGCGGGGCTGCGAATACGGGATCGGAGCGCAACGCGTTCGCAACGGCGTCCGTCAGCGGATCGGCGGCCGGTGCCGCCCCGACCAGCGCCATGCCCGCCAACGCACATAACAAATTGCCAAGGGGATGCGATCCGCCATTCATCCTGTATCTCCCGGTAGCAACGATGGCGAATGCGTCGCCTCGCAGCGTCATTATGGCGCCATTATGTCCGACATTTGCGTGACGGCAAGAGGGTGATCCAGATTTTTTCTACGATGGTCGCCAGATGACGGCTGCGGCGAGTGGCAGCGCGAAATATGGCTGAAAACTGGCGATCCTAGCGGGAAAGCGCTTTGTAATCCATCAGGCGACGGAAGGGAATATCGCCGCGGGAGCCGTGCCAGATCGCCTTCATCCCGCATCCAATTGATTGACAAAAGAATTTTGAGCTTGGCATCCGGGATTGGCGGCGTGGAGCGCATCTTGGGATGAAGCCTGCTCCCACGAAGACCCAGGCTACGGTCGAACCCTGAAAACGACGGCTGCAGATATGCCGCACAGGCCTATCGGCTCTGCCCCGTCCACCATTCACTGATCATATCCGAGTGTCGGGCGTCAGCGCTGCTTCTTGCTGATGGTCGCGGTGAAGTCCGGATCCTTCTTGGCGACCCAATCCACGAATTTCCGCACGTTCGGGTGATCGAGCAGGCCAGCCACATTCATCCCATGCCGCTGCAGTTCGGAATTGCTGAAATTCACGGTCAGGGTTTGCTGGCATATAGGATGCATCGGCACGACATCCCGGCCACCCCGGCTTTTGGGCACTGGATGATGCCAGACGATAGTCTTCCCCGTCGGCCGACCGCAGAGCCAGCATGGCACCGGTGCGGCCGGGACCTCCTCTTCCGGCGGAAGATGATCATAGGGATCGTGTTTGGAACGTCTGGCCATGGATGGAACAACTGCCTTATTTCCGACGGCCTGTAGCAAAGCGATCCACCCCGTCATATGGAAAGCTGCAAAAGGCCCCCACCCCGCCGGGCCGATGGGGGCGAAGATGACGAGTTCGGCGAAACCCTGGGATGCGGCACTGGCCCGCAAATGGCTGGAACGCCGCTATGAGGCGGCGCGGCTGGATCAGGCCGCCGCCGATCGGCGCGGCTACGAAGCCCGCGATGACTTCGACAAGGCCGCTGCTGAGGAATGGGTGTGTCGTACGCTGAAAAGCGCCGAATGCGTTGACGATCAAGCTGCGCTCATAATCCGCATCAAAGAGCTGATCGGAGAGGACGAGTATCCCGCAACCGGCGTGAATGACGATATGCGGTTCGAACGGCATGTTCGTACCTATCTGCGAAAGCTCGCCAAAATGGCGAAGACGAATGAAGGCTTTGAAAAGACCCTTCGCCATCAGTGAGGATGGCGATACGCCGACCAAGGCAGGCCCACAGGCAGTGGCCGAGGCCCCCAGCCCGCATTCCCGCTTCGCTCGTTTGCAATAGCCCCTTCGAGGGGCCAACGCCGTGATCTCGAACGGGCTGGCCGCATGCTCGCCCGTAAAACGACAAACTGCGGTCGGCCCGGCAGTAGCGATCTGCCATCGCCGACGTGCGCAATAGCCCAAGCTTCGGCGAAACCATCTTGTCGGACTTGAAGCCCCAACGTGTCAGGAGGCCTTCCGGCCGATCAATGCGGCCTCGACAGACATCCAAACCCAACTAGCGCGATTCGTAGAAAAACTTTAAGTCTGCCGGGATTTATTGTTGGATTGTTGCGCCTTCAAGTTCAGCCACCTATATTTCTTAAGCTATTATAATATCTCGATAATTACCAGATATTGGCGAGACAGCCAATCCCCGCCCGAATGCGCGGAGTCAACCATCACCAAAAATACCCCATAAAATCATTATGTTGCGCAAAAGCGGAAAATTGCGCTTTTTCCTTTCAAATGTATTTGTCAGGCATTTTCCTTTGTGCCATGTAAGGCACGAACCGCAACTTAGCGGACATACATTTGGGGGGAGGATATATGCGAGATATTGCATCGCGCTGGCTGTTCGGCGCGTCCGTCGTTGCGATCGCAACGGGCGGCATTCACAACATCGCCCATGCACAGACCGCCGTGGCGCCGCCGAAGCGCGGTGCCGAGCTTCGCGTGGAGCAGGGCCGCGATCCCAGCCAGCCGACCGGCGCGCTCAATGCCTCGCAGGTCGCCGAGCAGGGCGTTTCGGATCAGGACATCGTCGTCACCGGCGTGCGCGAGTCGCTGCGCTCGGCGCAGGCGTTGAAGCGCAACGCCAATCAGATCATCGACTCGGTGCAGGCGCAGGACATCGGCAAGCTGCCCGACGCCAACACGACCGAGGCGTTGCAGCGCATCACCGGTGTCCAGATCCAGCGCCGCTATGGCGAAGGCGCGACCGACTTCGATCACCGCACCTCGCCCGCCATCACGGTGCGCGGCCTGACCCAGGTGCAGAACTTCCTCGACGGCCGTGCCATCTATTCGGCATCGGGCGGCCGCGCCTTCGATCTGGAGGGGATTCCCCCCGAATTGCTCGGCGGCATCGACGTCTACAAGAACGCCCCCGCCAATGTCATCGAGGGCGGCGTCGGCGCGGCGGTGAACCTGCGCACCCGCCTGCCCTTCGACCAGCCCGGCCAGACGATCAGCGGCACACTGCGCGGCAACTATTATGACCGCGTCGACAAGTTCGGCTATTCGGCCTCGGGTCTGTACAGCAACCGCTTCGACACCGGCATCGGCGAGATCGGCGTCCTGTTCAACGCCGTCTATTCGACCGCGCATTACCGCCAGGACGGCATCCTGGCGAACCCGCAGCAACCGATACCGGCCGGCAGCATTCCCGGCGCGCCTGCCAATGCCCGGGCACCCATGGGGATGCAGGTCTATGACGATCTCGGCGACCGCCGCCGCCTGGGCATTGCCAGCGCGGTGCAATGGCAGGCCGCCGACAATCTGCTGATCACCGGTCAATATCAGCTTGCGAAATACTGGTTCAATCGACGCGGCGCTTATTACTACACCGTCAATGGCGGCAGCCAGTCCAATCCCCTGCCCGGATCGACCTTCACCTTCAACAACGAAGGCTATGCAACCTCCGGCTCGCTGCGTGGTCAGAATTTCGAAACCGGGCGTTTCGACCAGGAGTTGTGGAGCCAGAGCCAGAACTTCACCCTGGCCGCGGACTGGCAGGCGACGGACCGGGCCAAGGTCCATTTCGATGCCCAGTATCTGAAGAGCTATTACAACGCCGACCGTAACGGCCATGTCCTGTCGCTGTTTACCGCCGCCGGACAGAACACGCCCACCGGATCGCCGCACCCGTCGACCATCGACTTCGACCTGCGCGGCAGCCGCCCGCAATGGGACGTGCGCGACAAGGCGCTGCTGAGCAATCCGGCCAACTACAGCACGCCGTTCATCGCCGACGCCTTGCAGCGCAACGACGCGGACACGCTCGCGCTGGCCTATGACATCGAATATGATCTCGAGGGCGGCTTCCTGCAGAAACTGCGCGGGGGCGCACGCTATTCGGACAATTCGATCGATCTGCGCGGCACCTGGAATGGCGTCTGCCTGTATGCGACCGGACCCGATCCGTCCTGCTCGGCCAAGGACGGCACGCCCCTGATCCCGCTCAGCCGCAATCCCCAGCTGGCCATGCCGGGGCCGTCCAAAAATTTCTTCGACGGACGCAGCGTGACCGGCGGCTTCCTCTATCCCGCCTTCCCCGCTGGCGACGGAGTCTGGGCGCAGACCAAGGCGCTGTACGCGCTGTTCGGGGCCCAGACGAAGGATGCCTTCACGCCGGGCGATCTGAATTCGCAGACCGAGAAGACCTATACCGCCTGGGGCGCGGTCGATTACGCATTCGAAGGTGCGGGCCTGCGCTTCGATGGCGGCGTCGGCGTCCGGCTGGTGAAGACCGACCTGACCTCCTTCGGTACGCAGTTCAACTCCAACGGGACCAGCTCGCCGCTCTCGATCCAGAACAGCTATACCCGCGCGCTGCCCAGCGTGAACCTGCGGGCGCGGATCACTGAAGAGTTCCAGATGCGCTTCGCCTATTCCAAGGGGCTGGCGCGGCCGAATTTCGACCAGTTGTCGACGAACCTGACGCTGAACAATCCCAATCAGATCAATCCGATCACCGGCCGCCCCAGCGCCAATTCGGGCAATCCGCGCCTGCGGCCGATTTCGTCGAACAATTTCGACCTGACGGCGGAATGGTATTTCGCCTCCACCGGATCGCTGACGGGTGGCCTTTTCTACAAGAAGGTCGACGGTTTTCTGGCCAGCGGCGTGATCGTCCAGAATTTCCAGGGACGCGCCTATGACGTCAACACCGTACTCAATTCGGGCAAAGGCACCGTCAAGGGTGCGGAGATCGGCTATCAGCAGTTCTTCGACTTCCTGCCGGGCCTGCTCAGCGGCTTCGGCATGCAGGCGAACTACACCTATGTCGACTCGAACGTCACCAACCCGTTCGCCATTGCCGGGTCCGGCAACACCCAGCTGCCGCTGGAGAAGCTGTCCAAGCACAATTACAATCTGATCGGGCTGTACGAAAAGGGGCCGCTGACCGCACGCCTCGCCTATAACTGGCGGTCGAGCTATCTCGACCAGACGTTCGGCGCGGGCACCAATCAGCCGCAATATGCCAAACCCTATGCATCGCTGGATGCGTCGGTCAGCGTCAATGTGAACAGCCATATCGCGGTCTCCGCCGATGCAGTGAACCTGACCAATCGCATGAACGTCACCTATATCGGCACCATGGGGCAGCCGCTTCAGTATCAGCTGAACGATCGCCGCTTCGGTCTGTCGCTCCGCGCGACCTATTGATCCCCGCCTGCCGGCATGGTCTGACGATCGGACCATGCCGGCTTTTTTCGTCAGGGGTAGGAATAGTCATGGCCACGGCGCCCGCGTTGGAATTTGCGACCGATGCCGTCGCGACCGTTCGCCATATCGGCCACGAGCGCGAGCCGGTGGTGATCCTGGACGGCGCGACCGGATGGGTCGATCATTTGCGGGACTTCGCCGCGACCAGATCCGTCTTCGCTCCCGCCGCCGCCGCCGTCGGCAGCGCGTATCCCGGGCTGCTCGGTCCCGCCCCCGTCGCCTATGTCGATGCGATGGTGCGCCGTGTCCTGCCGCTGATCGCGACGCATTTCACCGGCGTGCCGGTCCGACCCGCCCGCGCGCGTGGCAATTTCTCGCTGGTCACCACCGATCCCGCCGCCTTGAGCGAGGATCAACGCGTGCCGCATGTCGACACCGCCGATCGGCTGCAATTCGCCACTGTCCATTTCCTGTCGTCCGACAATGACGATGGCACCACCTTTTTCCGGCACCGCGCCACCGGCTTCGAGACATTGGATGCGGAGCGCCTGCCCCGATATCACGCCGCACGCGCGGACGATCCACCACCGCCCGCTGGCTATTGCACCGATGGCGACACCGCCTTCGAGATGATCGACGTCATTGCCGCCAGGCCTGACCGGCTGATCCTCTACCGCGCGAACCTGCTGCATTCGGGACGGATCACCCATCTACCCGCCCGGGCTGAGGACCCTAGAACAGGGCGGTTGACCGGCAATCTGTTCCTCCAATGCAGGCTGGCGGCATGAGCGACGATGCGCCCATCAGCCGGATCGCGATCATCGGCGGGGGGACGGCGGGCTGGATGGCCGCCGCCGCGCTTGCCCGCGTGCTGGGACCGGAAGGCCCCGCAATTACCCTGGTCGAGTCCGAGGAGATCGGCACGGTCGGCGTCGGCGAGGCCACCATCCCGCCGATCCAGGCCTTCAACGCGCTGCTCGGCATCGACGAAGACGATTTCGTCCGCGCGACCCAAGGCACCTTCAAGCTGGGGATCGAGTTCGTCGACTGGCTGCGCCCCGGCCATCGCTATTTCCATCCCTTTGGGGTTTACGGCATCGACAAGGGCGCCATTCCGTTCGAGGCAATGTGGCAGCGGCTGCGGCTGGCAGGCGAAGCCCTGCCGCTCGAGGCCTATTCGATCTGTGCGGCTGCGGCCCGTAGCGGGCGGTTCATGCGGCCCCAGCCCGGCAACACCCCGCTCGCGCATATCGGCTATGCCTTTCATTTCGACGCCGCGCTCTATGCCCGCTTCCTGCGCGGCCATGCCGAAGCCGCCGGTGTTCACCGCGAGGAAGGTCGCGTCATATCCGTCGAACGCGGCGGCCCGCGAGATTTCATCGAAGCCGTCCTGCTGGCCGATGGGCGCCGGATCGCCGCCGATCTCTTCATCGATTGTTCGGGCTTTCGCGGCCTGCTGATCGAGGATGCGATGGGCGCGGGCTTCGAGGATTGGGGACATTGGCTGCCCAATGACCGCGCGGTCGCGGTGCCCACCGCCAATGTCGGGCCGCCGACCCCGTTTACCCGCTCGACCGCGCACGGCGCGGGCTGGCAATGGCGCATCCCGCTTCAGCATCGCACGGGGAACGGCCTGGTCTATGCCAGCCGCCACCTGTCCGACGGCGAGGCGGCCACAACGTTGCTCGCCCATCTCGACGGCGAGCCCCTGTCCGATCCGCGTCCCTTGCGTTTTCGGACCGGACGGCGCGACCGGTTCTGGATCGGCAACTGCGTCGCACTGGGGCTAGCCGGGGGGTTCCTGGAGCCCTTGGAGTCGACCAGCATCCATCTGATCCAGGCGGGGATCGCGCGCCTCCTGGAGATGCTACCCACCCGGGCGTTCGAACCGGCGGACACACGCCGCTACAACCGGCTGATGGCGGCGGAGTTCGACAGCGTCCGCGACTTCCTGATCCTGCATTTCCATGCGACTGAGCGCCGCGACACCGCCTATTGGCGGAAATTGGCCAGCATGGACATTCCGGAAACGCTGGCCGAGCGGCTGGCCATCCATGCCCGCACCGGCCGGGTCTATCGCGAGGCGGACGAACTATTCACCAAAACCAGTTGGCTGGCGGTGATGGACGGACAGGGACTGGTCGCCAACGGCCACGATCCGCTGGCGCAAGGTATGCCGATGGACGAACTCCGCGCGCGCCTGAACCGGATCGCCGCGGTGACGCAAGCGGCGGCCGGGCACATGCCCGCCCATGCGGACTTCCTCGCACGCCATTGTTCCGCCCGGCGCTGATCCAGGCGCGAGCCAGGGCAACCTCACGCCTTTCGAACTACGAGGCAGACGAAATTCGTCTGCCCGTCATTCCCCGCCCGCATCTGCCTTACCCTGACCCACGCAGCCACCGTTATCCGAACGTCGTGATCAACGAGCTCCAATTCCAATATGTCTGGCCGTCGCGTGGTAAGATTCCAAGGCCTTGGTACAAACTCCAGCTGAATATGGGATCCGATATAGTCCTATTTTGCTGCGACCACCTCTATCTCCACAAGGTACATCGGTGCGGCCAGAGCGGCCACCTGAACCGTCGATCGGGCGACGGTGTTCGGGTTGTCGGCCGTGCCGAAGAATTGCTTGAACCCATCATTCATCCCGGCAAAGTCCATCTTGCCCCCCAATTTGGGGTCGCCGGCGACGAAGACGGTCATCTTGATGACGTCCGCCATCGCAAAGCCTCGCGCGGCCAGGATCGTTTTGATCTTGTTCAAGACGCTCACTGTCTGCGTCTTCGTGTCGCCGAAGTCCTCAACGGTCAATTGCGCGGGCGGCTTCTTGCTGGCGGCATCGAGTGGAGCGGCCAACTGCCCCGACAGATAGAGCGTCGTCGCGCCAGGCTTTACCGTCACGCCCTGCAATATCAGGCCTGGCGGCGTGTTGGAATGGCGGATGACGGGTCCGTTCTGCCCCTGCGCGCCTGTCGCGGCGGCAAGAGCGAATAGGGTTGCAGCGATCGGGCGGTACGGCATGGCATATCCTTCCGGTTCATGACTGGACGGCGGGCATCATGGAGACGCCCGCCGGGAAGTATCAGAAATAGACGTTCAGGCGCGCATAGTAATAGCCGCCATTGATACCATAGGGACTGAAGGTCAGCGGCGCGTCGAGCACGTTGCCGCCGTTCACCAGGGTCTGGTTCGACGTACCGGGCACCAGCGGGACGGTCGGCGGCCGCTTGTTGAACACGTTGTTCGCGCCCAATGCGATGCCGAGGTTGGGTGTAATATCGTAGTTCAACTCGATATCGCCGATGAAGGTCGCACCAATCTCCTGGTTGTAGAATGTGCCGCCGTCCGGGCTAAGCTGCGCCGAGCTTTTGCCATAGACGGTCCCGCGTAGCATCATCGAGAATTTGTCGATGGTGTAGAGGACCGAGCTGATGACCTTCACGCGCGGCGATGCCGTCTCGATATTCGACTGGGCGCCGAGATTGAAGAGCGGAATGATCTGCCCCGTGGCGGGGTTGGTCAGGGTTGAGGGTGCAGCAATCAGGCGCGTGAGCTTGGTTTCATTGTAGTTGCCTGAGATGGTCCAGTTCGCGCGGCCATAATCTCCAAAGTCCGACATGTACGTCATTACCAGATCGACGCCGCGTGTCCGTGTGTCCGCGCCGTTTGTGAAGATGTTGATGCCGGTCTGGTTGACCGTCGGATCGAGCACATTGCCGTTGGCGATGATGGCGCGCGTCACGACCGGAAAATTGACGGCACCGCCACTGCCGAAGATCGACCCCGTGCCCAGAATGCGGTCGCGGATTCGCACTTGATAGGCGTCAAGCGTGATGGTGAAACCGGACGCGGGCCGGATCACCGTGCCAAGAGAATAGTTCGTCGATTTTTCCGGCTTCAGATTTTGAAAGCCGATCAGCTTTGCAGCCGCCGAATTGGCGGGCAACTGGACGAACGCGGCGGTCGGCGAGACGTTGGTGGCCGAATAATAGGATTCTGCAAGCGTCGGGGCGCGGAACCCGGTCGAGAAGGTGCCGCGCAGTGCGAAGGCATCCGAAAAGTCGTAACGCCCCGTGCCCTTGTAGATGAAACGGCTGCCGAAATCGGAATAATGCTCGTAACGTCCGGCAACGTCCAACTTCAATTCGTCGATCGGGTTGGTGGCGACATCGACATAAAGCGACTTACCCGTCCTTGCATTGACGCCCGCATCGGATGGGCGAAAACCCGGATAGGACTGTCCGCCCTCCTTGTAGATCGAGCCGGCGTCGCCCGATCCGATCTCATAGACGTTGCGGCGATATTCCGCACCGAAGGCCAAGGTGATCGGAGCCGCCAGGCCCGCCTCGATCTCTCGCCGAAGGTCCGCATTGACCGTGAATTCCGTCGATTTGAAAAGGCCGTTATAAAAGCTCGTCGGTGTGAAGCCGGTATCGGCGTATAGTGAGGCATTGGCCGAGTCTATGGTGTAGATCAGGGCCTTGTCCTGCCCGAATGTCGTCGACAGATCGTAATGGAAACCACCGGCGTCGCCGCGCACGCCGCCGGTGAAGGCCATGTCATCTTCGCGAATTTTCTGGCGCGGATTGAATCCGTTGGGCGGATTGTCGCCATCCGGATCGAAATAGGTCGTAACCCCGGCAACCGTGCGCGCGACCCGCGTCGGGACACGAACATTTTGATACGCACTGGCGATACGTTTGGAATAGGTGCCGAAACTATAAACTTCGACTTCACCGAATTTATAGGCGGTGTTGTACTGCAGGTTGGTCAGCGAGGACTGGGCATCGCCATTGATCCAGTTCACATAGGGAAAACCGGCCATCAGCGGATAAAGCTGTCGCTGCGTCGCGTTCAGTGACGGACTGGACGTCGCGGTCAGCAGCGTGCCGTTGATGTCGGTAACGCGGCGATCCAGCCCGCCTACCCGTGTGAAGTCATGGAAACGGTGAAAGCCTGTCACGTTCAGAAAGCCGCTATCCCCCAGCTTCGTCGCCAGGTGCAGCGTGCCCGCGAGCGTGTCGCCGCCGACGCTGTAGTTGCGCCCGGCCGTGATATATCCGTCACCGCCCTCCGCATCGTCCTTGAGGATGATATTGATGACGCCCGCGATCGCGTCCGAGCCATATTGCGCGGCTGCGCCGTCCTCGAGAACCTCGATACGCTTGATCGATGACGGGCTGATCAGATCGAGGTCAGCAGTCGCCGCGCCTTGAAATGGTCCGCCCAGAACGGCCAGGTTGGAGGTGCCGTGACGCCGCTTTCCATTGATCAGCACCAGCGCATGGTTCGGGCTGAGACCCCGCAGGCGCGCAGAGAGGGTGAGATTGGCGGTATCGCCCCCAAAGGCTTGTGCCGTGAAAGATGGAACGAGCTGCGTCAGCACCTGGTTCAGGTTCGGCTGCCCGACATGGCTGAGCGTTTCCTCGCCCAGCACCTTGATCGGGGCAGCGCTTTCCACGGCGGTCATTCCCGTGGCGCGCGTCCCGGTCACGATAATCTCGCCACCGTCTTGCGGGGGCGACATGGATCCGGTCAGGGCAGGCTCCGGCTCTACCGTTGTAGAGACCGGCGTTAAGGAAGGCGCTGCCTGCTGCGCAAAGGCGGGATGGGCCAGACCCACCACATAACAAGCAGTCAACGCTATATAGGACACACGATCACGTCGAGTCATAGCAATCCCCCTTGTTTACAATAAACAGACAGGATCCTCACCCGATTATTTATCGTTATTTTCTATGCATTCCTCCGGATTGACATTATCATTTGCTATCAGCTTATTATTTGCAATCGTTATTTCTAAAGTATCATGAATTTGTTCAATTATCTGACATTGAGACATTTATTGCAAAAATGACGCAATATCGGCACCGAAGCTGGCTGCCATCATCCAGGACACGGTCGAACGATTACTTATACTTTGCCCTGATTGGCACAGTAGTAGCCTTTCCGCCCCATAGGCATTCATGGCAGCTCCTACGGGTCACGTCTTGACCAAGTCCGTGGAATGATTTGCGCATCACGCCGCCGGGCCGTACTGTCGGAGCCGAAGTTACCGACGCCAATCATGTCCTGCGCAATGCCCGCGCAGCCCCCTCGCTCGCGACACGGCGCCCGAGCATAGTGACTTGGCGACGCGCCGACTGAATGCCGCCTTCCTGCCATCCCGGCGTCTGGCTAAGGGCGGCTCCCGCGAAATAGATCCGCCCTTCCGGCTCCTGCAAAAAGCGGAAGGCAGGCGTATCTATATGCCCCTCTTGGCGACCATTTGCGCTGCCCGCATTCCAGTCGGGCCATGGCCCCAGGCTGAAGGGGATTTTGTGCCAATTGACCGCAAGGCCATTGACGCAGTCCGCGCCATGTCCGGGATGTAAGCGGTCGATCACGCCACGCGAAAAGGCGATTTGCTCCGCGATCGGCCGCTTTTCGAATTCTGCGGCGACCGGCCCGGAGCTGTAGCAGCCGAGAATCATCCCGCGCTCGCTATGCAGGCCTGCGGACGGATACCAGACCAGGGTGGTCGGCCCACCGACAAAGGACAGCCCGCCATAGATTTGCTCCTGCTCCCAAAAGCGCGGACTTTCGAACGCTACCTTGTTGGAATAATCATATTTTACGCTTTCTACCGTCTGCTTCAGTCGCGGTGAAAAGTTAGTGTCGATCTTGGCCAGTACCGGGAACGGGATAGTGCAGATCAGGTAATCGGCGCTGACCCGGCTCACCACAGCGCTGCTGCGATCGCGATAGACGACCTCGACGCCCGCAGGCTGCTGACGGATTTGCGTGACTTCGGCGCCCAGCAACGGGGGGCGATGAAGATGGCGGGCGAAGCCGGCATGGATACGATCCATGCCGCCCACCGGCTCGAACATCGTTGCCTGCATGTAGAGATTGTCTTCGAACAGCGTCATCGGCAGGCGCTGATTGGCCAGCAACTGCTCCAGCGGCAGCGCCGTCGAGGGTGATGCGAACGTGACCCCCGCCCCCGGTGCATTTCCGAAACCGGAGCGCTCCGTCCCCTTGAAGCCGCCGGTCGCGTCCAGATCGCCATAGGCCTTGAGGAAAGGCGTCAGCCGCTCGCGATCGGCCGCCGTCAGCTCACGATCGAGCGACCCCTGGTTGATCGCCTTGGCCAACAGTTCCGCGATCCGGCCGCGCATGTCGTTGATCGCGGTGCGCATCCGGATTTTCGACCCGTCGTCGCCCATGATGTAGGCGGAACGGCTGGAATTGACTTCCACCTCCATCGGCACGCCGAACCGCTTGGCATAGCCGAGCAAGCCCTGATGAAAGCTTGGAATCCGCGCCGGGCCGGCATTGAAGTAGATACCGTCGGAGAACCGAGCGGTCTGCGTAGCCTCGCCGATCATTTCGATCCGGTCGCCGTCGCGAACCGTCCAGGCGCGCCCCCCGACTCGATCGCGCGCTTCCAGCAAGGTGACGAGGAAACCGGCCTGTTCCAGTTCATAGGCGGCCACCAGACCCGCGATACCGGCCCCCAGCACCACCACATGCCGGCCGTGACCAACCTCCGTCGGCAAGGGCACCCAATCCTCGGCATGGGCGAAACCTGCCATGCCCAAAGCCTGCATGGCCCCCATCATGGGGCCAAGCCCCGCCAACATTCCCAGCTTACCGAGTACCGTGCGCCGTGTCGCCATAGCTACCCCATTCCCCTTGGCTCGAACGCTGAACAGGGCGACGGTATGAAACCGTCACCACGCCATCAGCATCCTCTTCAGCGTCAGGATCACAGGTCGCGGGCAGCCACCCAAAGGGTAGACACGCAACTTTCGGTCACTCACTCGATCGGTGAGTGATTCGAAATGAAAACTAATCTTCATGAAACTGCAACTTGTTTATGAATACGCATTGGCAGAAATTCGAGCCAGATAGCGATCGCGGTTACAATGGGCGCGCCTGGGAGGAAGTCGGCGGCGAGGCGGACGTAGCGGGTGGCGAACCGCATGGCCGGTTGGAACCGCCGCCTATGTCGGGAGGCAACGCATTCGACCAGCCCCCTCGACAGTCTCAGGACAGGCTTGCTCGCCCGCCCATCATGCGAGCGCCCCGTGGATCAGGCGGCCCATTTTCCGGCTAAGCGCCAAGCGTTGCGCTTTTATAAGCTTGATCGCGGTATTTTAAGTGGCCACGCCAGCCTTCGCCGGCACGTCGAGCAATTTGAGCCAGAAGCTACGGCACTACGAGCGAATTCTTTAACCGCCGCCCATGCCTCATTACAACCTGGAATGACGCCGCGCCTCACTCCTTCCAATTACTTGCTATAAATACAAAATTTCGTATTTCAACACACATATCAAACTTCCATCGTGTAATCTCACTACTCATGACACCATATTTAATAATCATATTTACAAATAGTTCTTGAGTTCCATCCAAAACGGCATCAACCATTTGAATAAGGATTTTAGGCGCAACAAATTCCAAGTCAGGCCACTAAGTCATGATGATTATTACGCGCGGCATGTACCTCACCCTATCGCTTATGGCCTCGACATCCGCTCTGGCCCAGGCGCCTGCCACGAAGCCGATCATCAGCCAGAGCCTGCCGACGTCGTGGCAGAACGCCGGGAGCGAAATTCCGCTGGATCCGGCGTGGCGTACCGGCACCCTTCCCAATGGCCTCCGCTTCGCCGTACGCCGCGGAACGCAGCCCCCCGGCACTATCTCGGTACGGATCAGGGTCGCTGACGGCGCGCTGATGGAAACCGACGAGCAGCAGGGCTGGACCCATATGCTCGAGCATATGGTATTCCGTGGCACCGACCATTTCGCGGATGGCGAAGGCATCAAGATATGGCAGCGTCTCGGCGCCAGCTTCGGTAGCGACACCAATGCCTTTACCACGCTGACCGCCACGACCTTCGTCCTCGACCTGCCGAAGAATGATGGCACGTCCTATGATCAGGCGATGGCCGTGCTGGCCAAGATGATGAGCCGTGCGACGATCGATCCGGTCGCGCTGGCGACCGAGCGCAAGGTCGTGCTGGCGGAACGCGCGTTGCGGATGCCGCCAATGGCCGAGAAGGTGAAGCAGATCGCCAATCCGCTGCTTTTGGCCGGGACCAAGGCTGCAGACCGCGACGTCATCGGGTCGGAGGCGACGCTGGATGCCGCCAGTGCCGAACGACTAAAGGCCTATTACAAACGCTGGTACCGGCCGTCGCGCACCGTGGTCGTCGTGGCCGGCGATGCCGATCCCGCCATGCTGGAGGCCGGTGTGCGCCGCGCCTTCGGCGACTGGTCTGCCTCGGGAAGCGAACCGAGCGAACCTGATTACGGCGCTCCTGTCCGCCCGGCAAAGCCTGCAGCGGTCGTCACCGATCCCTTGATCCCCAACAGCTTCCAGCTGGCCTATGTCACGCCGCATGACGATCGTCCCTGGACGGTGTCGCGTCAGCAGCGGCAATATCTCGACTGGATCGCGGTCGGCATTCTGAACGCCCGTCTGGGGACGGAGGCGCAAAAGGGCGAGGCGGTCGTCAATGCCGGGGTGGCCCTCAATGCCAGCCGTCATGTCCAGGATCAACTGACCGTAGGTGTCGTTCCCAAACCCGGCGCATGGAAGGCGGCGCTGAACACGGCCTATGGCGTGTTGAACGGTGCGATCGCGTCTCCCCCGACCCAGGCGGAGATCGACCAGCAGGTGACCTTCGTCACCAAGATGCTCGACCGCCGGATCGCGGAGCAGGATACCCGCACGTCAGCCGATTTGGCGAACAGCTTCATCGGCGACGTCGACCAGGGAGACGTGTCCGGGCCAAGCACATTCTACCGCGACCTCTTCGTCGCGCAGCAAAAGGCATTCACGCCGACGACCGTGCAAGCCGCCATCCGACGCCTTCTGTCCCCCGACCCCCGACTCATCGTGTACAGCTCGACGCCGGTTGCGGGCGGGGACGCGGCGGTACAGACGGCTCTTGCCGGTGCCAGACAGGTGGCCGCCAGTCGCGAGGCGGCCGTTCGCACCGTGTCGTTCGATGACCTGAAGCTATCCGGTCATCCGGCCACCGTCGCCTCGACATCGATCGTGCCGGGTTTGGACGTGGAGCGCGTCCTGTTCTCCAACGGCGTCGAACTGGACCTCAAGCCGACGGCTTTCGAAAAGGACAAGATCCGCGTCAGTGTGCTGATCGGGCATGGCGTGCTGGGCGAACGTCCCAACGATCCGGGCCTCATATGGACGAACGGCGCCTTGCTGGCGAGCGGCTATGGTGGCCTTTCCCCCGACGAACTGACCCGCCTTCTGTCGGGGCGAGCGGTCGGGTTCGGGATCGGGACCGCCCTGAACGGGGTGTTGCTGCGTGGCGATAGCGACCGAAACGATGTCGCCGACATGTTCCGGCTGATGACGGTCGCCATGACACAGATGAACTATCGACCCGCCCCGCTGGCGCGGCTGAAGGACGCGACGAACGCCGCCTATCAGGCTATCTACAATCAACCTGGGGCGGTGTTCTCCGCATTCGCCACTCCCTATCTGTTTGGCGGCGATACACGTTTCCGGGCGACACCGCCGATCACTGAGGTCGACGCGGTGACGCTGCCCGCATTCCAGTCCTATTGGCAGCAGCGGCTGAGCCAGGGACCGGTAAAGGTTGGCGTTGTCGGCGACTTTGATCGGGACGCGATCATCGCGGCGGTCGCCAAGAGCTTCGGCACCCTGCCCTCCCGTGAGAATGTGCCATTGGATGCGGCGCAGCGCGCGGTGTCCGCGTCCTTGCCTGCCGCCGATCCTGTCGTGTTTCAGCATCGCGGCGACCCCACACAGGCGATGGTGGCACGCATATGGCCGACGCAGGGATTGTTCGATGACGTCACGACCGGACGGGCGCTCGAACTTGCGGCAAGCCTGATCCAGACCCGCCTGACCGAAGATTTCCGCGAAACCCAGGGCGGCAGCTATGCACCGTTCGTGAGCTATAATTACGGCGGCGGCGACATTCCGCATTATGGCGCCCTCGTCGCCGGTGCCCAGCTTCGAACCGACCGGATGGCCGACTTTGAGGCAGCGCTGACGGCCGTCATCACGGATATAGCCGCGCACGGCCCGGATGCCGATGCCTTTGCCCGCGCCAAGGCAACGACGGTGGGCGCCATCGAGCGCGCGACAAAGGGCAACGACTTTTGGGCTGGCCTCATCATGGCGAACTTGGACAATCCGGCGGAAGTCGCCGCAATCCGGGACGGCGTGACCAGCAGGCAGGCAGTGACGCCCGACCAGGTCCGAGCCGCAGTCCGTCGCTTTGCCGCCCCATCCGCCCCGTCGTTTGAAATCAAGGTCCTGCCGGAGTTGAAAACTCAGCTAAAACGCTAGCGGCAAGCCCCAAATATGGGCATTTGATGCTGACAGTAGAGCTTCCCGGATCATAGCGCCTTTTCTTGAGAGCTATCGAACACTTCCCTTGAACTACTATCGCTGGAATGCGGAAGTATGAAGGTCGAAAGTGGCCTGGCCGCCGGGGCGGGCCTCGCAAATCGGGCGTGCGACGATGACATGCCATCGTCTTTGACGACGCACCGTATCCGTCCGCCAGGACGTGCCGGTCAGGTCGAGAAAGCGTTGCTGTATCCCGGCGGCGTGCTGCGCGAAGTCGTAATAGTCGATGCGGTGATGCGCGAGCACCAGTCGTCCGCCGGGGCGTAGCGCCTGGGCGACGCACTTGGCGACATGCCTCATCGATTGCGGGGGAAGATAATAGAGGAGTTCCGCGATCACGATCGCATCATAGTTCCTCTGCGGGAAGCGTGCAGGTAAGGCCAAGCGGATGGCGCGCGCGCGAGGGCGATCCGCGATGGCGCGGGCGGTCAGAGCCGTACCCTCGACGGTCCCCTCTGTCGCATGAAGACGCAAGGCGCGAGCGGCCATGGCCCGACTGTTCGATCCGTTGCCGCTTCCCAACTCCAGCACGCGGCCAAGGGGGCCTGGCCCCAGGGCATGCAGGATCGCCGCGCGCTTCACGGCTTCGTCGCGGTCGGAATATGTTCGCCACGGGTCGTCATGGGCTGCGAATTTCTCGGCGAAACCCGTAAGATCGATAGGCCTCATCGCCTGTCCTCGACGAACTGTTCGACCGGGTGCGCGAAAACCGCGAGTTCATGGCATGCGATGGCAAAGCCATGAGGATCGTCGGTGATCGCCCCCAATTGGGTGCGATGCATCCGGATCAGCGATCGCTTCGCCGCCGCCCCGCCCGCGAGCGTAACGGTCCGGCCTCGGGCGAACCTCGCGCGTTGCGGCGGCCAGACCTGATAGGTCATGCGTCGTCCGGCGAACCGCGTATCCCAAAGCGCCGCCGCCACGGCCCGGTGATCGGGATGCGCGTCGGTCATGGCGGGGCCGACGAGCATGTCCAAATCCCGGCAATGACATATTGCCCGGCTCAGCAGCTGACGACACAGCACCGGTCGCGTGGAAAGCCCGCCATCGGGCAGCCCCAAAAAGGTCACATGATCACGCGTCACCCCCAGACGGCGAAGCGCCAGCAGGCTTTCCCGGCGCCGCGCGTCAATCAGCCGTGCGGGGGGCCACGCGGCACTGTCGGGATGCGAGGCAGCGGCATTGCTGACCACGATAACCCGAATCATGCTGCGCTGCCGCCGCAAGGCCTGTATCAAGCCAGCAGCCCCGATGATCTCGTCATCGGGATGGGGCGCGACAACCACCGCGCGGCGAACGGCTTTGAGATCCAGCTTCAAAAGGTTGGCACCAACAGACCCTGTCGAACCGCGCGACCGATGCGGAGCCTTTGGGCGTCGGGGGCGGGTTGGCGAAGATAGACCGCCAGATCGCTGAGCATGGCCGACAGAGGATGGCCATGGAATTGGCCAGCCAGCCCCACCGCCTCGCGCGCGACGACCATCGCCCGCTCGGCCGCATCGGTCACCGCCAGTCGGGCCGCCGCCACACGCGCCAGGCGCGGTTCATCGCCCCGGTCCACATCCTCGAACCACAGCCGCGCCGTCCGCCGCACGGTGGCGGCCGCACCCTCGGCCAGTGCGAACAGCTCGGCCATCCGGGCGGCCTGGAAGGGGTCGTCGGAGCGCCCCGTCTTCACCAGATGATCGCGGCTAAGGTCGCAGATGCCCGCCACCCCGCCCGCATGAACCGCCACGAAACGCAGCGCGCCGCCGCTGAAAAAGGGCTCGCGCGCATAGCTGTCAGGCTGGCCGATCCGATCCGCATCGGTGATCGGCGCATGATGCCAGCGCACCTGATGGGTCTCGGATCGTTGCATGCCGATCACCCGCCACCAATCGGTATCGATCGCCGGAGGTACGTGCGAAAGGTTGAGGAGGAGCAGTTGCACGCCCGCGGACGTGTCCGCCGTGACCAGCGCATGGCTCAGCACACCCGCCCCCGAGGCATAGCTCTTGCCGCCGCTCAGCCGCCCGTCGTCCAGCCGCAACGCCTCGCCAGGCAGCCCGGCATTCCACATCCCCAGCGTCGCGCCGCGCACTAAGGCACGGCGCAGCATGTCGACCTGAGCGGCCGTGCCGTAGCGCCGGACGATCTGCACGGCATCGACATGCCCCTCGACCAGGCGGGCAAGCGGAAGGTCGCTGCGGCCGATTTCGTATAGCCTCGCCAGCAGCGCGATCAGCTCGTCCGCCGTTTGCGGATCGCCGGGCGGATCATCGGCCCAGCCCAGGCCAGCGATCGCAGCTTTCAGTTGATCGGCCATCATCGTCATGCCGCGACCTCGCACCACCGGCTTTCCAGTTCGCCCAGAATGTCTTCGGCCGCGGTCAGCGACACCATGGCGTCATGGACCGCGGGCGCCGGAACGATACGCATCGCGAATGCCTCGCCATTGGGACAGTCGCGCGCCACGCCCAAAACATGATCCGCCGTCAGGCCCAAAATCTGCCCCAGCGCTACGCGGACATCCATCTGGTTGATCGTCGCGAAACTCCGTCGCGCCGCCGCCTGTGCGTGCCATTGCCATGCCGATCCGCGTGGGTCGGCCATGGATGGCACTTCACCGTGGTCCAGCGCTCGCAACATGTCCGCAAGGCCCCCGGCGACCCGTCCATCGCGGCGGGAAGACGTGTCGACCGCCATGGCCCCGTCGCGGCGGACACGGAAACCGGCCCTCGCCGCATCATCGAGAAACCGGGCATCTTCGCCGGATGGCAGGGGCCGAAACCCGCCGATCGCGCGATAGGCGGACGCGCGGACCGCTATATTGGCGCCCCCGCCGAAATGATGGCTATCCCGCGCCTCCCATGGCACCGGGTCGACCAGGCGTCGATATTGGTGGAGCCGATCATAATAGCGTTCGATGCGGCACTGCCGGGGATCGCGCGTCGCGTCGAAGCGAAGGATACGCCCCGCCACCACGTCCGCCTCCTGAAGGGCCCGGCGCCCCGCCGCGATCCAGTCGCGATGCGGCATGCTGTCGGCATCGGTCGTGAACAACAGCCCCTCTGCGCCCGCCAGCCGTTCGAGGCCCATCGCCAGCGCCGCGTGGCGGGCCATGCCTGCATTGGGCTCCGTATCCCGAGGCCCCAGCTTAATGGTCGCCCCGAACGGCAAGACCGGCTGCATACGATCCAGCATATCCCGGCTGCCGTCCCGGCAATCGTCGAGATACAGGCAGAGGTGCACGCCATTCCCGCCCACCGACTGTCCGGCGATCGCCGACAGCAATTGGGGCAGCAGGACCGCCTCGTTGCGCGCCGGAACACAGATGACCAGGGGGAGGTCCTCGTTCAGAATCATTCTCCCATGCCCGGCAGACTGCGGCGACCCATCCAGATCAATGACGCATGTGTACGACAGGTGCCTCCGATAAGCCTTGATTAATATCAATCATTTAGTGAGAGGGCGATTGTTCGATCCGCGCGTTGGGAAGGCAGGCATTCCTCAACGACGCAAAGGCAGCATCATGGCGAACAAAACGAAGTCCCGCGCAGGCGCGACAAAGGGCGAGACGTCCACCACGCCCCCTGCCCTTCCTGCCGGATCGGATACGCCCACGCATTATGCCGAGCCACAGGGCCATGGGGGGGAGACGCACCAGAGCACCGACGACACGGCTCGGACGCTGACCACCCAACAGGGCGTTCCCGTCTCGGACAATCAGAACAGCCTGCGCGCGGGCGAGCGGGGACCGACATTGCTCGAAGACTTCATCCTGCGCGAAAAGATCTTCCACTTCGACCATGAGCGCATCCCCGAGCGCGTGGTCCATGCACGCGGCTATGGCGCACACGGCGTGTTCGAACTGACCGACAGCCTGGCCGATTACACCCAAGCCGATGTGCTGAGCACGGTCGGCCAGCAGACCGAGGTATTCGTCCGCTTCTCGACGGTCGCGGGCAACAAGGGGTCGATGGACCTCGCGCGCGACGTGCGCGGCTTCGCGGTCAAATTCTATACCAAACAAGGCAATTGGGACATTGTCGGCAACAACATCCCCGTCTTCTTCATCCAGGACCCGATCAAATTCCCCGATCTGGTCCACGCCGTGAAGCAGGAGCCCGACCGTGCTTTTCCCCAGGCCCAGTCGGCGCACGACAATTACTGGGACTTTGCGTCTTTAAGCCCCGAAGCGTGGCATATGGTCATGTGGCAGATGTCCGACCGGACGATCCCACGCTCCTTCCGCACCATGGAGGGTTTCGGCGTCCACAGCTTCCGGCTGGTCAATGCCGAGGGCAAGTCGACCTTCGTCAAATTCCATTGGAAACCACGCCAGGCCCTGCAATCGGTGCTGTGGAACGAGGCGGTCAAGATCAACGGAGCCGATCCCGATTTCCACCGCCGCGACCTGTGGACCGCGATCGAAGGCGGCGACTTTCCGCAATGGGATCTGGGTGTTCAGTTGTTCGATCAGGAAACGGCCGACCGCCTGCCCTTCGACCATCTCGATTCGACCAAGCTGATCCCCGAGGAGGAGGTGCCTGTCCGCATCATCGGCACGCTGACCCTGAACCGCAATGTCGACAATTTCTTCGCCAACACCGAACAAGTCGCCTTCTGCACCCAGAATGTCGTGCCGGGCATCGACTTCTCCGACGATCCGCTGCTGCACGGGCGCAACTTCTCCTATCTGGATACGCAGCTGAAGCGGCTGGGCGGGCCGAACTTCACCCATATCCCGGTCAACGCGCCGCGCTGCCCGGTGATGAACTTCCAGCAGGACGGCCATATGGCGATGCGCAACCCCAAGGGGCGCGCCAATTACGAACCCAATAGCTGGGGCCCCGATGGCGGGCCGCGTGAGAACCCGACCATCGGCTATCGCAGCTTCCCCGCCGAGGTACAGGGCACCAAGCAGCGTATCCGCGCTGAGACCTTTGCCGACCATTACAGCCAGGCGCGGCAGTTTTTTGTCAGCCAGCAGCCCATCGAGCAGAAGCATATCGGCGACGCGCTGGTGTTCGAACTGTCGAAGGTCGAGCGGGTCGATATCCGCGCGCGCGCCGTCTCGCATCTGCGCCTGATCGACGAAGGACTGGCTGCAACGGTCGCGGATGGATTGGGGCTCGATCTGCCCGAACCGGCAAAGGCCGCAAAACCGACGCTCGACCTACCGCCCTCGACCAAGCTGAGCATCCTGTCCAACGGTCCCAAGGACTTCAAGGGGCGCAAGATGGGCATCCTACTAACGGACGGCAGCAGCGCCGATCTGTTCGCCGCATTGACCAAGGCGCTGGAGGCTGAAGGCGGTTTGTGGGAGGTCGTCGCGCCCAAAATCGGCGGCGTGACGCTCGACGACGGCAAGAAGGTCGCCGCCAAGCAGAAGATCGATGGCGGCCCCTCGGTGCTGTACGATGCGGTGGCCGTCCTGCCATCCGAGACGGGCGTGGCCATGCTCGCCAAGGATGCGACAGCAAAGGACTTCGTCGCCGATGCCTTCGCCCATTGCAAATTCATCGGTCACAACGACGCCGCCAACGCCCTGTTCGACGCCGCCGGGGTGACGGAACGAGACGAAGGCTTTGTCGGCCTTGCCAAGGCCAAGGACGCCAAGACCTTCGTCGGCCAGTGCCGCGCACTGCGCCTCTGGTCGCGGGAGTTGAATGTGGATCTCGATGCGGCGTCGCTGCACTCGTAACTACAGCATCTAAGGGAGCGGGAAGGTTTACAGGACCTTCCCGTTCGCTACAGCATTCAAATAGGCGATTGTGCTCGATATTTATATCTTCGACAAATGAACTTTCCTTGAATCTGCGACGCTAATTGGTTCGCAGGTACAACTATTCATATACCTTTAATTTATTCGGAAGATGATGTATCCACCATCTTTTCAGGACCGAGACCCAATCAGAGGCGGAAGGCCAACGCGGTGGCGAGGGTTACGCCCGAGAGAAAGTTGGCGGCGAGCTTGTCATAGCGAGCGGCGACGCGACGGAATTCCTTGAGGCGGCAGAAGGCGTTCTGGATGAGGTGCCGACCGCGGTATCGATCTTTATCATAGCGGATGATGCGCTTACGGTTGCGCCGGCCGGGGATGACCGGAACGGCACCTGCATCGCGCGGCGAGCCGCGCAGTTGGTCGGCATCGCCGCATACCGCAAGCTGCACGACGACCTGCTGGATCACGGCGAAACCCGCTGCCCGGACCGGGTTGCCAGATTAACCAGATCGGCGGGCATCAAGGCGCAGATCGGCTATGAGCGCCGGCCCGGCAGCCATGGCGGCAAGCCGTCTCTGGCGGTCATGATCGACCTGTATTCCCGCCGCGTGGTGGGCGGAGCAGCCCAAGGTTCCGACGGGCCGAAGGACCGTTGGAAAGGCTGCGGAGGGTGCCATCCTCGAGCGGCGGCGGAAAGACATCGGGCACGACGCGATATTCGGCAGCGACGACGACGAATCCCGCCTGGGCGATCGCGCCAAATCGTGAAACCGCGCCGCCGGTTACGAAGCCCGCGACGTTCCGGATCGCACGAAACCTCCGCGCGCCCACGCCGTTAGGCCATCGCTGCGCGATCCTGCCGGGTCGTCAGGGTGGAGGAAACGAGGATGACCGATCTGCCGACCGGGGTGACGCTGGACAATGACGGCACCGATGCCGAGCAGCCGCCGGTGCTACCCTTCCTCCATATGTGGACCGGCGCGGATGGCGGCAGCCGGATCGACCTGTCGCACATGACCGGCTTTGGTCAGAAAAGTGTGGGCGGCGGAGCGGACCCGCAATGGATGCGGCCGTTCCCCGGCGAAGTGAGCGCGATCAACTTCGCGATTTTGCCGGTGGGCTGGGTCGGGGACTGGCACGAAAGTCCCAAGGCGCAATGGGTGATTCCATTGCGCGGTCGCTGGTTCATCGAGACGATGGACGGAAATCGCGTGGAAATGGGGCCGGGCGACATCCATTTCGGCCAGGACCAAGGCACGACCGATGGCAAGGGGCACCGATCGGGCCAGATCGGCGACGAGCCCTGTTTCCAGATCATGATCCAGTTCGCTACGTCACCCGCCGCGCAGACACGCGATCCGTTCGGGGCATGACGGACGCACAGGCGACGCCGCTCGCCCCGCTGCTGATCCCTGCCCGGTTGCGTCAGCCCGGACCGCCCGAGCCGACCGAGGTGGCACCCCCTGTGATCCACCATGCCGACGCGAACGCGGTGCTCGGTGACGCCCGGCTCGTCACGCTGTACGACCGGGCGAGCTGGAGCGAGGGGCCGACCTGGTGGCCGCGCGAACGAACGCTGGTATGGAGCGACATTGTCGGCCGCCGTGTGTTGGGCTGGCGCGAGAACGGTGCAGTCGACGTGTTGCTCGACGCGACGCCATTCATCAACGGCAATGCCGTGCTGCCGGATGGCGCACTGGTGCACTGCGAACATGGTCGTCGCGCGATCAGCCGGTCCGACGGTAAAGGCGTTGCAACGCCGATCGCATGGGCGGCAGAGGGCAGCCGTCTTAACGCGCCCAACGACCTGATCGTCGCCCCGGATGGGGCGATCTGGTTCAGCGACCCGACCTTCGGACTGGAAAATCCCAAACAAGGCGTGCCCGGCGGTTCGGAAAGCGGGCGCACCGCGATCTGCCGGATCGGCAATGACGGCGCGGTGCAGCGGATGGCCGACATGGCGCAGCCCAACGGCCTCGCCTTCTCGCCCGATCAGCGGACATTTTACGCCTCGCAGACACCCGAGCATGGCGAGGGCGAGGTCGCGATCTATGCCTTCGACTGGGACGGGGTCACGCTGTCGAACCGACGCCAGTTCGCGACGGTGGCCGAAGGAATACCCGATGGCTTCACCGTCGACCGACGCGGCTGGCTATGGAGCAGTTCGGCAAAGGGGGTCGAGCTGTTCGACGCCGCCGGCACGCATCTCGCGACCGTACCGACCCCTGACACATGCAGCAATTGCGCGTTCGACATCCGCGAAGAGCGCCTATTTGTGACTGGCGGCGTACACCTTTGGATGCTGAATCTGGCATAGCCACCGTCGGTTGCACCGATTGTCCGGCAGGGCGGCATTCCGAAGGGATACGCGGCCCGAGATTGTAATACCCGGATAGGGATAACATCACGTCGGCATAGCCTCGGACCCCCGATCCGACAAATAAACGCCCATCTGGCAATCGATGGCACACCATCCAGCACCGTTCGTTCATATCGATTAATAGGAGACGTTGATGATCGACCTGAACAGCGCGATCGCTGCGGAACTGGACGCGGTGCCCCAGTTGAGAGGGCATGGTTTCGAGATCGTGAGATATCGGGATGAGCGTGGCAGCTTTAGCAAGGTGCGCCAACTCGAGGAGGTGCCGGGCCTCGCGGGCAAGTGGAACGGGGCCGAGGCAGCCGTCTCGGTTGAATGACATTGTTCAATGCGATGAGGACTCAGGATCAAACATTCGTGATCCTTTTTCCGCTGCTCAACTTCGGCCACTTTTCAAGAGCCAGGCTGCCGACGTTCGCGCCCAGTGCCCGACAACGTGTAGACGGCTTTGGCGGCAAGCTAAGGAACGCGGTGAACGGTCACGCCATGTCGGACGGTAGAGGTTGATCCGGACTCCTCGTAACACAGAACCAGGATCGTCCCCAACGGTGCGGCGGTAAGGATCAGCAGTAGCAGGCCGATCAGCCAGTCGTTGGTATCTAGCGGCTGCGAGAAGCTACCGCTGGGCTGCATTGACGGGTTAGGTCGCATAGGCCGCCTGCCCGCTTTCCTTGGGTGAAGCGGGCGATCCGCAGTAGCCTGATGGGCGGACGGCCTGGACTGCAAACGATCATAGGCCGCGCGGGCTTCCTTCTTGCCTAAAACGGCATACGCCTCATTGATTTCCTTGGCGCGAGCAGAAACGTCCACACCATGATTGGCATCGGGGTGATATTGACGAAGCAGTGCCTTCCACGCGGAGTGGATAGCGTCGCGACTGGCCGTCGAGGGCACCCCGAGAACGGCGTAATAATCGGGTGATAGAGCCATATGGTTGTCACCTGTCGCTATAACGCAAAAAACGAACGTCCATTTGGCGGGCGATCGCAATCGAGCCCTCTCGGCGATGCGAAGTGCGGTTTTTGGCACCAACCGTCAGATGGCTACTACCTTCATACGCAACTTTGGTGTTTCGACAAAACGACAATCGCCTCAGCGACCTGGAACACACGCCGATATGCCCGTCGCGTACCGGAATGGGTGATCGGCATCGGCCTGCCCCCACAGAATTACGCAACGCATTCTCTTCGACGAACGAAGGGAGGTCGCATCGACCCAATCCGGGTTGTTGCCGATCCGCTCCTAGCTGTCCGATACTTGCCGCTGGTCCATGGGGACGAACCCGTCGGTTGGGCGTGCCAGTTACGGCACCGGCACGCCCAAGCACTTACATATCCGCTGCGGTCGGGCGTACGATCACCTCATTGATGTCGACACCCTCCGGCTGCTCAATGGCATAACGAACGGCTCGCGCGATCGCGTCCGGCGTCAGCGACTTCTTTCGCCATCCGGTCAGTGCCGCCGCAATCTCAGGATCGGTGATGTCATGGCCAAGTTCGGTGGCGACCACGCCCGGCGAGATCAACGTCGAGCGGACCTCGTCATGCTCCTGCCGCAGCCCCTCGGTAATCGCACGTACGGCATGTTTGGTGGCGCAATAAACCGCAGCGGTCGGCATCACCATGTGCGCGGCGACCGAGGCGACGTTGACGATATGGCCGCTCTTCTGCGCCACGAACCGGGGCAACACGGCGGCGATGCCGTTGAGGACTCCGTGGATGTTGACGTCGACCATCCGCTTCCACTCGTCGCGCTTGAGCGCAGCGAGCGGCGAAAGCGGCATCACACCCGCATTGTTGACCAGCACGTCGACATGTCCGAAGCGCGCTTCAGCGGCCTCCACGAACGCGTCGAAGTCGGCGCCGTCGGTGACGTCGAGTTCCCGCCAGGCGACGGTCTCGCCCAGTTCCCCCGCCAGTGCCTTCAAACGCTCTCCGCGACGCGCGCCGATGAACAGCCGGGCGCCGGTCGCAGCCAGTTCGCGCGCAGTTGCCTCACCGATCCCGCTCGACGCGCCGGTGATGAGGACGACCTTGTCGATATTTCCTGCCATGATGCTGCCTTTCCGTTGTGGTGACGGAACACAGATGGGCCATCGGCCATGTCGGGCGGTAGAGCGATCGCCCGAATGGCTTGCACGATCCTCCAGATTTCGCGCCGGACGCTTGCCCGTGACGCGCGAGTGGGGAAGGATCGTCGGCATGAACCGGATCGCCGAACTCTCCACCCTCATCGATCGACACGTCGTGGGTACAGGCATTTGCAGCACGGCGATGCCGCATGTGTCGCTGATCCGGGCCGACGCACCGAGCACCCCCACGCCTGCCGTCTACGAGGCCTCCCTTTGCATAATAGCCCAGGGGTCGAAACGGGTGTCGATCGGCGAGCACAGCGTGATCTATGATGCGGCTCATTACCTTTTGGTCTCGGTCGATTTGCCGCTGGTCGGTCATGTGCTCGATGCGAGTCCTGAGCGACCCTATCTCTGCTGCAAGATCGATCTCGATGCCGCGATGCTGGCCGATCTCATGGCGAGCGAGGGCAGCGGGGTGGCCCGTACGGCTCTGCCGGTGCTCGGCGTCTACCCCGGCGATCCCGACCTGATCGACGCGGCATGCCGGCTGGTCGGACTGCTCGACCGACCCGACACGATCCGCGCGCTGGCACCGCTGATCGAGCGCGAAATCCTCTATCGCCTGCTCACCGGACCGCACGGCCCGATGCTTCGTCACGTCGCAACCGCTGGCAGCCATCTCAATCAGGTGAGCCGCGCGATCGCCGCCATCCGCCGGCGTTTCGATGCGCCAATCCGCATCGACGACGTCGCAGCCGAGGCCGGGATGAGCGCCTCCTCGCTCCACGCACACTTCAAGGCGATCACCCGCATGACGCCGCTGGAATATCAGAAGCAGCTGCGGTTGCAGGAAGCCAGACGCCTGATGCTGACGGAGGGTGCCACGGCGAGCACGGCAGGCTTTGCCGTCGGCTATGATAACCCATCACAATTCAGCCGAGAATATAGGCGACTATTCGGTGCGCCTCCACGTGCCGACATCGAACGGCTCCACGCTGCGCCAGCAGCGGCCGTGGCGCTGTGACGATGGCGTGGGCCGCAACCGCCGCTGCGAACTATTGAGGTCGGTTCGATTAGATGGGAGACATCAGAGCCTGGCGGCTTGCGGCGGCACGGAGAGGCAGGCCGATAAGAGCCCCCCGGCCGGCCTAGCATAGTTCAGTCCATTGCAGAGAAATGCCCTTTTCCTCACTTAGGTTCTTGATCTTTGGAGCAGCCAAGGTTCGACGGTGCTCTATGAGACTAGAATGACGAGCACTGCCAATCCCGGCCCCGTCCCAAAGGTCGATGACGTCCTGATCACGGCCGAACTGGCGAACCGGCCCTCCCGGCCGCCAGACTACGAACGCGAGAACGGAGCGCTGGGGCTCTTGGCCCAGGAGATGGCGGCTCACCCACGCGGGGTGCTGCAGAAGTGTGCCGAGCTCGTCATGGAGCTGTGCCATGCCGACTCGGCGGGCATCAGCATATTAGAGCCTGATGGAGCAGGCGGAGTCCTCCGCTGGTGCGCCGCCGCGGGCGCGTTCGCGCCGAATCTTCATGGGACGATGCCCGCCGAGGCGAGCCCCTGCGGAACGGTGATGGAACGCAACTGCGTACTGCTGTTCGACAAGGCCGAGCGGTTCTTTCCGACCCTCCGGGGTGTCGAGCCACGTATCTATGAGAATCTTCTCACGCCCTGGCACGCAGAGGGCAAGGCAGTCGGCACCCTCTGGGCCATCAAGCATACCCCAGACGGACGGTTCGATGCAGAAGATGCGCGCATCTTGCAGAGCCTCGCGCGGTTCGCCGCGGCCGCGTTCCAAATCACCTCCGCCCTCGACGAAGCCGCAGTCGAACGATCGGCACTGCGCGAAAGCGAGCAGAAGTTTCGGACACTGTTCGAGGAAATGGACGAAGGGTTTGCCGTTTGCGAACTTGTACGGGACGATGCCGGCCATCCGGTGGACTTTCGCTACATCGATCTGAACCCCTCGATCGTGCACCACACCGGCATGGCTCCGGAGACGCTCCGCGGCCGGCGTGCCACAGAGGCGTTTCCCGGGCGTGATCCCTGGTATGTGGAAACTTACGCTCAGGTGGTCGACAGTGGCCAGTCGGTACTCGAGGAACATTATTTCGAGCATGTCGATCGGTGGCTGCGCATAAACGTATTCCCGCGCGGCGGCGATCGCTTTGCGGTGCTCTATAGTGACATCACGGACCGCAAGCGTGTCGAGATAGTCCTGCGGCAGAGCGAACAGCGCCAGGCTTTCTTGCTGCGTTTCACCGACGCGATACGGTCGCAGTCGGACGAACAGGCACTCATCAAGCGCGCTGTTCAACTGCTTGCCGAGGAGCTGCTCGTCGACAGGTGCTATGCGACCAGGCACAATCCGACGGCCGACTTGACCAATGTCCTCTATGAGGTCCGCGCGCCCGACATGGCGCCGCTACCGGCCACGCTTCGCTTTACCGACTTTCCTGAAGCAGGCCGCCAGACTTTCGAGAAAACTCTAGTTTACGACGATACCGCCAACGACCCGACCCTATCCGAAGCGGATAAGGTTGCCCTGAAATCGATGGATGTCGCCGCGCTTCTGTCGCGTCCCTTGCGCCGTGACGGTGCTCCGATCTTTGCGCTGGGCGTCACGAGCAAGGTTCCACGCCGCTGGACGTCCGCCGAGATCGCCTTGGTTGAGGAAGCCGCCGAACGCGCCTGGGAGGCCGCCGAGCGCGTGCGCGGTGAAGGGGCTCTTCGCAACAGCGAGGAGCGGTTCCGACAATTCGCCGACGCTTCTGCAGCCGGTCTCTGGATTCGAGAAGCGAACAGCCTGGACATGGAATTCGCCAGCCCTGCCATCGCCGCGATCTATGGCGTCCAACCCGATGCACTGCTGGGGGATGTGAAGCGCTGGGCAGTCATGGTGGTCCCCGATGATCGCGATGAAGCTGTTGCCTGTTTGGAGGCGGCGCGCACGGGGCAGACAGTCGTCCACGAATTCCGCATCAAGCGGTCCTCCGACGGCGCCTTTCGATGGATCAGGAACACCGATTTTCCACTGGAGGACGCCACGGGCCAGTTCCAGCGGATCGGCGGGATTGCCGAGGACGTTACCGAGGCCAAACTCGCCGTGGATCATCAGGGCGTGCTTCTGCTCGAGCTTCAGCACAGGGTGCGGAACATCATGGCGATGATCCGCTCCATGACGCGACGGTCAGCCGACGGCGCGGCGGACGTGAACGAGTATGGAAACCTGCTCGAAGGACGACTCCTCGCACTCGCCCGCGTGCAGGCGCTGCTCACCCGGCAGGTAAACACCGGCGGCTCTTTGCGGGATATCGTCGAAAGCGAAGTCAGCGCCCAGGCGAGCGGCGGCGGCCAGTATGAACTGGTCGGACCGGATGTGCAGCTGTCGCCCAAGGCGGTCGAGGTGCTGACGCTCGCGCTCCACGAGCTGTCGACTAATGCCCTGAAATATGGTGCTCTTTCCGTCCCGGAAGGCCTCTTGCGGGTGGAATGGGCGCCGTTCGAGAAGCGCGGCCGCACGTGGCTGGCGATCGACTGGGCCGAGGCTGGTGCTCCCGCTCGCGGGCCAGTGACCAGGCGCGGGTTCGGCAGCGACCTGATCGAAGGCAGAATACCTTACGAACTGGGCGGGACGGGCCGACTTGGCATCGAGCCGGGCGGTGCATGCTGCCGCCTGGAATTTCCGCTGAAAGAAGGTGAAAGCATCCTGGAGACGGACGCTCCGACACCAACGGCTGTATTTGGAGGAACGCTGGATATGACCGGAGCGCCGGATCTGACGGGCTGCAATGTGCTCGTCGTCGAGGACGACTATTACATCGCGGGAGACACCGCTGCTGTGTTGCGCGGCGCTGGCGCCACGGTGCTTGGTCCCTGCCCGAACGAAGAAGCGACGCTCGATCTGCTGAAGACGGCAACGCCGACCCATGCCGTTCTGGACCTCAACCTCGGCGGCGGCGGACCACGCTTTGAGATCGCGCATGCGCTTAAGGAACGCGGCGTACCGTTCATCTTCCTGACGGGATACGACCCAGATGCGGTCCCGGCTGACCTTGCCGAGGTCGTCCGACTGCAAAAGCCTGTTCCCCTCAGCAATATCGTGAAAGCCGTTGCCCTACTCTAGCCGGACCGTTCACGCTCCGTCGTCCGTCAAATCCTTCGGGATATTCGCAACAACCATCGACCTTGTCGTGCCGATCACGCCAGCGCCGCGATCCAGTCCGCCACCTGAAAGGCGCCAAATGGTGGGAACAGCGCAGCGCCATCTTCGTCCTGTTGGGGCTGTACGTCGCTCCTGACCGTCAGATAGGGCAGCGCTTGGCGCGCCAGAATCTCGGCCAGCCGCTCGCGATCCTCCGCTCGAAAGGCTCCCATGATGACCGCGCCCCGGAGATCCTCCGTCAACAGGACCCGGATCCCCTGCGACAGCTCGTCCAAGGGGCCGATCACCGGAATATGTCGTTCCTTCAGCACGCTCGCGACATAATCGACGGCGAAGTTGATCTGGGCCGCCAGCAGGAGGACCGGCCTGGCCGCCCCGCCCCCTTCCCTGTGGGTCATGCGGCGCTGCGTCCTCCCGCCAGGGCGGCCAAACCCGTTATCTCCATTCCCCGAAGCATCGGCTTCAACCGGCGATAGGTTGCCAGCGCCTGCCCGACGACTTGGTCCATGTTGTAGTAACGATAGGTCGCCAGCCGCCCGACGAAACTGACATGCGGCTCGGCCAGGGCCAGCGCCTCATAGCGTTTGTACAACGCCTGGTTCTCGTCGCGCGGGATCGGGTAATAGGGATCGCCCGTCGCGCTGGGATATTCATAGGTCACGCTGGTCTGCGGCGCGATCTGGCCGGTCAGATGCTTGTATTCGGTAATCCGCGTATAGGGAACGGCCTCGTCGGGATAGTTGACGACGGCAACGGGCTGATGCCGTTCCTCGTTCAGCGTCCGATGTTCGAACCGAAGCGAGCGATAAGGCAAGCGGCCGTAACGATAGCCGAAATATTCGTCGATCGGCCCGGTGAAGACCAGATGGTCGTGGGGATAGGCATCACGAACATCGGCATAGTCGACCCCCAGCAGCAGGTCGATATTGGGATGGCTGAGCATCGCCTGGAACATGCGGGTGAAGCCTTGCGCGGGCATCGCCTGATGACGGTCGCCGAAATAGCGGTCGTCGGTACAGGTCCGGGTCGGCACCCGCGCGGTGACCGACTTGTCGAGTTCCGACGGGTCCATGCCCCATTGCTTGCGGGTATAGCCCTGAAAGAAGGTCTCGTAGAGTTCGCGTCCAACCTTCGACACCACGACATCTGCCGATGTGCGGATCGGATCAATGGGCTCGGCGCGGGACGCCAGAAACGCCTCGACCTCCGCATCGCTCGAAAGGTCCAGACCATATAGCGTGTTCAGCGTCGTGCGATTGATCGGCATGGGCACCAGCGTGCCGTCGATATCGGCCAGCACGCGATGCTCATAGGGTCGCCAATCGGTGAAGCGCGACAGATAGTCGAACACGTCGTCCGAATTGGTGTGGAAAATGTGCGGACCATAGCGATGGACCAGGATGCCCGCGGCATCGTGATGGTCATAGGCATTGCCCGCGATATGTGACCGCCGGTCGACCACCAGCACGCGCTTGCCTGCATCGGACGCCAGTCGTTCCGCCATTACCGCCCCGGCGAACCCCGCGCCGACGACCATCACGTCATAGCGGTCCTGCAGCGGCGGCCAGGTGACGGGCGACACGACGGGTTCGTGCCGGTTGCGGCCCGTGATCTCCGCCTCGATCAGCGCGGTCATCTCCAGCGCCGTGCTGCTCCAAGATCCGCGTGAAAGCTGCGCGTCCGCCGCGTCGCGCCACTCATTTCCAGCGGCCCGCAAGGTCATCGCCGCTTCGCACGCGGCCACGAAGGCAGCGGGCGTATCGGCGATGGCCACGCCCGCCAGAGCACCATAATGGCGAACGACATCGGTGATCGGGGTCGAGACGACCGGGCACCCCGCCGCCAGATATTCCGGCGTCTTGGTCGGGCTGATGAAGCGCGTCGCCTCGTTGATCGCGAAGGGCATCAGGGCGACGTCCCACCCCGCCATATAGTCCGGCAGCGCCGAATAAGGCCGCCCGCCGAGATAATGGATATTGGTGCGGCGTGGCAGATCGGCTTCATCGATTTTCACGACGGGGCCAATGATGACCAGCGACCATTCGGGATGGGCGTCGGCCAACGCCGCCAGCAGTACCAGGTCCATCCGCTCGTCGACGACCCCGGCAAAACCGAGCCGGGGATGCGGCATCGACGCCTGGTCGGCCGGCCCCTCGCCCCCCGAGCGCGCCCGGCCGAAATGCGCGACATCGATGCTCGAGGGAAAGGCGTGGACGTTCGAATGGCGGCTACGCTTCGCCTCGTACAGGCTGGTCCCGCCGGTGAAGACCAGATCGGCCCGCGCGATCAGTTGCTGTTCCCGCTCCAGCAGCTGTGGCGGCGCGCCCTTGAAGGCGGACAGCTCGTCCATGCAATCATAGACGATGCACGCCGCCGGAACATGGTCCGAAAAGGGCAGCATCATCGGTGTGTAATACCAGCGAATAACCGGGCCGGTCACACTCACCAGCTCGGTGTCGAGCAAGGCCGCCAGCACTTCGTCCTCCCGACCTCGCAAGGCCTCGTCCAGCTGCGGGGTCAGCACCACTACTCCGCTTTCCGGGCATGTCCGCCGGTGTAGTTCGGATAGGCCAGGCCGATATTCGGGCTCCTCCCAGAACAACACATCCTGCGTCGCGGCAAAGCGGGTCATCAGATGCTGTGGCCGTTGAAACACGAAAGCCCAGCGAAGATGACTAAAGCAGATCAGCGTCGATCGCGGACGACGGTGGTAAAGGCTATTGGAGCCATGGGCGGCGCTCGACAGCTGGGCGGTCACGAAAGCTCCTTCTAGGTCTCTGTTACAAAACAGAAACATCCCGCCGCTCCGCCATGTTCCAGCTAACCCACTGTATATAAATGCAAATCAGTCAGTTTCCCGGAACGCCGCCAACGCCGATCCGTTGGGCCGAAGGGAGACTGGGATGGACAGCCTGGAACTTTGGGGTGGCGTGGAATGCACCGTCAATCGCACTGCCACAGGCTATCGCGATCAGGTCCGCCTGAGCGGCCATCAGGACCGTATTACCGATCTCGACCTATTCGCCGGGCTGGGTCTGCGCGCGATCCGCTACCCCGTCTTGTGGGAACGCGTGATGGCGGACGGACGGACGCCCGATTGGTCATGGAGCGACGAACGGCTGGGGCGACTGCGCAAGCTGGGTATTCGGCCCATTGCCGGACTGGTCCATCATGGCAGCGGCCCGCCCCATACCCATCTGCTCGACGATGGGTTCGCCGCCGGGCTGGGCGACTATGCGCGACAGGTCGCCGAGCGTTATCCCTGGATCGGCGACTGGACCCCGGTCAACGAACCGCTGACCACGGCGCGGTTCTCCGCGCTCTATGGCCATTGGTATCCCCATGCACGGGACGAAGGCGCCTTCTGGCTGGCGCTGCTCAATCAGATCGACGGCACCAGGGCCGCGATGCGGGCCATCCGTCGGATCAATCCGGCAGCGAGGCTGATCCAGACCGATGACTTGGGGCGCACCTATGCGACCCTCGTCCTGAGCGAACAGGCGGCGTTCGATAACTTACGCCGCTGGGCCGGGTGGGACCTGTTGTTCGGGCGTGTCACGCCCCATCACCCGCTATGGGCGCGGATCGCGAGCTTCGGGTTTTCCGACCGGCTGCGGCGCATCGCCGATGATCCCAGCCCGCCCGACATCGTCGGCGTAAACCATTATCTGACCAGCGACCGTTTTCTCGACCATCGGTTGCAACGCTATCCGCCGCACACCCATGGCGGCAATGCGCGCCGCGCCTATGCCGATGTCGAGGCGATACGCGTGCTCGATCCCCCGCCCCCCGGACTGGCCGGAGCCCTTCGCGAAGCCTGGGACCGTTACGGCACGCCCATCGCATTAACGGAAGTGCACAATGGCTGCACCCGCGAGGAGCAGCTGCGCTGGGCAGCGGAGGCGTGGGACGGATGCGTGACGCTTCGCCAGCAAGGCGTCGACATCAGGGCGGTCACCGCGTGGTCGCTGCTGGGCTCGCAGGGATGGGATACCTTGCTGACCCGTCCCGGTACCTATGAAGCGGGGGTATTCGACATATCCGATGGTGTGCCCCGTCCGACCGCCCTGGCGTCCTTATGGAAAGGGTTGCCGACGGCCGCCGAACGCCATCCGGTCGCTCATGCCCTTGGCTGGTGGCGGCGTCCGGATCGGCTTGTCTATCCCGCTATCCCTTATCCGATCAAAACACCGCCATTGAGCGAAGCGCAGTCGGTTCCGGTTCTGCTGATCTGGAGTCGGGATAACGCGCTGGCCCAGGCGTGGTCGGAACAGTGCCGGAAACGAGGCATCGCTCATTATGTGGCCCCATGCGAAACGCACGACGAGGAGCACCAGTCCGATATGGCCACGATGCTGGATAATGCCCGGCCATGGGCCTTGGCTCATCTCGACGCCCGGAATATGGCCGATGCGATCAGGGTTGCGCGCGTCTGTCAAAATAGAAGGGTCGCGAGCCTCCACCTCATCGACGGGCAAGCCTGTCTCGGCCCGAATAACGTCTCCCCGCCCTTACAGGATGACGCTCGATCGCCGATCTCCCCCGGGGCCTTGCTTATTCCTTGGGAATGGGAAGGCGGATTTGCGGACTGCCGCTCCAATCTTGCCCTGTTGAACCGGGCGCTGGACCTGCTGATCGATGGCCGGGATGGGTTACATGATCCCGTCCCATCGCCGGTAGGGAGCAGCCACACCGAAATGTGCTCCGGAACGACTACCCCCAAGATTGCCGATTCCATGTTTGCGCACGGGCGACGGGCCGCCGTTACGGCGGCCTTTGGCGATGCTGTTCGAACCTGAGGGAATGTCCGCCCCCAGACGCGGAGCGTGCCGTCCGGCGGCGGGTCTAAGAACGCGCGAAAGACGGGCCGTGGCTGCGCGTCGATTGGCGAGAAAGCGGCGTGACCATGCCACCTTGTAGCCAGGTGCCGACCGGACCCGGCCATTGATAAAGAGAGGCAGTGTACCGCCCCCGGTTTGTCGGACGCTCCATCGTCGGTTGACAACATCTCATTCGCATGGCTGATTGAGTGCATGGGGATTGCGATCTCCCCACGAGGCGTCAGCTAGAGCATCGCGTCCAGCACGACCACGCAAGGGACGCATCATGCCTGCTCCAAACGCCATCACACCGGAAAAGCTCGCCCGCCTCGTCGCATCGGTCGGCGCCCCCCATATCATCGACCTGCGCGATACTCCGGAAAAAGCTATTCCGGGATCGCTGTTCCCTGATCACTCCGATCCGATCCGATGGGGTTATGGTGCCAGATCGGCCGCCGTCATCATCGACGCAGATGGTGGTGGTGCGGCAGCTTCCGCAGCAGCGATCCTGCGCAGCGAAGGGGTGGCAGCCGAAGTGCTGGAAGGCGGGTTCGCCGCATGGACCGCAAGCGCCCTACCGACCGTTTCGCTCGACCATCTGCCGCCACGGCATGAGGATGGCCGGACCTGGTGGGTTACACGCGCGCGGCCCAAGGTCGATCGTATCGCCTGTCCTTGGCTGATCCGGCGCTTCGTCGATCCGGAGGCTCGCTTCCTGTTCGTCGCGCCCGGCGAGGTGCTGACCGTCGCGACCCAGCAGCGGGCCGAACCGTTCGACGTCGCGGACGAAGGCGTGTTCTGGAGCCATCGCGACGAGCGCTGCACCTTCGACGTGATGGTCGAGGCCTTCGGGCTGGAAACGCACAAACCGCTGGTTCGGTTGGCCGCCATCGTGCGGGGTGCCGATACCGATCGGCTCGATCTAGCACCTGAGGCTGCCGGACTGCTCGCCATCTCGCTTGGCCTGTCGCGCATCTACAATGACGATCACGCCCAGCTTGAAGCCGGCATGGCGGTGTACGACGCGCTCTATCGCTGGTGCCGCGACGCGCAGGGCGAGAAGCACAACTGGTCCTCGCATCAGCCGGCGCGCGGCAAGGTGCCGGCATGACGGCGGTGATGGCGGAGGCCGCAATCCCGGCACGCCCGGAGCCGGTCACACTCGTCCAAGCCTTCTGGGTCTGGCTGCGCATCGCGATGCTCTCATTCGGCGGTCCGGCCGGACAGATCGCAGTGATGCACCGCATCCTCGTCGACGAGAAACGCTGGATCGGTGAGCAGCGGTTCTTGCACGCCCTCAACTACTGCATGTTGCTGCCCGGGCCAGAGGCGCAGCAGCTCGCGACCTATATCGGCTGGCTGATGCACCGCACGAAGGGCGGCATCGTCGCCGGCGTGCTGTTCGTTATTCCCGGCGCGGTCGCGATCATGGCGCTGAGCTGGGTCTATGTCCTCTATGGTCGTGTCGGCATCGTCTCGGCGCTGTTTTTCGGCCTCAAATGCGCCGTGCTGGCTATCGTCCTTCAGGCGGTGGTTCGGATCGGCGGACGCGCGCTCAAGTCCACCCCGGCAAGGGCGCTCGCCGCATCAGCTTTCGTACTGATCTTCTTCGTCAGCGCGCCGTTCCCGCTGATCGTGCTGGGCGCCGGCCTTATCGGATGGTGGTCCGCACGACAGGGTAGCACGGCCTTCAGGGGAGGAGGCCACGGCGCGTCCAGTGGCGCGGTCGTGGCCGATGCAGACACGCTGCTCGGCGAGGAGCTGCCGGTCCATGCGCGGCCGACCTGGGCAGAGACGATGCGTACGGCGCTGGTCTGGCTGGCGCTTTGGTTGCTGCCGGTCGCGGCGCTGCTGATCGTGCTCGGTCCCGATGATGTCTTCAGTCGCATCGCGACCTTCTTCTCGACGATGGCGATGGTGACGTTCGGGGGTGCCTATGCCGTCCTCGCCTATGTCGCGCAGCAGGCGGTCGAGAATTATGGCTGGCTTGGGCCGAAGGAGATGCTGGACGGCCTCGGCATGGCGGAGACGACGCCTGGGCCGCTCATCATAGTCCTGCAATTCGTCGGCTTCCTCGGCGCCTATCGCGATCCAGGCGGGCTGTCGCCGCTCGTGGCCGGTACGCTCGGCGGCCTCCTCGCGACCTGGGTGACGTTCGTGCCGTGCTTCCTGTGGATCTTCCTCGGCGCGCCCTTTATCGAGCGACTTCGTGGCAACGCGGCAGTCGCCGGCGCGCTCTCCGCCATCACCGCAGCGGTCGTGGGCGTCGTCCTCAACCTCGCGCTGTGGTTCGCACTGCACACGCTGTTTCGCGAAACCATGATGATCGCGGCAGGGCCGTTCCGCTTCGGCGCCCCGGTGCTGACCAGCATCGATCCGGCCGCTCTCGCCCTGTCGCTCGGGGCCGCCTATGCGATCTTCATGACACGGGCGGGGGTCATCACAACCTTGCTGGCGACGTCGGCTGCGGGGCTCACGCTTTATGGCGCCGGGGCAATCCGATGACGCCAAGAGAACCATCGATCGGCGCATGCAGTTGTGTCTCGGTATCGCGGCGGGTGCCGCCTTGCCGAGCGGGCCTGTCGTCGCGCGGAGCGTCGTCAGTCCGCCGCCCGCGTTCACGCCCCGGCCTCTGTCGTTCGATCCGGGCCGTTGATCGCGCCGAACGAATGGCTGCTTTCGGGAAGCCAGATTGCCCGCCGGAGCGTCCGGGTTCGGGCGGATGCGGCCGCCCTGCCCCTTCCGTCACGACTGACTCAGAATCCGACATTCGCAGACGATTGGCAGCGCCCCAACTTAAGACGCTTGTCCATTAGTAGATGCTGGCAGCGCGTCTCCGCTTGAACGGCGAAAACTGGGGAAAAACCGTCGCTCGGGCGACGCAACTTGAACGTCCGCTGCAGCAAGAACCCAACGCCCGCGAGCGAAAACCTCTTACCATCATGGAATAAGGAATTCCGGGCCGAGACGGAGTGACGATTGGCAGGGGGATAGGCATATTGAACAAGTTCATGGACAGCAGGCCGAATAGGCAGAAGGCATTCAATAGAACAGTATATTCCTACATCGCCTGACGGAGCCAAAGGATTGATCCATCTGTTGAATGGCCATGGATGGAGAACGCAAACCTACCGCTGTCGAACAGGCCGACCATAAAATCACCTCACAGGTGAATGATGAGCGCGATAGCTGGCCAGTGCGCCTAATCGGTGCCGCCAGTGAGATCGGTGATCAGCCACAGATGCGGATGATTTGCGCCGCCACGATCGCGGTTGGTATCGCCCAACGAGATGCGCACCTTGCGAGGGCCGGCTTCAAGATGCTGGCGGCACACACGCTTGCCACCTGGGCCAAAAGCAGGATCAAAGCCGTGATCAACCGCAGGCGCCCGAAAGACGGTGACGATCCTCGGGTGCGTCAGGGTGATAGCGACCGCCACGAGGAGAATTCGTTCCCATCTGGGCACAGCGCTGGTGCCGTCGCAGTCGGCGAGGCGATCGCACGAGCATATCCAGACCATGCGGTCCTTGCCCGTGGTGCGGCACTGTCCGTGTCCGTCGTACAGGTGCCGCGCGGAACGCATTATGCTGGCGATGTCCTGGCTGGGATCGCCATTGGCCTGATCGCTGAACGCGTGAGCAATGCAGCGATCGATTCAGCGGTTCAATGGGCCGAGCGTGACTTCGCAAAACGGCAGCGTGGCATCAGCGATGACGACGCGACGCCAGTCATCCGTCGTGCAGTGGCGCTGTCGTCGCCTCGCATCCAGCAAAATGGCCAGGACGTGGGATCGTCCCAACCGGCACCTTATTCACCTGAGTTTATTGCATTGGCTCACCCATGAGGCCCTTATGCTTCATGATGGGATGGCCCCGAGGACTGAGCCAAATAATGTCGTGTCTACGCGTCTGCCAGACAAATTGGCTCGGTGACGCAGATGGGTGACACCGACCTGCCCGACGGCATTGAGGAGCGCCATGTGGCATCCGTGCGAGGGCTGCGGGCACACGCCAGCCCGCTCGCGTTCATCGTGCTAGGCACGGCTATGGCAGTTGCGGCGACTGGACTGCTCGGCGGTGCACCTGCGCCCGTGACGTCCGTCTCTGCTCCCGCCGCTTCATTGGAGCTGAAGATTGCCCGTCCGCTGCGCAGCGGCCTGTTTTTCGAGACCCGCATCCGGGTCACCGCCCGACAAGCCATTGCCAAGCCGGTGATCGGGGTCGATGCACCCCTATGGCGCGATCTGACCATCAACAGCCAGGTGCCGGCCCCCGCCAACGAGAGCTTCAAGGACGGGCAGTATCGCTTTAAGTACGGCCCCTTGAAGGCGGGGGAGACGTTGGAGGTCAAAATCGACGGCCAGACAAATCCGCCACTAATTGGGCGCGTAACAGGAAACGTCACGCTTCTGGATGACGACACCCCCCTGACCCAGGCCCATGTCACCATCCCGGTCCTGCCATAATGGACATCGTCCTGCGGGCTTCCGTCACATTCGCGGCGCTCTACCTGTTGCTGCGGCTGCTGGGGAAACGCGAGATCGGCCAGCTGACGCCATTCGAATTGGTGGTCATCGTGGTGATGGGCGACTTGGTCCAGCAAGGCGTCACGCATAACGACTTCAGCCTCACCGGTTCGATCCTGGCGATCGCCACGTTCGCCTTCTGGGCGCTGGTGATGAGCTGGGCGACCTATCTTTCGCCTAAGCTGGAAACACTGCTGGACGGTCGGCCGCAGGTCATCATTCGGGATGGTGAACTGATCGAGGCGAATCTCCGCCGCGACCGCATCACGCGCGCAGAGGTCGAAGCCGAGATGCGCCTAGCGGGCATCGCCCACATGAATCAGGTCGCCTGGGCTATCCTGGAGACACAGGGCAAGATCAGCTTCATCCGCAAAGACGGCGGTGAGGTGAAGCCCGACGACGATGACGCTGGTACTGCGTAACGCGATGCACGCCGTCACGACGGCGGCAACCCGAAGTCGGGTAATTCGTTCGGCCGAGGTGTAGGAGAAGACCGATCGCCCATGCCAGCAACGTCGTCTATTGCGACGGACCAAACAGCCCCCACGCTTTCGACATCATCCCGCTTCAGCCGCGAAACGGGACCCTGGATGCAAAATGCCCGATCTGTCGGGGATACGGGCAATGGAACACCGAGATCGATCTGATCAGCTTCCGGTGCAAACGGGCAATCTGCGATTATTGCCACGGGGCGGGATGGATCGAGACCGGCAACGATCCGGTTGGGCATGCCGACATCACCATGTCGCCGGATGGCTACCCTCAATGGGTGATCGCATATGAGCCGCACCAAGATCCGGATCGGCCTGTATCTGATCCGGCAGCCCCGCTGTCGCCCAACCAGATCGATCGCTAGGCTGTCGAAGGGGGATCCCGAGGCGGACGACGAGACGTATCGACGCTTAGACATCTTCAGATAAGGATCGGTCATAAGCCTAGAGCCGTATCGCCTAGATGGTGCCACGACCGTACCCAAGTTCCGGCGAAAGCAGAACTGCAGAAGTTAAACTCAAGCGGCCACGATTCCCTTTCGTCACACCCACTTTCGGCCATCTGCAACGTGTTTTCTTCTTCCAGACTTCGGCCTTTCGTTCATAATGTCAGCGTTTACTTGAGAATGCTTCTTTACGCGACGTGTTGTGAGACCGCGCGGTCTCCGTCCCTCCTCAAACGGGCAGCGTCAGCCTGCGACGAGGCGAGCTTGTCCCGATAGGCGCCCTGACAATGCCGCGTTGCCTCTCCGACCCGACCGCGCCATTGTCATGCCAATCAGAGGAGGGTGATGTGGGTAAGCACTTTTGGCGAGCCGGCTGTCTGGCAATGCTACTGGGATCGACGGCGGCCGCCGCTCAGCAGCTTCCCCCGCCCGCCGACGCCCCCACCGCGGGCAGTGCGCAAGGCGACGTGTCGGTGACCATCTACAACAACGACGTGGCACTGGTGCAGGACGTGCGCCAGCTGCCGCTGGGGAAAGGTCAGGCGCGCCAGAACTTCCCCGACGTCAGTGCCGCGATCCGGCCGGAAACCGTGTCGCTGGTCGTGCCCGACGCCGCCATCGTCGAGCAGAACTTCGACTACGACCTACTCAGCCCGTCGAGCTTGATGGAAAAGGCGGTGGGCGAGACAATCACGCTGGTCCGCACCAACCCCGCCACAGGCGCCGAGACCCGCGACCGGGCCAAGGTGCTGGCCGTGAACGGCGGCGTGGTCATCGAGGTGAACGGCCATGTCGAGGTGCTACGCGACGACGGGCTGCCTGTTCGCGTGGTCTTCGACAAGGTGCCGGATGCGCTTAGGGCGCGCCCGACGCTGTCGGTGACGCTCGCCAGCAGCCGCGTGGGCACGCGACCGGCGACGCTTTCCTACCTCAGCAGGGGACTCGGCTGGAGCGCGGATTATGTCGCGCTGTTCGACGACAAAAATGGAACGGTGGACATGCAGGGCTGGGTGACGCTCAAAAATACCAGCGGCACGACCTTCTCGAACGCCAAAACGCTGTTGGTCGCGGGCGAGGTCGGCAGCACCGATGACGACAATGGCGACTACAGGCCTCGGCAGCGGCGGGTGACGCGGATCGCGCCGGGCACCGAGAGCGCCGCGCGAGAGCAGCTGGGCGACTTCTACCTCTATCCGCTGACCGAACGCACCACGATCGCCGACAAGCAAACCAAGCAGGTCAGCTTTTTGGACGCCAAGGGCGTGGCGGCAAGCTCAGGCTACCGATTCGAGAATGCGTGGCTCGGTAGCTCGGACGAGCCGCGCAGCGCTCAGTCGGTGCTGCGCTTCCGCAACTCCGGCGCGGCGGGCATGGGCGGCGCACTGCCTGCTGGCGTGGTAAGGGTTTACGCCCGTGATGCGCGCGGCCAGCCGCAGTTCATCGGCGAGAATCGCATCGAGCATACGCCCCAGGGCTCGACGATTGCGCTACCCACGGGCGACGCGTTCGACGTCAAGATTCAGCCGACCACGGTCTCGCGCGTGAAGCAGGGCGACCGTTGGCGGACGGCGGTGCGCTACAAGCTGACCAACGCGCGGTCGCGACCGGCAACGGTCGAGCTGATACAGGGCGGTCTCGATTGGGGCGACGTGCGCGTTGTTGAGGACAGCGCCAAGGGCGAACGCCGCAACGCCGGAACCTACGCCTGGCAGGTGCCGGTGCCGGCCAACGGCAGTGCCGTGGTGACCGCAACCTTCGACACGCGCTACTGATGCTGCGCCGGCTGCTTGCGGCGGCCGTCCTGGCCATGGCGGTCGTCGCGACGCCGCTGCACGCCAAGCCGGTCACGGTCACCTCCGCCACGCCCGACCGGGTCTCGCTCACCGTCTATCGCGCGCCCTACGGCAGGGGCACGATGAACCTGCGCTTCCTGCAAGGGTTCGCGCTTGTGACGGAGACCCGGCGCATCCGGCTGCCGCGTGGGGCCGTGACAGTGCGGTTCGAGGGCGTGGCAGAGGGAATTGTGCCGGTTAGCGCGATAATCGACGGGTTGCCCGGAGGCACGATTGAGAAGAACCGTGACGCGCGCCTGCTTTCGCCGGCGTCGCTAGTTGACGGCACGCTTGGCCGAAGGATCACGCTGACCCACACCGACAAGGCAACCGGCCGGGCGGTCAGTGAGGAGGCGACGATCGTCGCCGGCCCACGTCCCGGAGTGATCGTGCAGACGGCCGCGGGCATTGAGGCGCTGCGCTGCTCGGGCCTGCCCGAGAAACTGGGGTATGCGGGCGTGCCGGCCGGGCTGTCCAGCAAGCCGGTGCTGAGCGTTACCACTGCCAGCCCGGCAGCGGCGACCGTCACGGTTCGGCTGACCTATCTCGCCTCCGGGTTCGACTGGCGGGCGAGCTATGTGGCCACACTCGCCCCCAATGGCCGCGCGCTCGACCTGTTTGCCTGGATGACGCTGGCCAACGGCAATGACCAGGGGTTTCCCCAAGCTGAGGTGCAGGCGGTCGCCGGTCGGCTTAACCGGGTTGCCGTGTCGGCGATCCCGCAGGAGGCAAGCGCACTGCGGCTGGTCTGCTACCCGCTCGGAACGACCACATCCGACTTGCGCGCGAGCAAGTTCGAGCCGGCCGATCCAATCGAGCCTGCCAATCAGATCGTGGTGACGGCAGTGCGCATGATGGCACCTGCTCCGCCTCCGCCACCACCACCTCCCCCACCTCCGCCGCCGCCGCCGCCGGAGAACCTTGGCGACCTGAAGCTCTACCGGATCCCGATGCCGACCACTGTCGCGGCACGCGCGCAGAAGCAGGTGGCGCTGCTGGCCCAAGGATCGGTGCCCTTCGAGCGGCGGTATCGCCGACCGGTTTATCCAGGACAGCAGATCGACGCCGCATCGACCGCGATTATACTGATGCTGAAGAACGAAAAGACGGAGGGCTTAGGCGTGCCGCTGCCCGCGGGCAGTACCGCGCTTTACGCTCAGCGGGCGGGCGAGCGACTCTTGCTCGGACTGGGGGCGATCACGGATCGCACCGTCGGTGAGATTTTCCGCCTCGCGGCCGGTGTGAGCAGCCAGGTGACGGTGACGCAAGCGAAGGTAGCTCCGCACGACCCGTTGCGGGTGCCCCGCGCCGCTCTAGGTTCCCGGGAGGCGATGCTGACGGTGAATAACGCTAACCCGTTTGCGGTAACGCTCGACGTGCCGATCGGGGTTGCGGGGCAGCAGATCGAAGCGGAAGCCCAGGATGTTGACCGTATTGAGGGAGTCGTCACTTGGTCGCCAACGCTTCCGCCGGGCGGCCAAGCTGAGCTGCGCTACCGCTATTAGGTCGTCATACAGGACACGAGTTTGTCGCTGGTTCACCTCCGGTGCTGCTGCTGGGTAGACGTTACAAAAGACCCACAAGCAGTCATTCAGAGCCACTTTCTCCACCCAACTCCGGACATCCGTTCATAAGTTTTGCCCGGACCGGATGGACCTTCTTTGCGAATTTACGTTGCCGATGAGAAAAAGGTGCACAATCCGTTTGACCGTAGCTGGCGCCGCCCCCGTTCAGGGATCCAGGGGGTCTGCGGGATCGACGCGCAACGATTCGCGCAACGGCTTCATTGCGATAGCGGTGGGGGCGATCCGGCCATCAGCAATGGCGGGCTGATAGCCGAGTTCGCGGCGGTTGCGTTCGACAAAGGCCGGGCTGGCGACCGCGTCGATATGTGACGCATTGCTGACCACGAGCATATCCCGGTCAAACGGGGCCCCCATCGCAACCAACCGGCGCGTGGCGTCGCGAAGGTTCGTTGTCGTATGCCGGGCATAGGGCTCTACCACGATCGCATCGGCCGGAATGCCAAAGCGCTCGATCAGAGCGCGGCGCATCTCCAATGCCTCGACATGCGGTGTGTCGCGCGGATGCACCGCGCTGCCACTGACGATCAGGAAGGGCGCGATGCCTGCGGCAAATTGCTCGGCTGCGACACGAACGTTGACCTTCCCCTTGGCGCTAAGCGGCGTCTCCAGATCATCCGGCCCGATGCCCAGTACCAAGATCGCGCTATAGCGGTACCGTCCCCAATTCGTCGTTCGCGCGCGTTTGAACGCCGCGGCATTGTATCGCCGATCGAGCGGTTCGAATGCGACCGCCGCATTCTTGTCATTGACGTCGAGCAGTGCGAGGGCGAGCGACAGGCTGATATCGCCACCTAGCGCCGGATCGCTGCGCTGCGCCGTGGACATGACCACCGCGTCGGCAACCTTGGCGGCAAAGGCATCGCTACCGAAGGGCGAGTCGGACCCGTCGATCAGCGGATAGCGCGGCAATTTGCCGACCCCATACACCCGCAGAATCTCGTTCAGCCCGTCGACCTGCCGTCGCACATCGTCACCCCCGTCGGGCGAGCGGGCGGCCAAGGCCTCCCGCTCGTCGTCGCGCAGGATCGCCGCCTCCACGACGCACGCGGGCGCCCCGGCGCAAGCCGCGACGCGACGGTCACGCGCCTGCCCTGCCAGCGGCCCATGCAGCGCCGGAAACAGGCGTTGCGCCATCGCGGACAGCTGGCCGTCGCGTATGACTGGCTGGGAATAGGCGGGCGACCACATGGCAATCGCGATCGCCAGCGTCGTCGCCGCCATCCGTCGCATCGGTCTTACCAAGCCTTGCTGACGACGAACCGCACGCTGCGGCCAAAGATCGGGCGGCCATAGATCGCATCGCGCGACGTCTGTCCGTCAAGCTGGTCGGTCCGCGGATTACCCTCGGTCAGGCCCTTGTTGTTGAAGATGTTGTCGCCGACGACCTGGAACTGGAACCCGCCATGGGTCAGCGTCGCACCCAGACCGAAGGTGTTGTAGGCGGGCAGACCGGTATTGTTGAACAGGTCGACATAGCGACGCCCGACGAACTCGTAGCGGCCATAGACCTCAACCTGGTCCCCACCGGCATCGAAGGCGAAGGTCGGGCGGATATTCCCGAAGACCTTGGGTTCGCGGATGATCTGCTTGCCGTTGACCGCCGAGGGATCGGCACCCGAGCTGTTCTGGAGGTTCCGGTACTTCGGCTCCTGATAGGTGAACGAGCCCGATACGAAGAACCATGGCACCGGTGCCAGCGTGCCGTCGACCTCGACGCCCTTCACCTCGGCCTGCCCGATGAAAGGCACCGCCTGGTCGTTGCGACCGGTCGTCGGATTGAATGCCACGAACGACGCGTTGAATGGGTCGAATTTCGTATAGAAGCCGGTCATGTACAAGTAGTTGCGGCCGAACGACGCCTTCAGCCCGGCTTCGTACTGATCGGCCTGGGTCTTCACCAGAACGGGATTGATATTGTAATAGCTCGAAGACTGGGGCGGCACCTCCAGATGCGATGCGCGGAGATAGCCGCCGAAATGGGTGCTGACGTCATAGTTGACGCCGACCGTCCAGTTGGTCGCGACCGGACTGTCCTTACGGGTCTGGCGGCCGCCGTCGAAGCTGCGGACGCTGTTGTCGGCGAGCGTCGTCGCATCGCCCAGGTTGACCGAGGTGGATGTCAGGCCATAGCCGTTGATATTGTACCACTCATGGCGAATGCCGCCGTCGATCCGCAGGCCGGATGCCACCTCCCACGTATCGTTCGCATAGACTGCGTACACCGTGGAATCGACGTCACCCTGGTTCAGTGTGGTGCCGTACCGCAGCACGCCCTTGTCCGTGACGGAGCCCAGCACCGCCCCGGTCGCCGAATAGGCGACGAGGTCGAGCGTGCGGGGCTGGCCGCGGACCTCCATCAGATAGTCCTGATAGATCGCTTTGTTGGTCAGCCCATAGGCGGAGGCATAGCCGCCCAGACGTAAATCATGGCTGCCGAACCCGGTCTCGAACTTGCGCGTAACGCTGACATCGCCCTGCCCCGAATAGAATCGGGAATCTACGCCGCGATATTGGCCCTGCACGACCAATCCCGATGCCGCATAGGGATCATAGGCCGTCGCGCCGTTGGTGCCCGACAGCGCATAACCCAGCCGGGCGACGGCGCCGAAGGCGGCCGTGGCGGCCGTCCGGAAGCTATTGGCGAAGCTGTTGGCGTCGACCGGGTTCGACGTCGAATACAGCGCATCGAACCGCAGCTTGCCCTGGGTGTACCCGGCCTTGGCCGAGAACTGCCAGCCACCGAACTCGGCGTCATATTGCAGCCCGAGATTGCCATATTCCATGTGGCGCCCATCGGCCAGATCGCGGGTCTCGCTGCGCACCACACCGGCGGAGTCACGGTACTTCAACGTCACCCCACGAAAGGCAGGCGAATTCAGCGTGCCGTGGAAGAAGTCGATATACGGATTGAGCGACACCGAAGGGTCACGTGGATCGGCGACCGGGATCGGCAGATAGAAGGTGTTGTGATCGTTCAGATAATTGACGCTGATCTTCAGCGTGCCATTGTCCAGATCGCGCTTGATGTTGGCGCGGAGCTGACCCCCGCGATCATTGGGGAAGCCATTGTCCCGCTGGCCCCCATCCTGTCGCAAATAGCCGCCGACCGCGTAATAGGTCCGCTCGCCGAGCGGCCCCGCCTGCATCGCGTCCAGGCGATAGAGGTCGGTGGTGCCCAGCGTCACCTGCACCTTGCCGCGCGTCGTGGCGGTGCCGGTCGCGGTGATCGAGTTGACGATCGCCGCCGCCTGGCTGGCGAAGATCGGCGCGGGACCGCCGCGAACCACCTCGACCCGCTCCGTCATCAGGTCATAGCGGTTGAGACTGTCCCCCCGGAAGAAGTTGCCGTTGATGTCGTGGAACAGCGGCAGGCCGTCCTGCTGGAACACGGCGTAGCCGTCATCGGTGGGGATACCGCGCACGCGCGTGACATTCTGCACCTCGCCACCGGTCGCCTCGACCTGAATGCCGGGCAGTTTGCCGAGCAGATCAGCGAAATTCAGCGGGGCCAGCCGCTTCACATCGTCCTGTCCCAACGAGTTCACCGCGTAGGACACGTCGAAACGACGCTGCCGTCGGGCGGACCCGGTAACGATGACATCCTCGCCGGTAACCTCCGACGGTGCCACATCCGCCTGCACGGCGTCGCCCGCCGCCTCGTTGGCCGTCTGTGCGCTGGCCATTTGCGGGGCGGCAACGAGTGCCGCACCCAGCGCGGTCGCACGCAGCAGCGCGGATTTGGCAAAGATCATGATTTCCCCCGTTCGGATTAATTGGCGGCTCCCATGCCGCTCGTTCACGACAGATTTGTGAAATCCGATATTTTACGCACCAACCTGGATCAGTGCGGCTGCGTGGTGACGGTCAAAACGCCCCCTTTGGCAAGCGCATCATGGCCGACCCGCCAGTCGGTCAGCACGTGACCATTCCAGTCGACTTGAACGATCTTGCCGTCACGCGGCCCTGCCCGTCGCACCGTCACACGCCGTCCCTGCCCCAAATCCATCGTCGTGCGTGAAAATGCTGGGACCGTCACTTGATACCAGGGCTCACCCGGTACGAGCGGATAAAGCCCGAGCGAGGCAAAGACATACCAGGCGGTCATCGCCCCGGCATCGTCGTCCATCCCGTCGGCGAACCCTTGCGGCGCCAATGCGAAGCTGTACCCGACAAAGGGCCGCGCCAGTTTGCCTTCGTTGGTATAGGGATGCTCCATCGGCTGCGTCAGAATCTTGCGGATCAGATCGGCGGTCGCCTGCGCCTCTCCCGCCGCGGCAAATAGCCACGGAACATGGATGTCCGGCTCGTTCGTCATGTTGAACAGCCCATCATTGAAAAAACGATGCAACTGCGCCCGCCAGTCACCATTTCCGACCGTGGCCATCATCCACTCGAGGTCGAAGACCGGTGCCCAGCGATATTGCCACAGGGTTCCCTGGTACAGACCGCGCGCCTTGACAATGTCGCCATCTTCGCCCGGCTTTTCAAAGACCGAGCGCCACATCGGGCGATAGCCAATGGCCTGCGCCGTAAAGCGTCGTGCTGTCGCCTCATCCCCCAGATCGCGCGCTAGTTGCGCAGTCGCCCAGTCGTCATAGGCCGCCTCAATCTGCTGGTCGGGCGTATCGCGTTGCAAGGTGGCGCTGTCGGCCACCATGGCCTTCAGCGCGCCGGGGGCGTCGAAGCCGGTAATTCCCTTGCGCCGCATGTCGAGCAGCGCAATCCCGGCATGTTCCGTACGGACGGTCAGGAATGGCTCGTTCATCGTCGCCCATTGGGCTTTGCCGCGTATGTAGAGATCGGCGAGCGAGCGGGCGATATCCTGGCTGCGTTCGGGTTGCAGCAGGGCCAGCAACGGCAATTGTGTGCGATAAATGTCCCATAGCGACCAACTGGCGTAGCGAGTCTGTCCTTTGGAAGACCGCGCGATCGACCCGTCATTCTCCCGGTGGCGACCATCCGGATCGTCGATCGCGACGGGCGTTTGAAAGACCCGGAACAGCGAAGTGTAGAATAGCGCCCGCTCCGCCCTCCCCCCTTCCGGCCGTACCCGTTCGAGGACGCGGTTCCAATCGGCGCGCGTGGCAGCCGCGACCGCCTTGAAAGGTCGACTCCCCAATTCCGTTTCGCGAACGCGTGCGGCGCCATCGACGTCGACGCTCGACAAACCGGTCGCCAACTGGACGACGTCGCCGCGCTTAAGATCCAGGTCTAGGGTCGCCACGCCATCCTTCGCGACCATGTTACGGTGAAGTGGACGGTCGTTCACCGTCACACGGCTGGAGGAAAAAAGACGATATAGACCTTTGTCGCACACCGTCCCGGCCACCATTACGGCACGAAGGTCATCGCTGTTTACGGTTCGCCACGTTGCCGAGGCGCGCTTGGCATAACTGTGCCATGCATCGATCCGAAGCTGGACCCGTCCGGCCCGCTTTGTCGAGAAACGTAGCAGCCCTGCTCCCCTGGTCGCCGTAGCCTCCGCCGTCACCGCGCCGTCATATACAATCCTGTAAAAGCCTGCGGCAGAACGCTCGCGGCGCTTGTCCATAAGCGCTGGGCCGCTGGCTCCGGCGAAGCGCATCGACACGAGCAGGTCGCCACCCCCACCCCCACAACCGACGCCAACGCCCCGTGTAAAGGAAAAGCCGTTCAGCCGATCTGCCGCAAAATCATAGCCGGCATGATTAGCAGGATTGGTATCGGGGCCAAGTTGCACCATACCAAAGGGTGCTACGGCGGCGGGCGTCAGCTGCCCAAAATCGGCGAGCGTCCCAGCCAACGGGTCGACCAGATCAACCGCGGCATCGCGCCCAAGTGCAGGCGTCGCGATCATGACCAACCCGGCCGTAATGATAAATCTCATTCACTTGATTCCTCGTTGGTCGTCCAGCCAAGCAAAAGGATGACTCCATATTGGCATTTCTTGACGGTGCCATGACCTACTGATCAACCGTGAACCAAAGTCGGGGGCATCCTGCTGGGTATCAAAAACACCCGCTGCTGCTGCCACGGCTGGCAACCCCGATATCGGGCAATCCTCTCTGTTTGAGGCTTTACCTTTTGAACGGTACGCTCGCGAGATCGCGGTCGATCGCCGCCAGCAATGCGTCGGTGAACTGAGCGGGCAGGTAGGCCTGTAACCCGTACAGCGTCGTGCCGCGCGCCATGTCGAGCTGGGGGTTCTTGAGGAAAGCCGGGACATGCCGTGCCAGCACTGTGCGGGTGGCCGGATTGTCGAGCAGCTCACCAATTGGCGTAGTCAGCGTGGTGTAGCGGCCTGATGCATTCGCCGCCGCCAAGGCCTGCGAAAGGCGGTCGATTTCCGAGCCCCAAGGATCACGCTGCACCACGACCTTGCCGCTAGTGGCGAAGTCGGCGAGCGTGTCGTTGGCGCGGGTGTAGCGCGGCCATTGCGCCATCGTGCCGCCGTTCGGATCGCCGTGCTTCACGAAGTTGGCCAGGTAGGTACTCATCGCGGCTCCGACAGCCTCATCCTTCGCCGTCGTCTGCGCGCCATACTTGACGCTAACATTGTCGAAGAAAAAGGGGATGTCGGTTGCGTGCTGGGCGCCGCTCTTCCCAACGGAGCCGGCGACATAGGAGAAGCGATACTCCCAGACCGGCACGCCCTTGTCGGCGATCATAGCCGACGCCTCGCGCCCGCCCGCGATCATGAAGCCGCTCTTACCGCCGATATCCGCGCTGGTTGCTCCGATCATCATCGGCATCCGGGCAAAACGATCCTGTTCGTACGCCTTGCGAATGTCGACCACGACCTTGCCGTCGACGAAGGGCCCCGAATTGGTTGGCGGAGCGCCGGGGCGTCCCGTCATTTGTGCCATGTTGAGTCCGTCGAGCACGTCGTCCGCCGATAGCGCGCGCAGGCGTTGCAGCGCATCGGGGGCGGCGGGATCAATCCCCTTGGTCCGGGCGAAGTTGCCGCCGATCGTCTCGACATCCGCCAAGGTATTGCCGGTGAACGCCTTCGCATCGCCGCCCGACATCACGACGGCCTTGTTGAAAAGCCCTTTCGCCTCGGGCGAGGTCACGAGCGCATGGACTGAGATACCGCCCGCGCTTTCACCAGAAATGGTTATATTAGCCGGATCGCCGCCGAATGCCGCGATGTTGCGCTTGACCCATCGCAGCGCCGCAATCTGATCCATGATTCCGTAATTGCCCAGGCGTCCTCCATCGGCATTCTGTGCGGTCAGCTGCGGGAGGGCGAAGGTGCCGAAGCGGCCGAGGCGGTAGTTGAAGCTGACGAACACGATGCCCTTCTTGGCCATGTTCGCCCCTGCATAGGTCGGCGGCGAGGCCCCGCCATTCACGAAGCCGCCACCATAGATCCAAACCAGTACCGGCAGCTTGCTCTTGGCTCCCGTTGGCCGCCAGACATTGGCGTACAGGCAATCCTCCGCCGGGGTGGTGTCGAGCGGAGCGGCATCGCTGGGGAACGGCTTCTGCATGCAATCCGGGCTAAATTGGGTTGCGTCGCAGACCCCCGTCCATTTCGCGGCTGGCTGCGGTGCGCGCCAGCGCAGTGGGCCAACCGGCGGGGCGGCGAAGGGAATTCCTTTCCAGCTTTCGACGCCCCCAGCGACCTGTCCTCTGACGGTACCGTTATCGGTACGGATCGTCGGACCGGCAGGCCGCGCTGCGACCGGTATGGCGATCAGCGCGATGGCGAGGGCGAAGGCTTTGGCAGGATAGTTCATCGGTTTGATCCCTTACGCAAGCCAGGCCGAGCAGCGGAGCAACGCCAAGCGCCGTTCAACGTAGCGGCAGACACGGTCAGATTAAAAGCGGCCGCTGCTTGAGGGGCCGGTGTCGTCGGGTTGCCAGGATCAGACGATTACCACCCGTTTTCCTCTTTCCAATTGACGTTGACGGTCTCCCGGTTTCTCATCCGGGCATGATGCGAGTTTCCGGTTTGCATCCGTCGGGGTCAACCCCGGCGGATGCAGCATATTCGGCTGGCGTCAGCCAGCCAAGCGCCGTGTGAGGACGGCTCTCGTTATAGTCCCGGCGCCAGGCCTCGATCTTGGCACGAGCGTCCACCAGCGACAGGAACCAGTGGCTGTTCAGGCACGCGTCGCGAAGCCGGCCGTTGAAGCTCTCGACGAAGGCATTGTCGGTCGGTTTGCCCGGCCGCGAGAAATCGAGCGTGACGCCGTTCTCATACGCCCATCGGTCTAGCGCCTTCGAGATGAACTCCGGGCCATTGTCCACCCGAATGGTCTTCGGCGCACCACGTACTGACGCGATCCGCGTCACCGCCGCGACAACCTGCTCGCCCTTGATGCCCTGATCGACGTCGATCGCCAGCGCGACGCTAAGTGAACGCATCGACCACCGTCAGTGCCCGCAGCCGCCGGCCATCGAACAAGGCATCCGAGACAAAGTCCATCGACCACATCTCGTTGGGCGCNATGGTGCTGACGCTGGCCGAGCCGCGACGTCGATCGCCAGCGCGACGCTAAGTGAACGCATCGACCACCGTCAGTGCCCGCAGCCGCCGGCCATCGAACAAGGCATCCGAGACAAAGTCCATCGACCACATCTCGTTGGGCGCCGAGGCCGCAGGCTGGCGTTCACGGTTCGCCGCGCTGACGCCCTCGACGGGGGCGCTTGAGCCGAAGGCTCAACCCGTCCTCCCGGTAGAGCCAATAGACCCGCTTGTGGTTCACCAGCCAGCCCTCCCTGCGTAGCAGGATGTAGATCCGGAAATAGCCATAGCGCACCCGTGCTGCCGCCAGATCGTGGATGCGCAGCCGCAGCGGCGCCTGGTCCGGCTTGTGCGACACGTAGCGCACCGATGAGCGGTCGACCCCGAGCGCGAGGCAACTGCGCCGCTCGCCGACGCCCAGCCCGCCATACACCTTCTTCCAGCGATAGAAGGTCTGCTCCGATACGCCCATAGGGCGGATGACCTCCGCCACCGGCGTGCCCGTCTCCGCCTGCTTCAGAGCAAAGGCGATCTGCTCTTCCGTGTACCTCGACTTCTTCGTGTCCCAGCTCCTTGCCCGCAGGCTTCACAGGGCCGGAAAACTCTCATTCAGCGTGGATGAAAAAACAGGGAGGACGTCAGGCCGTCTCGTTTGGGATCGAGTAGTGGGAATGCCCTCAGTCTTCCATGAACACATGTCCCGCATTGGAATCGAAGAATGCGGCGCGCAGTGGCAGGGTCGCAGCGCCGATAGCCGTCGCATCTCCGTCGATCATCGAAGGAATGATTCGGGCTGACGGCCGGTGGAAGCCGCGCCGTGCAGGATTGGTGAAGCTTATACGCTGCACAATCCGTGACGCGAGCGAGGTCGGCAGGCGGCCGCCGAGCACGATCGCGCCCGGATCGATAGTCGCAAAAATTGCCGAAGCGATGAGATTGAGCGACGGCATACAACGGTCCAGCCAGGTATCGACAGCGGGATGACCAGCGTCGAAGTCCGTCAGCATCGCGTGCAGGTCGGGGAACGACGTACCATGCTCCCCAAAGGTTAGGCGCAGCGCCTCGAGATTGGGTTGCGGCCAGTCGGCGGGCAGGATCGACGCGAACTCACCCGCATTGCCGTGACGCCCGCGCAACGGCCGCCCTTGCGCGATGATGCCCCCGCCAAAACCGGCAGAGAAATAGAGATAGGCGAAGTCGCGCGACACACGTCCAAGGCCCAGCATCGCCTCGCCGATTGCCGCGACGTTGCCGTCATTGTCGATCCAGACCTTTTCGCCCAGCGCTTCGGACAGGATCGTATCGAGCGGCACCAGCGCCCACGGGTCGAGCAACCGTGGCGGGTTCAGCCTCGCCCCGTCGCCGATAAAATAGCCGGTAACGCCGATCCCGATCCCGACCAGCCGCGTTCCATCGCGCCCCGCGTCGGCGATTGCGGCGTCGATCATGCCGCGGATCTGGCGGCAGGCAGGCTGGATCTCGATGTCGGCCAGCCGTTCGCTGCGCGCGCCGTGAACCTGCCCGGCCAGGTCGAGCAGCACGAGCGATACCGCATCGGTCATAACCGACAGGCCGACCGCAAAGGCGGCGGAGCCCTCCAGCGCCAGTTTCGCGGCGGGCTTGCCGCGCCCCGCCGCGACAGGCAGCGCTTCCCGCAACAGGCCGCGCACGATCAGCGGCTCGACCAGACGGGTGATCGAATGGGGTGCCAAGCCGGTCAGCCGGGCCAAATCGGCGCGGCTCGACGGCCCTTGCCGCGACAGGAGATCCATCAGCACCCGCTCATTGGCGGTTGCGGTGCGGCGGCCGTCTTCGCGAAGGAAATGGGCGGGGTAGTCGCCTGCGGTGATCGCGTTCATGCCTTCGGCAAGCCTGCCTGAGGCGTCGGTGTCAACCCGGGTAGCAGCAGCAAGGCTGCGACGCCGCAGGCCGCACCTACCGCGAACACGAAGGTGACATAGCTCGCGGGCAGGAAGGTCGGCACGCTGCCCACCCCCCCGGCAAGAGCCAAGCCGGCGGCGCCCAGCGCCAGCTTGGACGCCATGGTGTACAACCCGTAGCCGCGCGGCCCGGCTCCCAGCACCGGCAGGATCGCCCATCCGATCAGATTGGTCGTTCCCAGGGCAAGACCCAGCAGGACTAGCATCGGCGCAGCTGCGCTCCATGAGAACCCGATCGCAATGGCCGCCGCGACGGCATAGGATGCGGCCAGCAGCGCTATGCCGCAGTGCATGTCGCGAAGCCGGATTGGGAGGAGCGCCGCAGTCGTGCGCCCCATGATCAGCAGGGTCAGGATCGAGGTACCGTCTTGGCTGCGATGCCAACCCGCCGGCAGATGCAGCACCGCCTTGGCTAGCGCCCCCAGCGCGACGATGCCGATGACGCTGGCTGCCAGGAACGGTAAGGGCAGCGCACGCGTCGTTGGGTGAACGACCTCGCGGGGTGATGACGAGGGGGCGAAAGCGAGCAGCAGCGGCAGCATCGCCGCGCCGATCAGGACGCCGCCCGCCGCGATGGCCCATAACAAAGGTGCGGCGCCGATGCTTGCGGTGTTGCTCGCGACGCCAGCGGCCAGCAGCGAGGCGAGCGCCGTCCCAACCGTCCGTCCGCGCGCCAGACTGACTGCGCGGGCCGGCGTGTCGCCCAGCCGGGTGAGCAGCGCATTGTGCGGCACGTCGGCCCCGGCATAGGCAATGCGGAATGCCAAAGTGGCCGCGAGCAATGCCGCCGAGCCATGGGGCGCGAGCAGCACAGTCGCCGGAAAGCTGATCCCAGCCAGCACAAGCATCGCCGCCGCGATCGGTGCCGCGTGACGGGGATGCCGCGCCAGATGGTTGCCGACGGTAAAATCCGCAAATGCATTAGCCGCCAGGCCGATCAGGAATAATGCCCCCGCCGTCATCGGGTCCAGGGCATAGACCGTGACCAGCAGATAGATGGTCAGCAGGTCGCTGGCCGTCCACAACAGGCTCTTGCCGAAATGGGCCACCTGATAGGTTGTCCAGGCCCGGCGCCACGTCATCGGCGCCAGCGAACCTTGTAGAGTTTCATTCCCGTCGTCTCGATCCGGCGCGGGTGGCCCGCATCGCGGTCGGCGACCGAGAAGCCATGCGCCCACCAGCTTTCCTCCGCCTGCACCCACGCTATCGCCCCTTTCGTCACGCTGACCGCCTTGACCCGCAGCTTGGGGTTCAGTGCTGGGATGGGCGTGAAGGCGCCGCGATCGGGATCGAAGCTCCATACGCCATCGTCGGTGGTGACGACATAGCCGCCTTCGGGCGTCGCGGACAGGTCATGGCCGTCGCGACGACCCGGCAGCGTCCAGCGCGCCGTTTCGGCCAAGCGCGGTTCGCCAGCCTTCGGATCGAACGAAAATAGCTGGATCAGATCGTGCGACAGCGCGAACAGCCCTTGCCGCCGTCTGTCCCAGACTGCGCCGTGGCCGGACGGCAGGGGGAGGCTGACCAACGGCTGTTCGCTCCGCGACAGCCGGTAGAGTTCCAGCCGGTCACCGGCCGGGTTGATCGACAGCGCTACGGCAGCATAGCCGCCGGGCAACAGGTCCGCTGAATGTGCCATCGGTGCGGTCGCGCGAAACCTCACCTTCCCACTGGCGCGATCGAGCAGCACGACGCCTCCGGTCGAGGCGGTGACGAGGATCGCCCTGTCTCCGTCAACCGGTTTGCAGTCGTCGATATGGGCGAGCAATTTCGTCCGATAAGCTGGCGGCAGGTCGCTGGCCTCGCCAGCGGTCCACCGCCAGGTTTCCGACGCGCCGGTTCTCGTCAGGACATATTCGCGAACCTGATCGTCGCCACAGGCATAGAGGCGATCCGCCGCCGCCGCGCCGGTGCTGCCGACCAAGCCGACCAACACGCTCAACAACCTCAATCCACGCATCGTTGCAGTCCTTGCTTGATGATGACCTCGCGGCACGTCGCGCCGTCATGTTTATGTCACCTATAGTGAATAATACGCGGCCAGCCTTTTCGGGGAAAGAGGGAACCACGATGAAAACGTCACTGGCCATCCGCCGTCTCCTGTTGTTGTCATCGGCTATCGCGGCGCCGATCCATGCCCAGACCACGGCACCGTCGGCGACGCCCGCTGCTGCGGTCGAGGCGGGCGAAGAGATCGTCGTAACCGGCGCGCACCTGCAGGCGGTGCGGGAGATCGCGGCCAAGCGCGACATTCCCGTCATTTCCGACAGCATCAGTTCGGACGAGATCGGCACGCTGCCGGATTTTGGGCTGGGCGAGGCGCTGACGCGCGTGCCGGGCATTTCGACGATCCAGAACAATGCGCGGGGGGAGGCGCAATTCCTGTCGATCCGTGGCCTGAATGCCGACTATAATCTCGTGGAGATCGACGGCGTCGCGTTGCCCGCCAATGAGGTCGGACGGCGCAACGTGTCGCTCGACGTGATCCCCTCGTCGCTGGCGTCGCGAGTGGAGGTCTACAAGTCGCTCAATGCGGCGATGAACGCCAACGCGATTGGCGGAATCGCCAACCTGCGCACCCGCAGCGCCTTCGACAAAGGCGGCAAGCCGTTCGTCGGCGGTCGCTTCGACATCGGCCGATGGGATTTCCAGCGGACGCGCGGCAAGGCGGGGCCGTCGGGCCAAGCCGAGCTGGTCGCCTCGACGACCTTCGGGCCGGATCACAAGTTCGGCGTGGTCGTGGCGGGCAGCTACTTCCGGCGCGATTCCGCCTCGCTCAACTCGGCCAGCGACAACTACCTGTACTTCAACCAGACGACCGGCACGCGGCTGACCTCGCCCGCCAGTGACGTATCCGGCGCCGTCGTCGCGCCCGATCGTCGACGCTGGCTGCATTACGACAACATCCGTCAGCGTTACGGGGTGTTCGGCAAGCTGGAATTTGACGATCACCGGATGTTCAAGGCGGCGGTGACGCTGGCCGACTTCCGCCATATCAATGACGAGGAACGTCAGTCGAACCTTATCACGGCCAATACGGCGGTGACGAGCGCCACCAACCGCTACACCTACTTCAGCGACGTTACCGCCACCGGCGGCAACGTCGCCAGCGCTGGCGGGCAGGTCGATCTGGTAAATTACTATCAGACCCGCCGGATGCGCTATGCCGATTTCCGGGGCGAACTGACGCCCGGCGATCGCATCCGTGCCGATCTGGGCGTCAATTACGCAGTGGCGACCTACAGCCAGGACGCCCGCCTCGCGACCTATCGTATCGCGAACACCAGCAACCTCGCCTACGCCTATACGATCACGCCCGGCCAATTCACGCAATTCGACTTCGCCAACCCCGCCTATGTCGCGAACGCGGCCAACTACCGACAGTTCGAATATGGCACGACCGGCGAGGACCAGCGCGAGAATGCGCTGACCGCCCGCGCCAATATCCGCTTCAATGCCGAACCGGACGATCGCGGCTTCGGCATGGCGACGGGGGTCTTCACCCGCTTCCTAGATCGCCGCTATGACTCCGTGCAGGACAATTACCGGACGAACGCCGCCTCCACTTATCTGTTGCCGGGCACGCTCGCGCCGGAAAGCTACAGGCCGTACAATGGCGGCGGGCAGACGATGTTGTTCGTCGATCCGTCGGCCGCACGCACCTTTTTCGAGGCCAATCGCGGCGGCTTCACCGCCAACTCCGCCAATGCGGGCAACAGCCTGCAATCGGACTACAACCTGACCGAGAATATCCTCGCGGGCTATTGGATGGCGCGGTACGCGCTCGACACTGCGCGGCTGACGGCAGGGGTCCGGTTCGAGGATACGACCCTGACCACCGGGTCCTATCGCCTACGTGGTGGCGCTTATAGCTGGGGCCAGCAAAGGCAGCACTATGGGGACTGGTTGCCCTCGGCGCAGTTCGACTGGGACCTGAGCGATCGTCTGCGCGTCCGCGCTGCCTATAGCCGCACGCTCGGCCGCCCCAATTACGACGACCTGGCCGCGCGCGAGGGCGTCAACGTCAACAGCTCGACCGGCGCGATCAGCATCACCTCGGGCAATCCCGACCTGAGACCCCGGCGATCCGACAATTACGACCTGAGTCTGGAATATTATGTGAACCGCGACGTGCTGTTCTCCGCCGGACTGTTCCGTAAGGACATCAAGGACGAGATCATCACCGTGCGCAACCAGGCGAGCGAGCTGTTCGACGGTACGCAGCAGCTCGTCACCCGCATCCGCCCGGTCAACGCCAGCAGCGCGAAGGTGCAGGGGGTCGAACTCAACGCAGTCGTGGCGCGGATGCCGTTCCTGCCCGGCCCGCTGGCGGGGCTGGGCGCGTCGGCCAACGTCACGCTGCTCGACCCGACCCCACCGGAGGTGACGCTATCCGACGGCGTTACACGCCGTCGTCTGTCCGGTTTGTTCGAAAGCGCGAACACGGTCGCCAACGTGAAGCTGTTCTATACCGCAGGCCCGGTCACCGTGCAGGGCGCGTGGAACCACCTGTCGCCGATCCTCTATTCGGTATCGACCAGCGATCCGATCGGCGACCGGCGCTATGCCGCCAGCGACCTGTTCGACGCGCAGCTGCGCGTAAAACTAAACCGTCACTGGACGATCGTCGCGCAGGGCAAGAACCTGACCAACTTCCGCCCGCAGCGGATGTTCGGCCCCGCCTTCGGCCTGTTGCGGGAAGAAATCGACAACGGCCGGGCCTTCTTTACCGGCGCGCTCGTGCGCTATTAATGCGGGTGGCCGCCGGAGCCGCGATACTGCTGCCAGCCCCCCTCGCCCGTTGCGACTGGGCGCCCGGCCCTCGGCGAGCGGCTGCCTTGCAATGTCGTTCTATCGTCACACGGGCGAAACGACGGCGAAACCAAGCCGACCTAGCCACGCCCGCGTCAGAACCAATCCGTATCAACCCGTTTTCAAGCGCCAACGCTCAATCTGGGAGAAACTGATGTTCGATTACCTTGGACATTTCCGCCATGCGGTTTGCACACTGACCGGTGCCGCGGCACTGTTCGGCGCGCATCAGGCCAGCGCCGCCACCTGCCAGACCGCCGCCTATCAGATGGACGAAATCATGAACACGCGGGCAACCAACGACACGCTGTTCCTGGCGCATCGCGGCAATTGGGGACAGTATAACCGCAACGACAACTCCATCCCGGAAAACTCCATCGCGGCCGGTGCGTCGGCAAACGCCGACTGCATGGACGGGATCGAATATGACGTGAAAGAGTCGAAGGACGGCGTCCTCTACCTGATGCACGACTTCAATCTGGGCCGCACCACGGACGTCTACCGTTTCGAGCCGGGCGGCAAATACGACCCGATCCGCGACCGGGGCGCCAACCCTGCGGTCAGCAGCATGACGGCGACCCAACTCGACCGGCTCACCTTGCTACTGCCCAATCGCTCGGGATTGTCGGACCAGCGCCTTCCCCGTGTCAGCAAGGTGCTGCAAACCTATACCGGCGATCGTTGGTCGACGCCGATCATCTTCGATACCAAGACGACTAGCGCGGTGCGGATGCTCGATGATCTGGTCAAGGGCCTGGTGCCGGACGGCGGCCGGGTGATGGGGGTGAAGGTCAACGCGACCCTCTATCCGACGCCCCAGTCCTTCTGGCGGCAGAGCAGAAACCTGAAGGTCATTCCGGTCTTTACCACCAACATGCTGGGCAAGATCAGCGTCGCCGACGCTTTCAACGCCTGGTCCAGCCGTGTGAAGACGATGGAGATCAACGTCAAGCAAAGTGGTGGCCTGCTGTCCTACCAGAAGGACGAGGCGCTGAGAAAAGGCATCCGCGTCGGCGTCTTCCAGGCGATCCCGGACGGGCCCAATCCGAACACCTTCTACAAGAACACCGGCGCGTGCTGCTACAAGCTGTCGGATCTCTACTACACCTATTACGTCAATCGCCAGGTGGCTGGCCGCGACACGGACGATCGTCGCGGGGAGATGCCGTTTCTGGTTCAGCAGCGTTTCGGCTTGATCACCACCGATGATCCCCACGGCACGGTCCGCTACCTGTCCCGCGCGGGCAAGCGTCAGAACCATTTCCAGGGCTATTGGGGCTGACACCATCCGACCTACGATGGCCGATGGGCGACCTTGCGCCGCCCATCGGCCCGCAACCGATCACTGCGCCTTTCGTTCGATTCGGAACAACAACCGATATTGGTTGGGGCCGAGTTCTTCGATCTGGATGGGTTCGGTTAGGCCGTACCCCGCCCGTGCGAGGCTCGCCGGCATGTCCTCCTGAACCAGCTGCGAGAAGGCCTGTTCGTCGAGAGGCGCACCGGCCGCGCTGGGCTCGGCCGAGACGCTGCAGCGATCGGCATCGCATTCGCTCCGTACCTCCCGCAGGACGGGGAGATATTGCGACACCATCCGGTCGACGTTCGTCGCATCCAACATGGCGGGAGATGGCATCATGGCCTGTGACGGCATTGCCGGGTCGGTTTCAGGGAGTTCGCGATGGGGCACGTCCTGCGAGCGAGCCGATATGACCACGATCCCGTCGTTCGACGACGTGCCACCCTCAGACTCGTGGTGGCGGATCAAGAAGACACCGGCGCTCATCATAACGGCCAGCCCTGCAATCGCGGCTAACGGTTTACGCGAGTTACGAACATCGGCAGGCAAATCGATCATATCTCCACCATTGCAAGTTGACTCTGTTACAGTATTGCATGGCAAAATGGAGAATTCAACAATTGATTCGTTGGTATCTTGCCGTGTTAAATTCAGCGGGATGAAATTTCGATGAAATATCGCCATAAATTTGCAGTAAAAACTGTACTAGCTGCTGTATTGATTCCACCAATTTCTGCAAAAGCGCAAACGGAGATGAATGTCATTGATCAGCACCAATCGTCCGTAGCTGCAATGTTACATTCGCGAACGGACTTTGCATGGCTTTTCGATCCCGTTCTGCTCGAAAACACCGAGATTACGGAATCAGAGAGACGTGATGCTCGACAGGTGATCGGCTTGGCGAATGTTGCAAGAGCCAAGGGAATGGCCGACCGGGCCGACGTGCGTGCCGCTCGGGCCGCAGCGGACGACCTGATCCTCGCCGAGGCGGCGCGGCGCAGTCTCGTGGACTCGGTCCGGCCGACCGATGCGGAGGTCGCGCAACGGATCGCGGCCCATCCGGAGCGGTACGACGAGTACCGCCTGCGCCACATCTTCGTCGCGGTCGGCCCGACCCGCGACGGCAAGAGCCGCAGCGAAGCCGACGCACTTGCACTCGCCCGACGTATCCACGCGCGGATCAAGGGCGGCGAACGCTTCGAAACGGTCGCGGAGGCGGCATCTGAGGATGCGTCCACGGCCATTGAGGGGGGCGCGCTTTCCGAACTGCTCGGCGCCACAATGAGCGATGCCTTCTTCCCCTATGTGCAGGCACTGCCCGTCGGCGGGATCACCGAACCGGTGCGCGGCCCGGAAGGTTTTCACATCCTGAAGCTTGAGGCGCGCCAGCCCGCCAGCCCCGCCTCGGCGCGGTATTGGGTGGAGCAGGATATCCTCAAGGAGCGCTTACCGGGACTGATCGCGCAGGCGATCGCCGCCGACAGGAAGGCCATTAGCTCCGTTCATGATCGCGGAGCCGGTGAAGGCAGTGCCAACGTTAGGTGAGAGTGACGCGGTTGGATTACCGTCGTTTCTTATCGCAATCGGCTCCAACCGGCTGTCAGGTCTGCACTCGTTTCCGGTCTGGGACGGGCAGCCGAGACAGCCGGGGCATCCCCTCGTGAGCGAGAAAGGCCGCCATTATTGAAACTGCTTGCGGAGGAAGAACCGCTTCTGCCCTATGGGATGACCGTCAAGCGTGCCGAACACTTCAAAGCCTTGATTCTCGTAGAAGCCACGAGCTTGAAACTCGTAGGTATTGAGCCAAAGTCCAATACAGCCATTAGCACGCGCAATACCTTCAGCCTGGCTCATTAGGGTCAGGACTCGTTGATCACAGCCAGAAGATGACGGTGGCCGCGAGAGCAACGGCGGGAAAGAAGGCCGTGGGGCAGCGATCGTAGCGTGTGGCAACGCGGCGCCAGTCTTTGAGGCGGCCGAACATGATCTCGATGCGGCTGCGACGCCGATAGCGGCGCTTGTCGTATCTGACCGGCTCGTTGCGCGATCGTCGGCCCGGGATGCATGGCTGGATGCCCTTGGCCTGGAGAGCGTCCCTGAACCAATCGGCGTCGTAGCCGCGGTCGCCGAGCAGCCACTGCGCCTTTGGCATGTCATCGAGTAGCGCTGCCGCGCCGGTGTAGTCGCTGACCTGGCCTGCTGTCATGAAGAAGCTCGGCGAACGTCCGTTCGCGTCGGCCACGGCATGGAGCTTGGCGTTCATGCCGCCCTTGGTGCGTCCGATCAGGCGGCCTAGATCCCCTTTTTAACCCGCAGGCTCGATGCCGTGCGGTGCGCCTTTAGGTAGGTCGCGTCTATCATGACGGTCTTCGGTTCGGCATCGCCCGCAGCCAGCCCCTCCATCATGCGCGTGAACACGCCACGCTCGCCCCAGCGCTTCCACCGGTTGTACAGCGTCTTGTGAGGACCATAGGCGCTGGGCGCATCTCGCCAGCGCAGCCCATTGCGGTTGACGAAGACGATGCCGCTCAGCACCCGCCGGTCATCCACCCGAGGCTTGCCGTGGCTCTTGGGGAAGAACGGCCGCAGCCGCTCCATCTGATCGTCCGTCAGCCAAAAAAGGTCGCTCATCACCAGTCTCCTCGTGGAGCCTAAATCAGATCGCGACGCTCACATCAATGGGTCCTGACTCTAGAAACCGGCACGAATTGCTCTTGGTTGACTTCAGCGGGGCGCAGTTCCCATGCTTCATTGGGTGTCGCACCCCGCGCTTTGAAAGTTACATTGGCTTCTGCCGTGATGAAACCATCGCGTAAGAGTTGCGCTATGTCCCGCTTCAAACTATCCGCGCCACGAATTTTTCGATATTTTTCAAGAACCTCGTAAGCGGCATAGTAGTCTGGCATTATTTATCTCCCGTTATCGGCTGTGCCTCGGGGTGATTTCGTGAATTATGCAGAATCGTGCAAGTAACTTGACCAGGCGGCCATCAAATGACGCCTTCGATCCACTGCAGTTCCGCGCCGGTACGCCCGTTCTGCTTTGTTTTGAATGGTATGCGCCAACGCTTGCTCGATGATTTCACGCGGGAAATCCGTGCGATCCCCTGCCCAGTCGCGGAATGTCGAGCGAAAGCCATGGGTGGTGATGTCGCCGTGGCCCATGCGCCGCAGCAACATTGCCATGGCCATGTTGCTGCGCGCGGCCCCTCCAACGCCAAAGACGGGGTCGGTGCGCTTTCGACTGCCAACCGGAAGCTGGTCAAGCACCGCCATGGCGGCGTCGCTTAGCGGTACGATATGCTCGGCGCCTGCCTTCATGCGGTCGCCGGGCACCACCCACAGCTTGTTTTCGATGTCGATCTCGCCCCAGGTTGCGCCCAGGGCCTCCCCGCTGCGTGCTGCAGTCAGGATGGTGAACTCCAGACACCGCGCCGCCAATGCCGTGCGGTTGCGCAGTTGCGCCATAAACGCCGGGGCATCGTGATAGGCGAGCGCCGCATGGTGATGACGAGCGGCCTTGGCCTGTGATGGCAGCAGCACCTGCAAATGCCCGCGCCAAGCGGCTGGGTTGATGGCATCTCGTGGACGTAGCTTGCGCGCCATGGCCGCCGCCAGGACCTTCTCGATGCGGCCTCGCACCCGTTTGGCGGTTTCCGCCTTGGTCAGCCAGGTGGGTTCGAGCACTGCCAGCACGTCATCGGTGGAGATGTCGGCTAGGGGCTTTGCCAATTAGCGAGCCTGCGTGATCGCGAAGGCTGCTGCGCCACTGCTGGCGGTGAATGGGGCTTTTCCAGCCATCCTCGACACTGGCGATATACTGATCGGCAAACTCGCCAAAGGTGAGAGGCGCAGGGGCAGGTTCTGCAGGTTGAGCGGGCAGGGCGTCTGCCAGTACGGAGCGGGGGTCTTTGCCCTCGGCCATGGCTTCACGCATCTGCTGCGCCAGTTGGCGAGCGGCGGCCAAGGGCCGGTCGATGACCCGGCCCAGGCCAATCTCGATGCGCTTGCCCCTTTGCGTCACCATAAACACCCAGGACTTCGATCCGGCATTGGTGATCCGGAAATACAGCCCGCCGCCGTCGGCGTATCGGCCGGGCTCCTTGATGGATGCGACCTGTCTTGCGGTCAGCTTATTCAGCGCGTGAGCCATGTCGTCCGTCGAACCTCTATGATGCCCAAAGTCGTGCCCACTTTGTGCCCATATTGGTGCCAATTTTCAACTTGGCTTACGGCGAAACTCGACGAATAACGACGAACATTTTAGCCATGAGTGACCATCTAATTTTCTGAATAAAAGCGATAAACCTGAACGAATTTGGGTATTGGCGAACATCAGAGGATGAAGCAGTTCTGCGGACACCTCTTCCGCCATCCGACGCTCGCGCTGGTGCGCTTTCAGACCCGATGAACCCTATCGGCTTTCGTCCGTTACGAACTTCGCGCAATTTCAGGGATTTGGCTTTCCGCCAACGCCTGCGACCTTGCCGGGAGAATGATCGCATGGCGACGATGACGCTGCCTGAACTGGCGAAGAAGATGGCCAAGCTCGATTTCGCGATGCTGGCGACGCAAAGCGCGTCCGGGGCGATGACGGCGCGGCCGATGAGCAACAATGGCGATGTCGATTATGACGGCGACAGCTATTTCTTCGCCTATGCCCAGTCGCGCAAGGTGGCCGAGATCCAGGCTCAGCCGCTGGTGACGCTCAGCTATACCGGAGCGGTCGGGATGCTGGGCGGGCCGCCGCTATTCGTCGCGATCGAGGGGCGCGCCGCGCTGATCCAGGATCGCGCGCAGTTCGAGGCGCATTGGACCAAGGATCTGGACCGTTATTTCCCCGAAGGCATCGACACGCCGGGCGTGGTCATGATCCGGGTCCATGCCGAGCGTATCCGTTACTGGGATGGCGAAGACGAGGGCGAAATCGCCGCCTGACACCTCCCCTGTCTTTGTGAAGGACATCGACATGAGCGATTTCGAAACCTCGCGGCGCGGCGTCCTGGGCGGGGCGGCGCTGGGGCTGGCGGCCACGGCGGCACCGAGCGCGGCGGCGGCGCAGGCGGGTGGCGATAGCGTGCCCAGCCTGCGCGATCCGCGCTCGGCCTATACCCGCACGCCCTTCCCCGAGCAGCGTCAGCCCTGGCCCGCGCTTGCCAGCAAGATGACGCCGCGTCCCGATCATGGCGAGACCAGCTATCGCGGAACGGGCAAGCTGACGGGCCGCAAGGCGTTGCTGACCGGCGGGGACAGCGGCATCGGCCGCGCCGCCGCCATCGCCTTTGCCCGCGAGGGAGCCGATGTCGCGATCAACTATCACCCCAGCGAGGAGCCGGACGCGCGCGAGGTTGCCGACCTGATCCGTCAGGCGGGGCGCAAGGCGGTGCTGCTGCCCGCCGATATCCGCACGCAAAAGGCCTGTGAGGAGGTGGTGCGCAAGGCGATCGCGCAGCTCGGCGGCCTCGACCTGCTGGTCAACAATGCCGCCTATCAACAGTCCAAGGCGGACATCATGGAGATCAGCGACGAGCAGTTCGTCCGCACCTATGAGACCAACGTCTATCACGTCTTCCGCTTTTCCAAGGCGGCGATCCCGTCGATGCCGCCGGGGTCGGTCATCATCAACACCATCTCGCAGAACAGCTATGATCCGGGCGAGGACCTGATCGACTATGCCTCGACCAAGGCGGCGATCCAGAACCTGACGCGGGGCATGGCCAAGCAGCTGGCCAAGAAGGGTATTCGGGTCAACGCCGTATCGCCCGGCCCGATCTGGACCCCGCTTCAGGTCGCGGGCGGGCAGTTGCCGGACAAGATGCACGAGTTCGGCCAGGACACCTCGCTCGGCCGCGCGGGGCAACCGGCCGAGCTGGCCTCGCTCTATGTCGCGCTGGCGAGCGGCGAGGCGACCTTCTCCACCGGCACCGCCGTCGGCGCGCATGGCGGCAAGGGCTTTCCGTAAGCGGCGATCATGACGTGAAGTTCATGTTATGATCCTTGACTTAAAGGCTGCGAAGGGTGCTCCATCGGGCTTGAACTCCCGATTTCAGGATCATCATGAAGCGCTTTGCCTTTGCGGTTGCCCTCCTCGCCTCTTCCGCCGCCATCGCCCAGACGGGCCTGTTGCCCGGCGTCGACAAGGCGCTGATCGACGACAGCGTCAAACCCGGCGACAATTTAAACGACTATGCCAACGGGACATGGATCAAGACCGCGCAGATTCCGGCGGATCGATCCTCGATCGGGGTCGGGCTGGACGTCTCGCTGCGGGCCGAGGGGCGCACCGCCGCGATCATCAAGGGCGCCGCATCGGCCAAGGGCGCGCCCGGTAGCGACGAACAGCGCATCGCCGATTATTATGCCGCCTATACCGATACCGCCGGGATCGAGGCGCGCGGGCTGACGCCGATCCAGGGCGATCTGGCCGCCATCGCCGCGATCAGGGACAAGCACGACCTGTCGCGCGCGATCGGCGCGGCGATGCGCTCGGACACCGATCCGTTCAACAACAACAATTACGCCAGCACCAACGACCTGTTCGGCCTGTTCATCAGCCAGGATTTGAACCGGCCGACCCGCAACGTGCCCTACCTGATGCAGGGCGGCTTGGGCCTGCCCGACCGCGACTATTATCTGTCGGACAAGCCGGAGATGGCGGAAATCCGCACCGCGTATCGCGCCTATCTGACTCAGTTGATGACGCTGGCCGGGCTGTCCGATCCGCAGGCCCGCGCCGACCGGGTCTTCGCGCTGGAGATGAAGATCGCCGCCGCGCAGACCGACATCATCGCCAGCCAGGACGCGCATAAGGGCGACAATCCCTGGACCCGTACCGATTTCGACACCAAGGCTCCCGGCATCGACTGGAATGCCTTCTGGACCGCGTCGGGCGTGCCCGCCGGTCAGCGCGACTTCATCGCGTGGCAGCCGGATGCGATCACCAAGCTGTCGGCCTTGGTCGCCAGCGAGCCGCTGCAAAGCTGGCAGGACTGGCTGGCCTTCCACACCATCAACCAGGTCACGGGTTCGCTGCCCAAGGCGATCGACGATGCCTCGTTCGGCTTTTACGGCCGCACGCTGAACGGCACGCCCGCGCAGCAGCCGCGCGAGAAGCGGGGTATTTCCGCGGTCAACGGCACACTGGGCGAAGCGGTCGGTAAAATCTATGCCGCGCGCTATTTCCCGGCGTCGTCCAAGACCGAAATCCAGACGATGGTGAAGAACATCGTCGCCGCCTTCGACCGCCGCATCGCGGCGCTCGACTGGATGGCACCCGCGACCAAGAAGGAAGCGCGCGCCAAGCTGGCGGTGCTGAAGGTCGGCGTCGGCTATCCCGACCATTGGTGGAACTATCCCAAGTTCGACGTTCGTGCCGACGATCCGGTCGGCAATGCCCAGCGCGCGAGGCTGTCGCTCTATCGCTATCATCTGGCGAAGCTGGGCAAGCCGGTCGATCGCGGCGAATGGTGGATGACGCCGCAGACGGTGAACGCGGTCAACCTGCCGCTCCAGAACGCGCTGAACTTCCCGGCCGCGATCCTGGAGAGCCCCTATTTCGATCCGAAGTTCGACGCGGCGGCCAATTACGGCGCGATCGGATCGGTGATCGGGCATGAGATCAGCCACAGCTTCGACAATCTCGGGTCCGATTTCGACTCCACCGGGCGGCTGCACAATTGGTGGACGCCCGCCGATCTGAAGCGGTTCGAGGGTGCCGGTCAGGCGCTGGTCGCGCAATATAGCGCCTATGAGGCGCTGCCCGGCCTTCACCTGAATGGCGAGCAGGAACTGGGCGAGAATATCGCCGACGTCGCAGGGCTGACCGCCTCCTATGAGGCGTACAAGGCCTCGCTGGGCGGCAAGCCCGCCCCGGTGATCGACGGCCTGACCGGCGACCAGCGCTTCTTCTTGGGCTTTGCGCAGAGCTGGCGCACCAAGATGCGCGAAAAGGCGCTGCGGGCGCGGATCGCGACCGATGTCCACGCGCCCGCGCCGTGGCGGGTGCTGACCGTACGCAACCTCGACGCCTGGTACGGCCCGTTCAAGGTGCAGCCCGGCCAGAAACTGTACCTGACGCCCGAACAGCGCGTCCACGTCTGGTAAGTTAGGAAAGACCGCCCGTCACGAATACCCAATTCCCTCGCCCCTCTCCCCTCTGTGAGGGGAGAGGGGCGAGGGTTATTGATCATCATTCTCCGCCATCCCCCCATCCGTCACCGCCAAGCCAACCTTATCGCCCCCCAAGCAAGCCTTGCGCCCCAATTCCCAGCAACGCTGTAGAGATAGGCAACAAAGCTCATCTCGTTGATAAGAATAGGGGGAATGACCCGATGCGCACCGCGCGATCCATGCTGCTTGGCGGCACCATGTTGCTGAGCCCGCTGCTGGCGGCACCCGCTCTGGCCCAGAGCGCGACCGAGCCGGCCGCCCAGACCGAGGCCGAACCCGCCGCCGCCCCGGCGCAGAACGATATCGTCGTCACCGGCACCCGCGCGCAGGGGCGCAGCCGCCTCGACTCCGTATCTCCGGTCGACGTGCTGAGCGGCAACGCCCTGCGCGCGCAAGGAACGACGGAGCTGGCTCAGGCGCTGTCGAGCGTCGCGCCCTCTATCGACTTTCCGCGTCAGGCGGCGGTGGACGGCACGGATGCGATCCGCCCGGCGACGCTGCGCGGCCTGTCTCCCGACCAGACGCTGGTGCTGATCAACGGCACGCGCGCGCATAGCTCCGCGCTGCTCAACATCAACGGTTCGATCGGACGCGGTGCGGCGGCGGTCGACCTCAACACCATCCCGACCGTCGCGCTCGACCGGGTGGAGGTGCTGCGCGACGGCGCGTCGGCGCAATATGGCTCGGACGCGATTGCGGGCGTGGTCAATCTGCGGCTGCGCGAGGCCCGTTCGGGTGGCGGCGCGAACGTGACCTTCGGCACCTTCGCCACCCAATATGACGCCGCGCGGACCTCGCGATCGGTACGCGACGGCGAGTCCGTGACGATCAGCGGCTGGAAGGGCTTCGGCTTGGGCAGCGACGGCTTCCTGACGCTTTCGGGCGAATATGTCGCGCGCCAGCCGACCAACCGCGCCGATATCGACCCGCGCGGCCCCGCACCGCAGCGTATCCGCGCCCGCTTCGGCGATCCGCAGATCGAGCAGGGCACCGTCTATCTCAACGCCGCATTGCCGCTCGGCGACAGCGGCTGGACCGCTTACGCCAATGGCGGTTTCCAGCAGCGCGACAGCGAAAGCGCAGCCTTCCCGCGGGTCGCGGGGGCGAACGCGGTCAATGTCGAGGCCGTTCGGGGCCTGTATCCGGACGGCTTCCTGCCGCTGATCGGCACGACCTCGCGCGATTATAATGCGACCGGCGGCGTGCGCGGCACGATCGGCGACTGGAATGCCGACCTGACCGTCAGCTATGGCCGCAACACGATCGACTTCGCGACGCTGAACTCGGCCAATTCGACCTATGGCAACGCCACGCTACGCGACTTCGACGATGGTCGCCTGACCTATGACCAGCTCGTCACCGGGCTGGACCTGTCGCGCGAATATTCGCTCGGCGCGGCGGTCTTCAACGTCGCAGCGGGTGCCGAATATCGCCGCGAGGGCTTCAAGATCGAGGCAGGCCAGCCCGAAAGCTACAACCGCGCGCCCGGCGCCGCCGCCAACCTGGCCTCGGGCGCGCAGGGTTTTGTCGGCTTCCGCCCGGAAAACCAGGTCGATGCGCATCGCAGCAACGGCAGCCTGTATCTGGATGTCGAGGCCAAGCTGTGGGATCGCCTGACCCTGGGTGCGGCCGTCCGTGGCGAGAGCTATTCAGACTTCGGCGAGACGGCGACCGCGAAATTCTCGGCCCGCTATGACGTCGCACCGTGGCTGGCCTTCCGTGGCACGCTGTCCACCGGCTTCCGCGCGCCGTCGCTGCAACAGCAATATTATACCTCGACCCAGACGCTGGTGACCAACGGCACCATTCTGGAAACCGGTCTCTATCCGGTCGACAGCACCCTCGCCCGGACGCTGGGCGCACTGCCGCTGGAGCCGGAGAAGTCGCGCAACTATTCGCTGGGCACGGTCGTGCGCTTCGGTGGGTTCAGCCTGACCGTCGACGGCTATCGCATCCGCATCCGCAACCAGATCGTGCTGTCGGAGAATATCCAGTCCTCCGCCAGCGCCCAGGTCGCTAGCCTGCTGTCACCGTTCGGGGTTCAGGCGGCGCGTTTCTTCATCAACGGCGTCCAGACCACCACCAAGGGGCTGGACATCGTCGCCGCCTATAATTGGCGCAGCGAGACGCTGGGCAATTTCAACTTGAGCGCGGCGGCGAACATCAACGACCTGTCGGTCGACCGGGTGCCGACCTCGACGGCCGCGCTGAACCCCGCGCCCAGCCTGTTCGGCCGCAACCGCATCCTGACCATCGAACAGGGCACGCCGCGCACCAAGATCGTCGGCTCGGTCGACTGGACCCGGCAGGCGGTCGGCGCGACGCTGCGCGCAGTGCATTATGGCAATGTGCTGCAACCCGGATCGGTGGTCGCCAACGACCTCTATACCGGCCCACGTACCATCGTCGATCTGGAGGGGCGGTATCGCTTCAACGACAATGTGTCGCTGGCGCTGGGGGCGTCGAACCTGTTCGACGTCTATCCCCGCACGACACCCGCCGCGCTCAACAACAATGGCGTGACGGCGTTTCCGTACTATTCGCCCTTCGGCTTCAACGGGCGGCAGCTTTACGGCCGGTTGAACCTGATCTGGTAAGGCCCGCCAATTCCTCCCCATCTTTGATGGGGAGGAATGGTTTAGCGGGTAAGCTGTGCCTGAAACGCCTGCATCGTGCAGAGCCCCACCACGCCCCGCGCCTTGCAGCCTGCGATCGGCAGCACCGCGACGTAAGGGGCCTCCACCGCCGGATCGGCCAGCTTGCGGATCTGCTCGACAGTCTGCGACCGATAGAGCGCGCGGACATAAGCCTGCCCCCGCGCATCGACCAGCCGCTCCAGCACGATCGCCCCGCCCGGCGCGGGATCGTCCGCCGCCAGCCCCGGCACCTTCCAATGCAGGTCTAGCAGCCCGCCCAGGCTGGCGATATTGGTGTCGTGGCCCGAGATCATCGTGACCACCGGCCCCTTGCCCGCCGTCAGCCCCTGGACGATCAACGGCGCGATCCCCGCCATATTTGCCTTGGCGACATAGCGCGGGCGGGCGAGCAGCCGGAATTCCTCGGCATGGAAGACGCCCAGCCGCTCGATATCGGCGGGCGTGGCACGGCCCCAGCCGACCTCTGCCATCGGCTTGCCCTCGGCATATTCGAGCAGCAGGATCTGCGCCGCCGTCGAGGCGCGGTCGACCGCCCCGGTCAGCTTGGGCCGCTTGTAGGGCTTGACCGGAGCCAAGCCGGTTGGAGCCTGCCGCACGCCGCATGTCGGCGAGGCAGGCGCGCAGAGGATCGCGTCGAGCCGCGCCAGTTCGGGCGCCAGCCGCTTGTCAAGCGCCACGAGCCCGGCCTCGCCCCCTGCCCCGGCCAGCACGGCGGCCCGCGCCTTCGCCGCATCGAACGCCACCGCCCGCTCGTCGATCGGTGAGAAGATCGGGTCGGCCACGTCCTGCGGCTTGTGATCGATCGCGACGGAGCAGCTGGGCGCCAGCGCCTCGGCATAGGCCTCGGCCGTGCGGATCGTCCGTTCGTCGCTGTCGGCAACGATCCGGATTGCGGCGCAACCCGATCGCGGCAGCAGGCCCGCCGCCGTCCAGGCGCTCCGGTCATAAACACCCAAGCGCTCAACGCCGCTGCGCCCGTGCGGAGTCAGATAACCCGGCGCGACCGGCCAGCTTGGCCATGCCTGGTTCGTGGTGCCTTCGGGCATGGGCGGCGACTTGGTCGGCGGGCGGACACCATGCCGCATCAGCAGCACGACCCGGTCGAGCTTCAACCCCTGCGGCACGGCAGGCCCTTGTGCGAAAGCCGTTCCCGCCAGCAACAGGCCTAAGGCCAAAGCCCCCCCAAGTCGCGCAAAATTCTTCATAAATCGCCCGCCCCTCTTATCGTCACGGCAGGCGGTAGGGCGGCGGCAAGACAGGAAAGCGACATGGGCATGAACATTATGTTACAACCGCAAGGCGGCCGCATCCCCGTTTGACCTGTGCCCCTGCGCCGGTCATCCTGGCGGCATGACCAGCCTCTTCTCCCGTCGTGAAACCCTGGCGGGCATGACCGCCCTCTCCGCCGCCGCCTCCGTCCGGGCGGCCAACCCGGCCAGCGATGTGGGAGCCCTGCTCGATCGGCTGGCGTGGCAGTTGCTCGAACTCGTGCCCGAGCGGGCGACCACTTTGGGCGTGGATACCGGCCCCCATGCCGATCTGCGGCGCAGGCTGGAGGATCGCTCGCCCGCCGGTATCGCGGCGCGGCAGCGTTTCCTGACCGATGGCCTGAAACAGGTGGCGCGGGTGCCGCGCACCGGGCTCGATCCCGCGACGCTGACCAGCCTTGCGGTGGTCGAAAGCGCCTTCCAGACCGCGCTGGACGGCATGGCGCTGCCTTACGGCGTCGCGACGATCGGCGACTGGCGCAACACGCCCTATGCCGTCATCCAGAATGTCGGCGCCTGGCTGGACGTGCCGCAGATGCTGGACGGTGACCAGCCGGTTCGCGACAAGGCCGATGCGGAGGCCTATCTCGCGCGCCTCGCCGCCATGCCCGCGCAGCTGGATGGAGAGACGGTGCGGATCCGGCAGGCACGCGAACAGGGGCTGGTGCCGCCGTCCTTCCTGCTCGACAAGACGATCAAGGGCATGACCGGCACCATTGCCGAGGCGGCGAAGGCCGACGGCCCGCTGATCGGCCCGCTCGCGCGCAAGACGACCGCGATCCCCGGCGAATGGACCAACCGTGCCGCGCAGATCGTGCGCTCGGCCATCGTGCCCGCACTGGAGCGACAGCTCGCCGAATTGCAGGCGCAGCGCGGCGTGGCCATCGCGGCACCCGGCATGAATGTCCGCCCGCATGGCCCGGAATGGTATGCCTGGGGCCTTCGCGCCGGGACTACGACGCGGCGCAGCGCGGCCGATCTGCACGCCATGGGCCAGGCCCGGCTCGCCGATCTCCAGGCGCAGATGGACACGATCCTGCGCAGCGAAGGGCTGACCCAGGGCAGCGTCGCCGAACGCGCCATCGCCTATCAGAAGCGCCCCGGCATCGGCTTTCCCGATGGTGACGAAGGACGGCGGCAGATCGTCGCCTATATGCAGGGCCGGATCGACGCGATCCGCCCGCGCCTGCCCGATGCGTTCCGGCGGCTGGCGCGCGGAAATCTGGAAATCCGGCGGATGCCGGTGGCGCAGGAGCCCGGCGCCCCTGCGGCCTATGGCGGCCCCGGCACCATCGACGGCAGCGTGCCGGGCAAGGTCTGGGTCAATCTGGGCGATCCGTCGATCCACAACCGCGTCACCATCCCCGATCTCGTCTATCATGAGGGGATACCGGGCCATGTCTGGCAGGGCGAATATGCGCAGAAGCTGCCGCTGATCCGTTCGATCCTGGCGTTCAACGCCTATTCGGAGGGCTGGGCGCTCTATTCCGAACAGCTCGCCGACGAGCTGGGCATGTACCGCGACGATCCCGCCGGGCGGCTAGGCTATCTGATGGGCCTCGCCTGGCGCGCGGTGCGGCTGATCGTCGACACCGGCATCCATGCGATCGGCTGGTCGCGCGACAAGGCGCTGGCCGAGTTCATCGCCGCCACCGGCCTGCCGCGCAGCAATGCCGAGAGCGAGGTGGACCGCTATTGCTCCTGGCCCGGTCAGGCCTGCGGCTACGAGGTCGGGCGGGCCGAGATCGTGTCGCAGCGCACCCGCGCGCAAAAGGCGCTCGGGACACGCTATGACCTGCGCGATTTCGACCAGGCGGTGGTCGATGGCGGCAACGTGCCGCTGAACGTACTGGCGGAGAATGTGACCCACTATATCGACGGCGTGCGCTGAGTCCGACCCGTTCCTCCCCTTGCAGGGGAGGAATGAGCGGCCTCTTAATCCTCGCCGAACAACGCGCGCTGCGCCTTGTCCATCTCCTCGGCATAGCGGCGGCGGACATAGGGTTCGGAGAGCAGGCCCAGTACCGTCCGGTCCGGGCCGACGACCGCCATTTCGTCGGCGCCCGCTGCGTCGAGGGCGCGCATGACCGCCTTCACATCCGCCTCGGGCGTCAGCGCATGGTCGCGCTGGATGGCAAGCGTCGCGATCGGCTCGGCCGGGTCCAGTCCGTCGACATAGGCGCGCGCGGTCTGGACGATCCCGGCATAATGGTCCTGTTCGTCGACCAGAACGACACGACTGGTCGATCCCAAGGGAAAGACACGGCGAAATTCGGCGATGGTCCATGCCGAGGGCGTCGCGCGCTCGACCCGGCGCATCATGCGGCCAGCGGTCAGGGTGCGCATCCAGCCGACATCGCGCGCGCTCTTGATCGTCTCGCCGCGCAGGTGAAGCCGCCAGGTCGAGAAGGAATAGCCGAACGTCTCGCGCACGATGGTCGTCGTGACCAGCGAGGCCGCGATCGCCGCGCCCGCCAGTGAGAAGTCATGCGTGGCCTCCAGCACCAGCATCGCCATGGTCATCGGCCCGCCGACCACCGCCACCGCAAAGGCCGCCATGCCGACCAGCGCGGCATTTTGCGGATCGACGACCGGCGCGCCGACCATCAGGCCGATCAGATCGGCATAGATATGGCCGAGCAGGCTACCGAGGAACAGCGAGGCGAAGAACAGGCCGCCGCGAAAACCGAAACCCAGCGACACGATCGACGCCGTGCTCTTCATGACGAAGATGGCGGCGAGGAAGCTGAGCGGCAGGCCATATTCCAGGTCGAGATGCAGCGCCCCGTGCCCCGCCGACAGCACCTGCGGCGTCAGCCAGGCCAGCGGCATCAGAAGGACGCCCCCCAGAACCGGCCGCCACGCCGCCGGGATGGGAAGACGACGGGTCAGCGTCTCCATCTCCGCGACCGCGTGCATCAGCACGATGCCCAGCGCCGCCGCCACTGCGCCCAGCCCGGCATAGATGAGATAGTGGTGGGTCAGCACCGCCTCACCCGCGACGGCGTTGACCAGATAGGGCTGCGCGCCCAGCATCTGCGCGACCAGCACGCCGGTCAGCGCGGCAGCGGCGACCGGCGCGATGGCGGCGGGCGTATAGGCGCCGATCACAATCTCGAAAGCATAGAAGGCCCCGGCCAGCGGCGCGCCGAAGGCCCCCGCGATCGCCGCGCCCGTCCCCGCCCCGACCAGCACGCGCAGATCGCCGCGCCGCAGCCGCAACCAGCCGCCGGCGATCGAGGCCAGCCCCGCCCCCAGCTGCGCATAGGCCGCCTCCAGCCCGACCGAGGCGCCGCAGCCGTTGGAGAGGATCGTCTGACCGGAGATGACCAGACTGTCCGACCAGGACATGCGTCCGCCGTGCAGCGCATTGGCCTCCACCGCGTCGACCAGCCGCCGCTTGCGCGCGCCCGTGATCCGCGAGAACAGAACCAGCACCAATCCCCCCAGTGGCAGGGCCAGCAGTCCCCAGGCCGGGACGGTCGTGCTGGCGCTCAGGCGCTGATCCGCCTCCAACGTGAACAGCAATCGCTGCAACCCTCGCGCGATGGCCCCCTGCACGACGCTCAGCAATCCCGCCGCCGCACCGATCGCGATGGCGAGCAGGACGAGGCTCGCTTCGCTGGATCGGACCCGGTGGCGTATCCAGGATGGCGAGAGTCGGGGGAAGGACATGGCACCGGCTATGTCGCGAAACCGGCGGGCCTGCCAGCGCCGTCAACCGCTATCGGTCCGTGAGGAATGACGGGTTGCATATAAAAAGGGCCAAGATTACTCCTACAATATAAAATATTGGGGGGAGGCTTTGGGATGGGAAGATCTGCCTTTTCGCGTCATATCGCTTGGGTCGGCAGCTTCGTACTGACGCTGTCCGTAGCAATGGTGCCAGCAGCCGTAGCGAGCGGTCAAACGACCGCGCCGCGCACCATTTTGTTGCTCCACGCCGACCGTCCCGGTCCCCGTATCGCGCCCGAGATTTATGGCCAATTTGTCGAACATCTCGGACGCGGTGTCTATGAGGGCATCTGGGTCGGCGAGGACTCGCCGATTCCCAATACGCGCGGCATCCGCAACGACGTGACCCAGGCGCTGCGACAGGCGAAGGTGCCCGTGATCCGCTGGCCCGGCGGGTGTTTCGCCGACGGCTATCACTGGCGGGACGGCATCGGCCCGCGCAACAAACGGCCGCGCAGCATCAACGCGGCCTGGGGCAACGCGCCGGATTCCAATGCCTTTGGCACGCACGAGTTCATGGATTTTCTGGACCAGATCGGGGCCAGGCCCTTCGTCTCGGTCAATGTCGGATCGGGCAGCGTGCGCGAGGCCGATGAGTGGCTGCGCTACATGACCGCACCCGTCGAAAGCTCGGCCGGGGCGGAGCGCGCCGCCAATGGCCGTGCCGCGCCTTGGGCGGTGCCCTATGTCGGCGTCGGCAACGAAAGCTGGGGCTGTGGCGGCAAGATGACGGCCGAAACCTATGTCGCCCAGTATCGCCAATATGCCGCCAACCTGCGCACCTTCGGGGGCGGCCCGACGAAGCTGATCGCGGTGGGCGCGGACACCGACGATTATGAGTGGACCGAAAAGGTCATGGCCGGAACGATGAAGTCACGGCCCAATCCCACCCCGCTCGCCTATATCAATCCCCGCCCGCTCCTGTGGGGGCTGTCGCTGCACTTCTACACCTTCACCGGCAATGACTGGTATGCCAAGGGCCGCAATGTCGGATTCACCCGTGACGACTGGGCCAAGGCGCTGGGCCGGGCGCAACTGACCGACGAGATGGTCCGTCGCCATTCCGCGATCATGGACCGCTACGACCCCGAAAAGAAGGTCGCTCTGGTCGTCGACGAGTGGGGCGCCTGGTTCAACAGCGAAAAGGACGCGCCCTCCGCCCTCTATCTGGAGAGTACGCTGCGCGACGCGGTGATTGCTGGGCTGAGCCTCAATATCTTCAACAACCATGCCGACCGGGTGCGGATGGCCAATATCGCCCAGATGGTGAACGTCATCCAGTCGCTGATCCTGACGCGCGGCAAGGAGATGGTGGTGACGCCGACCTGGCACGTCTTCGACCTGTACAAGGTGCATCAGGGCGCGACGCAGATCCCAGTCGATGTCGATACGCCGGACTATGTCCAAGGTACGACGCGCCTGCCGACGATCAGCGCCTCGGCCTCGCGCGATGCGGCAGGCAGGCTGCACCTGTCGATCGTCAACCTCGACCCCGACAAACCCGCGCCCGTGGACATGGTGGCAAGCGCCCTGTCCGGCCGACGCGCCCAGGCATCCGCGATCACCGCCGACCGGATCGACCGGCCAGTACAGTTCGGCCAGCCCGATCCCTTCGTGCCCCAGCCGGTAAAGGCCATCGCGATCAGGGGCGACCGCCTGACCCTGACCGTTCCCGCCCGGTCGGTCACGCTGGTGACCGTCGAGTAGCGCGGTCCTCCGCTAACCTCTCCCCTCGGTAAGGGACGAGGGAGGGAAAGACGCGACGAGATCGGGCAAGGCCAGCGCCAGCCGGTCGACCTCCGCCATCGATGTGAACAGTGCGGGCGTGACGCGGACACATGCACCCTTGGCCGGGCCGGTGCGGTGGACGGTGAAGACGCGGTGCCGGTCGAGCAGCCGCTTGGCCAGTTCGGCATTGCCTTGCGCGCTCGTCACGCCGTCGATGCGGAAGGATGTGATCGCGCCGTGCAAGGCCGGATCGTCGGGCGTCAGCACGGCAATCCCCGGAACCTGCCGCGCCCGCGCCACCCAGCGATCGCGCAAGGCCCTCAGTCGCGCGGCCCGCGCCGCCCGGTCGATCCGCCGCTGATAGGCAAGCGCCGCCGGTGCGGTCAGCCATGCGGCATAGTCCAGCGTGCCCGTATGGACCCGCGACAGCAGGGTGTCCGGCCCCGCCGCATCCTCGGCAGGATCGCGGTCGATCCGCGCCAGTGCGGGACGACGGATATGGAGGATCCCCATCCCCAGCGGCGCGCCCAGCCATTTATGCCCGTTCAGCCCGACAAAGTCGCAGTCGAGATCGGGCAGCGCGAAGTCCAGTTGCTGCCAGCTATGCGCCGCATCGACGATGACATCGATCCCCCGCGCCCGCGCCATCGCGGCGATCTCCCGCACCGGCAGGACCAGCCCGGCGCGGTGGCTGAGATGGGTCAGCAGGATCAGCTTCAGCCGTGGCTCCGCCGCCATGGCTTGCGCATAGGCATCGATCAGCGCCTGCCGCGTCGCGGGTTCCGGCAGGGCGATCCGCCGCACCCGAACCCCGCGCCGGGGGCCCAGGCTCTCCATGCAAGCCTGCATGCTGTCATAGTCGAGATCGGCGTACAGCACCGCATCGCCCGGCGAGAGGCGGTTATAGCCCAAGATCAGCACCTTCAGCGCCTCGGTCGCGTTGCGGGTGAAGGCGATCTCCTCGGGCGGCACGCCCAGTTCGTTCGCCACCGCCTCGCGCGCGGCGCGCAGATCGGCCAGCATGCCCCGCCGCGCATAATAGCTGGTGTCGCGGTTTACCCGCGCGACGGCCTGTTCATAGGCGAGCCGCACGGGCCGCGCCATCGCACCCCAATTGCCATTTTCCAGCTGGACGATGCCGTCGGACGGCCGGTCATAATCCGCGGCGACGCCCGCCCAGAACGCTTCGTCATCGGGTCCCGGCGCATGGGCCCGCGTCGGGGCGGCGATCCCCGGCAGCGGGACGGCCGCCGCCATCCCGCCTGCCAGCATCATGCGCCGGTCGATCATCAGAAGCTGACCCCGACGCGCACATAATAACGCCCGCCATCGGTGTCATAGGGGGCATTGCGCGAGTAGATCAGGCCGCGATTGGCTTGGTTGGTCGCCTCGGCGGGATAGGTGTCGAAGATATTCTCCGCCCCGCCCCGGAGCGAGATATTGGGCGTGATGCGATAGGTGAGGGATGCGTCGAACAGCGCGATGCCGCCGAAGCGCTGGAACAGCTCGCCCGTCGCATTGCCCGTCACATCGGTCCATGGTCCGTAATAACGCCCGCGCAGCATTACCCCGACCGGGCCGATATCATAGCCCAGCGTGCCGGTCGCATTGTGACGCGGCAGCCGTTCCTCGAAGATGCGCCGCTGCGTCTCGTTGGCGATCGCCGCGCTGGTGCCGCTGCGTACCTGGGTGCGATTGTAATTATAGGCCAGGGTCGCGCTGGCCCGCCCGCCGCCGATCTGGCGGTTATAGCCCAGCACCATGTCGACGCCCCGCGTGCGCGTGTTGAAGTCGTTGGTGAAATAGCTGATCGAGGTGAAGCGATTGGGGTTGGCCAAGGTCGCCGGGATGGCGATCGTCGCCGACTGGCTGAACCGGTCGTCGACATCGATCTGATAGAGATCGACCGTCGCGGTGAAGCCTATCTGCGTCTGCACCGCCAGCCCCACGGTCGCATTGCGCGAGGTTTCGGGGCGCAGCGGCTTGGCACCCAGCGCGATCGCCAACGGATCGCTGGGCGCCAGGCGGCCTTGGTTGAACACCTGAAGCGTGCGGGTGTCGAGCCCCTGGCTGACCACTCGCGTGTTCAACTGCGCGGGCGTCGGTGCACGAAAACCGGTCGAATAGGTGCCGCGCAGCGCCAGCCACGACATCGGCTCTACGCGGCCCGACAGCTTGTAGGTGAACTTGTCGCCGAAGCTGGAGAAATCCTCATAGCGCCCCGCTGCGCCGAGCGAGACGATCGACACCGGCCGCCAGGCGAGGTCGACATAGCCCGCATGGCTGCTCTGCCGGAAATGGCCCGCCTGTTGCGGGCCGAAGCCGGGGAAGCCGTTGGAATTGGGCGCCAGCCCCGTCGCCGCGCCCGGCCCGATGGCATAGGAGGCTGGGTCGCCGGTGCCGACGACATAACGCTCGATCCGGCGCTCGCCCCCAAAGGCGATGTTCAGCGGCTCGACCCCGCCGATGGGCAGGCGATAGACGAAATCGGCGTTCAGGTTCGTCTCGACCTGGGTCAGCCGCCCCAGATAGAAGCGCGTCGGACTGTTCGGCCCCAGCGAGGCGTTCAGGCTCTCGGCGAGCGTATAGTCGATACGGCTGCGGCCCGACGACGCACTGATGTCGTAGGAAAAGGCATCGGACAGTTCGCCCCGCACCCCGCTATCGGCCTGGAGATCGGCGAAACGCGTCCCGAAACGCGGCGTAAAGCCGACCGGATAGATGCTGCGGAAGCTGAAACCCGGAAAGGCGCTGCTGGCATTATAGACGCTGCCCGTCCCCGCCGGATTGCGCCAGTTGAAGTCGGTCACGCCCTCCCCCTGCTGTGCCGTGCCAAAGGCATAGAGGGTCGCGCCGGGCGCCAGCTCGTAATGCATGTCCAGCGCCCCGCGCAGCCGCTCCTCGTCCGGCTGGCCCCAGCGCTGGACGGGATTGGGAACGGTCAGCGTCGGATTGGCCGCCTGGAACGCGATGGCATCGGGGCGCTGGCGGGTGCGCGAGGTGGCCTCGGCATGTTCGAACTGGCCGGTGAAAACGATGGCGCCGCGCTCGCCCAGCGCGATGCCGCCGCGCATGCCCGACTGATAATCATTGCCGTCGCCCGCATCATATCGGCCGAACTGACCATAGGCCTCCATGCCGGGCGCATCGTCGAGGATGATGTTGATGACGCCCGCAATCGCGTCCGACCCATATTGCGCCGAGGCCCCGTCACGCAGCACCTCGATCCGCTTGATCGCCAGGCTGGGGATGCTGGCGAGGTCGGGGGCCTGCGCCCCGCGCGTGCCGAGCAGAGCCGAGCGATGGTAACGCTTGCCGTTGACCAGCACGAGGGTCTGGTCCGCCGACAGCCCGCGCAAGGTGGCCGGGCGGACGAACGCCTGCCCGTCCGCCGCCGGCAGGCGCTGCACGTTGAAGGAGGGCAGCAACTGCGCCAGCGTGTCGTTCAGGTCGCCCGACACACCCGAGCGGATCAGCGTTTCGGGCAGCACATCGACGGGTGCCAGCGTATCGAACTGCGTGCGCCCCCGCTCGCGGGTGCCGGTGACGATCACATCGCTGTCCACGCCCGGCTCCGGCACGGCCTGCGCCCAGGCGGCGGAGGCAAAGGACAGATGCAGCGCCACGACGGCGCTGGCGGTAACGAATTTCATGATGAAGCCTTCCCCATAGGCGATGCGCGTGGCGCTTGCGGGGGCTCCGCCTATGGGCGGGACGTTTCAGCCGCGTTACGTCCCGGCGGCGGTTTGATGACGGCATTTTGCGCACACGATGCCGCGCCGATGCGGTAACGATCGCCACCAGCGATATTCCAGGCGGACGACCGACCCTCATGAGCGACGCGAAAACCTATCCCCTGATGAAGGACATTCTGGGCGTCGCGGCGGTGACGATCATCGCCGATGCGGGTGCAGCGGCGTCGCCCGTCTTCGACCGCACGGCATTCCTCGACGCGGCGCTGAACGGACTCGACGGGCTGTCGATCATGGAACGGGTGCGCCATATCGCCGACGCGCTCCATGAAGCCCTGTCCACCGATTACGCCACCGCAATCCATGTCGTCCGGGCCATCGCGCCGCACCTGACGCACAGTTTCCAGGCGATCGCCGTGACGGAGTTCGTCGCCCGGCAAGGGTTGGGCGATTTCGATCGGTCGATGGAGGCGCTGGCCGACCTGACCCGGTTCGGCTCGGCGGAGTTCGCCATCCGACCGTTCCTCGCCGCCGATCCCGCGCGGACCCTGGCGCAGATGCTCCGCTGGACGGATCACCCGAACGAGCATGTCCGCCGCCTCGCCAGCGAGGGCAGCCGCCCGCGCCTGCCCTGGGCCTCGCGCGTCCCGGCGATGCGGGACGATCCGACGCTGGCCGCCCCGATCCTGGATACGTTGCGCGACGATCCCAGCCTCTATGTCCGCAAATCGGTCGCCAACCATCTGAACGATATCGGCAAGGATCGCCCCGACTGGCTGGTCGAGCATCTGCAAGGCTGGGACCGGGACACGCCGCGCATGAGCTGGATCGTCCGCCATGCACTTCGTTCGCTGATCAAGAAGGGCGATCCGCGTGCGCTGGCGCTGATCGGGGTAGCGCATGGGGCACAGGTGCGGGTCACCCGTCTCACCGTCGAGCCCGCAACCGTCAAGCTGGGCGAGGCGGTCACGATCACGGCGGAGCTGGCGTCCCTCGCCCAAACCGACCAGCGCCTCGTCGTCGACTATCGCCTCCATTATGCGCGGAGCGCGGGCAAGACGGCGGCCAAGGTCTTCAAGCTCAAGACCTTCGATCTTGCCGGATCGGCCTCCGCCACGTTGGGCATCCGTCAGGTCATGCGCGACTTCAGCACGCGCCGCCACCATCCCGGTCGCCATGAGGTGGAACTGCTCGTCAACGGCCTGCCCATGGCCACCGCCGCGTTCGATCTGGTTATGGACGACAGTTAAGCGGCGTCCGAAACCATCTCTTCCTTCCCTCGCCCCTCGCAGAGGGGAGAGGGTTGCGCAGACTTGGTCTTTGCGAGAGCAAAGGCCTAGTCGGAGCTGGGTGAGGGGTGAAGCGCTCGCTTGGCGAGCGCGCGAGCCTTTGGGCTCGCTCCACCCCTCACCCAAGCTGCGCTAGCCAGCAGGCTGGCAAGCTCCGCTAACCCTCTCCCCTTTCCAGGGGAGAGGGATAAGAAACTGGCAGGACAGCAGATCGCCCCTGAGGCCTCAATTCCCCTCGGCGTCGACGGTGAAGACCACCGGCCGCCCGCGCGACATCGGGTCCCAGCCTGCCGCCAGTGCCGAGCGCACGCAGCGCGTGATGGTCGGGTCGTCGAGCTGGAGCCGCCCGCGCGGCAAGCCCTTGAGCAGCCGCTTCGGAGCCGGAAACTCCATATGCGCCTCGCGCTTGGCGCCCTGTTCGGAAAGCGCGATGGTCATGCCCTTCCATCCTTCGTCATCCGACAGATGGGGCTCGCGCTGGAGATGCCAGTCATAGGTGATGCCGTCGACGGCCACGCTGCCGGACTGAATTTGGGTTTTCGACATGGCCCCGCCCCTAGCACGTTCGTCGTGCCAAGGCACAGACCGCCGCGACAAACCGCATCTTCCAAAATTCTCGTCCGATTCCGAAGCTTTAGCACCTTGATAAGGCCTTCGGGCTTTTGATCAGGCGTGATTTGGAGGCACAATATCGTGAAACCCTATCTCGCACCTCTCGGCATCGCGGCACTGGGCTGCGTCCTGATCGCCGATCCCGCCGCCGCGCAGCAGAGCACACAGTTTCAGGTGTCGATGACGATCCAGGCCGAATGCCGCCTGACCTCGGCGAGCGACCTGGCCTTCGGCAATACCGGCGTGATCCAGGCCGCGATCACCTCGACCAGCACGATCGGCGTCCAGTGTACCAACACCACCCCCTATAATATCGGCCTGAATGCCGGTGCAGGCACGGGGGCGACGGTGGCGGCGCGGCGGATGACCTCGGGCGCGGGGGCCACGGTCGTCTATGAATTGTTCCGCGATCCCGCCCGGTCGCAAATCTGGGGCAATACCGCAGGCACCGACACGCTGGCCGGGATCGGCAACGGCGCGGTTCAGTCGCTGACGGTGTACGGGCGCGTCCCGGTCCAGACCACTCCGGCGGCGGGCAGCTATACCGATACCGTCCAGGTCACGGTGACATACTGATGTCGCCGTGGCCGAAACGGTCGTGGGCGGCGGCGGCGATGGGGCTGGCGATCCCGGCGATCGGCCACGCGTCCGACATCCGGGTCGCGCCGGTCGCCATCGACCCGCTGCCGGGCGCGCGCACGACCTCGCTGACGCTCAGCAATGCCGAGCAGCGGCCGGTACGGGTCCAGGTCCGCGTGATGAAATGGTCGTCGCGCAACGGCACCGACGTCCTGACCCCCACGAATGAGGTGGTCGCCAGCCCGCCCTTCTCGACGCTGGCACCGCAGCAGCAATATCTGATCCGTGTCGTCCGCACCGCCAAGGCCGCCCCGGTCGGCGAGGAAGCGTATCGCGTCCTGATCGACGAAGTGCCCGAGCCGACCCGCGCGCAGCCGGGCACGGTCAATCTCGTGGTCCGCCAGTCGATCCCCGCCTTCTTTTCCGACATCCCCCGCCGGATGCCCGATGTGGAATGGCGGATCGACCGTTCGGGCGGCGGCGCGGCGCTGGTCGGGCGCAACAAGGGCAACAGGCGGCTGCGCATCGCCGACCTTCAGCTGATCGCGGGCAGCCAGCAGCTTCTCGCGCGACCGGGGCTGGTCGGCTATGTGCTGGCCGGGTCCGAACTGCGCATTCCGCTGAACCCCGGCACCGCCCTGCCCGGCGGCACCGACCTGCGGATGCGGGCCGTCTCCGATGGCGGCCCGATCGAGGTCTCCCTTGCGACCCAACCGCGCCGGTGAACTGGCCGGGATCATCCTGGCCACGCTGGCCTGCGCGCAGACCGCCGGTGCGCAGGACAGCGAAAGCCTTCGCGTCGGGGTCGATGTCGACCCCAGTCGCCAGGAACAGGCGCTTCAACTCGAGGTCTATCTGAACGACAAGCCGACCGGCTATGTCGCCTCGTTCACGCAGCGCGCGGACGGCAGTTTCACCGCACCCGTCGCCCAGTTGCGGACGCTGGGCGTCAAGGTCCCGCCGGATGCCGAGACGGGCGACGTGCCGCTGGAGCGTATTTCCGGGCTGCGCTATCGCTATGAGCAGATGCGCCAGATCATGTGGCTGGCCGCTGGCCCGACCATACAGAGCCCGACGCTGATCGACGGCGGGCGCGGCGACCGTTCCGGCCTGGCGCCCGACCGGCCACCCTTCGGCGCGGTGCTGGACTATACGCTGTTCGCCAGCGGCGACCGGAGCGCGGTCGGCCCGCGATTTACCGGCGCATCGGGAGCGTTCGGGACGCGCGTCTTCGGCGCGTTCGGCCTGTTCGAGAGCAGCGCGGTCGGCCTGTTGTCGGGCGGGCCGCGCTTTACCCGGCTGGCCACGAGCTATAGCTATGAGGACCCCAGACGGCTGGTGACGCTGCGCGCAGGGGACACGATCAATGGCGGCCATGCCTGGACCCGCCCGATCCGCATGGCGGGGCTTCAGATCCAGCGGACCTTCGGCATGCGGCCAGACCTGGTCACCATGCCCGTGCCGCGCCTGCTGGGCAGCGCCGCCGCCCCCTCGACGCTGGACCTGTTCATCGACCGGGTCCGCACCCTGTCGGCCGACGTGCCCCAGGGCCCCTATGCCGTCATGCACCCGCCGATCGTGCAGGGCGCAGGTGTCGCCACCGTCGTCGTCCGCGATGCGCTAGGCCGGGAAACCGTGCAGACCGCGCCCTTCTATGCCTCTCCCCAGTTGCTGGCGGAGGGGCTGACCGATTTCAGCGCGGAAATCGGCTTTGCCCGGCGCAGCTATGCGATCCTGTCGAACGACTATGACCGACGGCTGATCGGCTCGGCCTCGGTTCGACGCGGCATGACCGACCGGCTGACGCTGCAGGGCCATGCCGAGCTTGGCGCGGGTCTCGTCCAGCTTGGCGCGGGCGGCGTCGTGACGTTGCGGGACCAGGCCTTGCTGTCGCTCGCCGGGGCGGTCAGCCAGGCGGGGGGACGCACGGGCGGGCTGGTCGATATCGCGTTTGAGACGCGTCGTTCCGGCTTTTCGGTGCTGATCCGGTCGATGCGGGCGATCGGCCGCTATGAGGACCTGGCGTCGCGCACATCGTCCTTCGGCCCGATCCTGGTGGGCGACCGGCGCATCTTCGGCGCGCCGCGCGAGGTCGACCAGTTCTCTCTGTCGTTGCCCATCGCCGCGACCTCGGCCTCGGTCGGGGTCAGCCTGGTCAATTCCAAGACGGCGGCGGGCGACCGCTATCGGCTCGCCAGCCTGTCCTCTACCGCCAATATCGGGCGGCTGTCGCTCTTCGCCAATGCCGTCGCGGACCTGAGCGGCGACCGCAGCTTTGGCCTGTTCGTCGGGGCCAGCCTGCCCTTCGGACGACGCGCCTCGGTGACGACCGGCGCGACGGTGTCGGAGGGGCGCGTCTCGGGCTATGCCGAAATGTCGCGACAGGGGGCGCACGAACCCGGCTCCTGGGGTTGGTCGGTGCGGGTTGCCGATGGCCGTGAGCGGGCGGGCCATGCCATCGTCCGCCATACGACCGGCTTCGCCCAGTTCGAGGCGACCGGCCTCTATGCGGGCGGCAACGTCTCCGGCACCTTGCAGGCCGAGGGGGCGGTCGCTTTGATCGGTGGCGACCTCTATGCGGCGCGGCGGCTCGACCAGTCCTTTGCGGTGGCCGATGCGGGCGCGAGCGGCGTGAGGGTGTACCGCGAGAACCGGCTGGTCGGCACCACCGGCGCGTCGGGCAAGCTGCTGGTTCCCGACATCGCCCCGTTCGAGCCGAGCGCGATCTCGATCGATCCCTCCTCGCTCCCCGTCGACGCGCGCATCGCCTCGACCCATGCCGAGGCGGTGGCCTTTACCCGCGTACCCGCACTGGTCGCGTTCGGCGTGGCGCGCGAAACCGACGCCGCGCTGGTCGAGTTCGTCGATGGCGAGGGTCGGCTGCTGCCGCTGGGCTCGGGGATCGCTCGGCCGGGGCTGCCCGAGGATGTGGTCGGCTATGACGGTGCCGCGTTCCTGAGCGCGCTCGGGGCCCAGAACGAAGCGATCGTCACCGATCCCGATGGCCGCCGCTGCCGGGCGCGTTTTTCCTTCGCCGCGCAGCCGGGCGAGCAGGTTCGTATCCGGGCGGTCTGTACGCCCATGGCGAGTATTGCGCCATGACCCGGCTGATCCTCATGCTGCTCGCCGTCCTCACCTGTCTGGCCAGGCCTGCCCCGGCACAGGCGCAGACCTGCTCGGCCACGGTGTCGTCGATCGATTTCGGTAGCCCCTCTCTCCTCACCAGTGGCCCGGTCGATGTGACGGGGACGGTCACGGTCACCTGCACCAGCATCCCGGTGCTCAACGTCGTCAAACTCTGTCCCGGCATCGGCGCGGGCAGCGGCGGCACGGACGGCTCCGGCCGGTTGATGACGGGCACCGGAGGATCGCTGCGCTACCAGCTCTATCAGGACGCGGCGCGATCGGTCGCCTGGGGATCGCTGGACAATCCGGCGTTGGGCACGGTGCCCGCGATCATCATTTCCAACCTGCTGAACGGGGCCGGTTCGGCGACGCGCACCATCTATGCGCGATTGTTCGGCGGCCAGGCGACGGCGGTGCCGGGGGCCTATCGCTCCAGCTTCATCGGCAACGCCACGCTGTTCAGCTATGGAGCCGAACTGCTCGGCACCAGCACCAACTGCACCGGCTTTGCGGGCACCGCCTCCGTCCGCCCGACCTTCGAGGTGACGGCCACGCTCCCCAAGGGTTGCACCGTGGCGGCCACCGCACTCACCTTCCCGACGACCGGCGTGCTGGCAAAGGCGGTTACGGCGCAAAGCGGCCTGACCCTGACCTGCACCAGCCAGACGCCCTATGCGCTGCGGCTCGACGCCGGGCGTAATGGCGATGCGTCGGGCGGCCGCCGAATGCGCGGGCCCTCGGGCAGCTTCATCGCCTATGGCCTGTTCCGCGATGCCGCCTTCTCATCCAGCTGGGATAGCGGCGTCCAGGCCTCGGGCACCGGCCTTGCCCAGGCGCTGGCGATCTATGGGCGGGTCCCCGCGCAACCGACCCCCGCCCCTGGCCTCTATACCGACACGGTCGTCGTGACCGTGACCTATTAGGGCGGGGGCCAAGTCGAAAAGCCATTCCGAGGCTGGAACGAGATTGCTTTGTCCTTGTTTTGTCGGGGGTAAGGGAGATCATATGAACGCCAGCTCGCGCCTGACGGCCTTGACCCGGATCGGCTTCGCGACGCGCGGGCTGCTCTATATCGTCATCGCCATGCTGATCGTCCGGACCGGCAGGGCGGAAGACCAAAGCGGTGCGATCGAATATCTCGGCCGGGGCGGCGGCCAGATATTGCTGGCGATCATCGCCGTCGGGCTGACGGCCTATGGCATATGGCGGCTGGCCGACGCGGCTCTGGATATCGAACGGCACGGAACCGACCGTAAAGGCGTGATGGAGCGGATCGGCGCTGGCGTCAGCGGTGCCATCCACCTCCTGCTCGCCTCGCAATCGGTGCAGTTGATGCGCGGAGCGGCCCTGTCGGGAGACGGCGCTCAGGAAAGTGCACGGACGGCTATGCAACTGCCCGGCGGCTGGGCGTTGGTCCTGCTGGGTGCCGCGGTGATGATCGTGCTGGGGGTGGTCCAGTTCGCAAAGGCCGTCAAAGGATCGTTCCTCCGCTATCTGGATCCATCGGTGGCGCGACATTCCTGGGTGCAGTGGAGCGGACGTGCGGGTTATGCGGCACGCGGCCTCGTCTTCCTGATCAGCGGCTATCTTCTGGCAAAGGCCGGGATCGAGGAACATGCCAGCGAGGCGGGCGGCATGGCGCGGGTGCTGTCCTGGCTGACCGATCCTTTCGATATCATCGTCGGTGTCGGGCTGTTAGCCTTCGGACTCTTCAGCCTGGTCGAGGCGCGCTACCGGCAACTCCATGACGTACCGGTCGACGAGGCCATCCAACGCGCAACCCGCTGGCGTTAAGCGGGTTCGCCGAGATGGCGAAGGCCGGTGTCGGATTTGAACGCCTTTGCTGCGGCTGGCTTTAACGCTTGCCTCAGATTGCTTTCCTGCCGGTAAACGCCGCCTGCTCGACGTGACGGACGAAAGCTATTCGATCGTGACGATGGTAAAGGAGAGCCCGACCAGTCGATACCGAAAAGCCCTCCTTTCCCAACTTTATGCCTCGGCCAGAGGCTTTGCCAGCTTCGGCGTCTGCTGGTGCTGCACGACCCGCCAGACCTCATGCTCCAGCCGCCGGATGACCGAGGTGCAATAGGCCTCATAGGCCTCGCCATCCCGGCTGGCCGCGACATGATAGCCGATGACGATCAATCCCTCCTGGGGGCGTGACACCTGCCGTTCGGTCAGTTCGGCGCTTTCCCAAACGGGCGTATCCGCCACCGCCGACACCGCCGCGTCGCCGGTCAGCACGAAAGGCGGCCGGGGCAGCACCATCACGACCTCGGCATCGACTTTTTCCCGATAATTGTCCGGGCCTTCGGTCCAGAGGCTTTCCTCGAAACTCCAGAGGCGTTCGTCATCCATGATTGGCACTCCCGATAGTGAACAGAATGGCGTGGCGGTCGTCAGGCAAAGTCACCGAGTCCGGCGGCTCCTTCGCCCGTCGCGTTTCCCCCGGGCGAGGCCGCTCCGGGCACCGGTGTAGGGCTGGGACGATCGGACATGTCGGCTCCGTTGGTGCGACCGACACTTTGCCAGCGGCCAAGCCATAGAACGCCCTCGCCCTCTATCGGAGCCGTTCAAACGGAAGGAAAATGTCGGGCGGGCGACTTCGCCCCGATCGCGCCGTCAGCTTTTCGCCGTCACCGGCACGGATGCCCGCGCGACGGCGACCGGAGGACGGTCCGTCGCAGGACTATCCTCCCCCAAGTGCCGCATGGCATGGAGACGCCGCAGGATGAGCGCCAGATCGTCCTCGGTCAGTTCGGACGCCGGATCGATAGTGCCCGCTCCGGCAACGACTCCACCCACATCGCCAGCCGGTTGCAGGCTGCACCAAGATCGGGATCGGAACTGTCGTCGAAAGCGGCCATGCGGTCAGCCTAACCCTTTCCCTGCCGCCCGCAACCATCATCGACGCCGAACCGCCCCCCGCCCGGAACGCCGCCCCCTGGCATTCGTCTGATGATATGTCGTTCCTTGCGAGGCAGAAAGCGTGACCAGTACCAGATCGGCCGAACGCGTCATTGATACCGGAACCGCGGGCAAGACGAAGACGGGCCGTACCCGCCCCGGTGGCCTATCGGCACCCAAATCCCCACCGCCGATCACTCCCGATGGTCGCTATATCGTCGTGCGCGGTCGGTTGTGGCGGAAGAGCAACCCGGCCCTGGCATCGGACGAGCGACAGGCACTGGTCGATGCGTTGATGCAGGCCCGCCGAGCGGTACGAACGGCGATGGCGCAAGGTGACGGGCCGGCTCTTCGCCAGGCGCGCGCCCAAGTCCACGCCACCAAGGTCGCGCTCGGCGAGCGGGGGCCGGTCTGGTGGGACGATGGCGCCCCTGATCTCAATCGGCACATGGTCCACACCACCGGCTATGCCGACTGGTATCGCGACGCTTCGCCGCCGAAGACAACGACATCAGCCAGCTAAGGTCTGATTCGGTAGACCCGAAACGTAGAGAGGATCGCCAAGCGGGCATAGCTACGCTAAAAATTCCTGCCCGAGGGAAGATCGGTAGCTGTGGGGCGAGGCTATTCGAATGACCTACTGTACAGGTAGCAAATTCGGTTGCCTGCGCTGCGACGGCCCGTGGCAACATGCTTCCACCTATTCCTGCGGCATCCGCCATTCGAAAATCTTGAACCGCTCTGTCATGCGACCGTTTACGCCATTCCGGTCGATCAGCCCAAAAGCCGATCAGCGTTCTTCTGCTCGTCCGTCAGCGCGGAGAAGCGCGTCTCGACATGCTCTCTACTGCCGACATTTTCCGGGACGCCGTGAACGATGAAATTCTGAACATCGCTTCGTAGGCATCGTGGACAAAGGGCAGCCAGAGCAGGACTGATGCGAGGCTGACGAAGCCGATGTAGGACTCGGCGGTTTTGTCGTATCGGGTTGCGACCCGCTAGGCATCGTGGACAAAGGGCAGCCAGAGCAGGACTGATGCGAGGCTGACGAAGCCGATGTAGGACTCGGCGGTTTTGTCGTATCGGGTTGCGACCCGTCGCCAATTCTTGAGTTTGTTGAACAGTCGCTCGATCTGGTTGCGCCAGCGGTACTTGCCCCGATCATACGCAGCCGGGTTGCGACGGTTGCGCCGAGCCGGGATCACGGCCTCAACGTTCATGCTGGTCAGGGTGTCGCGTACYGCGTCGCTGTCATAGCCTTTATCCGCAAGCAGAGCGTCGATCCGGTCGGCGATCATGCGCATCAGAGGGCCGAAGCCTTGCGTATCGTGCGCCTGGCCCGGCGTCAGGACGAAGGCGAGCGGACGACCTCTGACATCGCAGCGGGCGTGGAGTTTGGTAGTGAAGCCGCCGCGCGATCGGCCAAGCGCCTCGGTCGCGCCAGTCCCTTTTTTATGCCCACGGCACAATGGTGTGCCCGGACAATGGTGCTGTCGATCATGTCGGCGCGACCATCGCGTTCCACCGCACCGGCCAGCGTCTCCAGCATGGCGTCGAACACACCCGTCGTCGCCCAGCGACGGTAGCGGCGAAACACGCTGTTCCACTTGCCATATTCCTCCGGCAAATGCCGCCATTGCGCACCCGTCCGCGCGATCCACATCATGCCTTCGAAAAAGGGGCGGTTGTCACCAGCGGGACGACAGCCACGTCYGCGCTCGGCCGGTAGCAGCGGCCCGATCAGCGACCATTCCTCATCCGACAAACCGATCCGCTCGCCCAAGCCTGCCCCCAAAAGGCAGCCTTGAATCAGTGGCGAGGCACGCCGTCAAGCTTTGTCCACGATGCCTAGNTCATCCGACAAACCGATCCGCTCGCCCAAGCCTGCCCCCAAAAGGCAGCCTTGAATCAGTGGCGAGGCACGCCGTCAAGCTTTGTCCACGATGCCTAGTCCCTTGACGCCATGTCGTTATTGCCGCTGCAAGGCCGTCGCTGTGACATGGCCGTTTACGGTTCTTCGGAACCCCGCAGCGTTTTAAATCTCTGCCACTCCCATCTGGATTGACCATGGCTGACTAAACCATCACTGATACCGCGCATGCGGTCGAACTCGCTACCGAATTGACCATTGCCTGGCTGGGCAATCCCAACACGCGCATCGATGCCGAGCAGGTCCCGGCTTTTCTGGGCAGCATGCACAGCGCCATCCTGAAGCTGGCCGGCGGCAGCGAGACGGTGGCAACGGATGCCGTAGACACCACCGAATACACCCCTGCGGTGTCGGTGCGGAAGTCGCTGGCCTCGAAGGACCACATCATCTCGATGATCGACGGCAAGCCCTACAAGACGCTGCGTCGTCACCTCGCGACCAACGGTCTGACGCCCGAGCAGTATCGCGAGCGCTATAATTTGAAGGCCGACTATCCGATGGTGTCCGAAACCTATTCGGAAAGCCGCCGGGCGATGGCCAAGAAGATTGGCCTCGGCCGCAAGCCGGGCACCAAGATGGCAAGCGCAGCCAAGCCGAAGGGCGTGAAGGCCGCCAAGAGCGCCGCGGCGGCGCATCTGTCGGGCGAATAATCGGTCAGGCAGGGCTGGCTTCGACCAACCAGCCCTGCCCGCTACTTTCGGTTACGCCCGAGGCCTTATCGGCCACTGCCGCCAAGGCTAGGTGGCTCTGGATAAACCTGGGTCAGTCCTCGAGCATGCGCTGACGCGGAGAATATTAAGCGCAGCGTTATAGCCCCCCTCACCTCGTCGCGTTCGAGCGCCATCTTCATGCGCTGAGCCAGCACCCGCCAGAGCGGCGCGGGCCCGTCGAAATCTTCGAACTTCTCCCAACGGGCGTGACGCGTCTCGTTGGTCCGCGCCCAGGTCAGCAGCGTGAACAGCAGCGCCGCCCGGGTTACCGCTCGACGCCGCGGCGTCATAGCCGTCAATCGCTCGGATGAGCGTCGGCAGCTCGCTGCGGCCAATAAGCGTCATATGCCGGGTATGCGGTTTGGGCTTGAGCAACTGCCCAAGATGCTCGGCGGGATCACGCTCGGCCCAGCCATGCGCGATGGCAAACGGTAGACCTGGCTGACATGCTGCTTGAGGCGGCGAGCGAACCACGCGCCTCGACCCGCAGCACTATCGCCAGCACATCGGTCGGTGTGATGACGGACAACCCAAGCTTGCCAAGCACCCGAAAGGCATCGCGCTCGAGCCGGGTCACCAGCCGAGTAGCATGCCCAGCATCAAGCGCGTCGAGGCAGTATTCATGCCATTTGCGCGCCGCTTCCTCGAAGGTCATCTGAGCCCTCAGCTTGTTGGCAGCACCGGGATCCCCCCCTCGCCCGGCACCACTTTTACCTTGGCGCGGCGCAGCCGCGCCTCGGCGAGTGAAACTGCGGGATAGGCGCCAAAGCTCAGGAGCTTTTCCTTGCCGCCATAGCGGTACTTCATCTGCCACTGCCTGAAGCCGTTGGGGCGGACGAGAAGATAGAGGCCTTCGCCATCGGTGAGTTTATAATCTTTTGCCCGCTTCGTGGCGTAGCGGACTTCGAGCTCCTTGAGGGCCATGGGGGTATCTCCTGCCGAGGCGGCGATGAAAGCCCCTGAACGAAGGCTAATTTGCACAAAAACAGGCACAAAAAGACTCAGCGGGATGCCCGGAGCGGTTGTGGTATCGGAAAATATGGTCGCGGGGGCAGGATTTGGCCGCTGCAGAACGCGCATTCGGATTTCTGGCATCGACTGGTTCTGCCCAGGACTAGCAAAGCCCGGATCGGCTGCGGATTAGCAGATCGCACGTTCGCCGACGATCTTAAGACCATAGCCCTCCAACGCGATCGGCGTGTGATGACTGTTGGTCAGCAGCACGATGTCCTCTACACCGAGTTCGGTGAGGATCATTGCGCCGACGCCGTAATCGCGCAGTTCTTCCATGTCGGGGATCGGCGCGCCGCTGCGTGCATGGATCGCCAGCGTCAGGCCGTCGGAGCGGGGCCGGTCGATCACGACGACGACCCCTGCCCCCTCCTCCGCGATGATCCGCATCGACTTGGCGAGCAGTCCGGCGCGCGATCCGGTTTCGCCGAACATGTCGGTAAAGGGCGACAGCGAGTGCATACGCACCAAAGTCGGTTTGTCGGGCTGAACCTGCCCCTTGACCAGTGCGACCTGTTCGCTGCCCGTCGCCTTGTTCCAGAAGGTCATGACCCGCCATGCGCCACCCCACTCGCTCTCGAACACCGTCTCCGCGCGTTTTTCGACAAGGTGATCGTGGCGGCGGCGATAGGCGATCAGGTCGCGGATCGTGCCGATCTTCAGGTTATGGAGCTGCGCGAAGGAGACGAGGTCGTCCATCCGCGCCATCGTCCCATCCTCGTTCATGATCTCGCAGATTACGCCCGAGGGGTTGAGCCCGGCGAGGCGGGAGACGTCGACCGCCGCCTCGGTATGGCCCGCCCGCACCAGCACGCCGCCTTCGCGCGCGATCAGCGGAAAGATATGGCCCGGCGTCACGATCGAGGCCGCGTCATGGTTCGCATCGATCGCCACCGCGATGGTCCGCGCGCGGTCGGCCGCAGAGATGCCGGTCGTGACGCCTTCGCGCGCTTCGATCGAGACGGTGAAGGCGGTTTCGTGGCGGGTGCCGTTGGTCTTGGTCATCGGGTCCAACCCAAGCTGCTCGACCCGCGCCCTGGTCATCGCCAGGCAGACCAGCCCGCGTCCGTGCCGCGCCATGAAGTTGATCGCGTCGGGGGTCGCCATCTGCGCCGGGATGACCAGATCGCCCTCATTCTCGCGATCCTCGTCATCGACCAGGATGAACATACGGCCGTTGCGGGCCTCGCCGATGATTTCCTGCGGGGTGGAGAGAAAGGCGTGGCGGACGGGCGCCAGTTCACATGTTTCCATGGACCTACTCCTTGACCAAAATGGGAAGCGCGGGGCGAAGCATCTCGAACTTGTCGCTTTGACGGCCATACCAACCCGCCCCGTGCAGCCGGGATATCAGGTTCATCGCGCTGATATCGAAGTGCAACCGCGTGGCATCGGTCACGAAGGCGTCGGCGATATGGGCATGGACGATCTCGGCCAGCACTGCGATCTGATTGGGGCCGGTTTCGATGATGTGCCGCGCCCGACATTCGAAGCCGACCGGCGCGCTGGCGATGCGGGGGGCCGCGACGGCGACGCCCGGCACCATGTCCAGGCCGACCAGCGCGCCCTCATCGACGCCCGCCGGATGGTCGATGCTGGTGTGGTTCATGCGTTCGGCATGGGCTTCGTCGACCAGATGGACGATGAAATTGCCCGTCTCACGGATATTCGCGGCGGTGTCCTTCGTGCCCTTGATGGGATGCGCGACCAAGCCCAGCACGATCATCGGCGGGTCGTTCCCGATGGCGTTGAAGAAGCTGTAGGGCGCGAGGTTGGGCACGCCCCCGGCCGACACGCTGGACACCCAGGCGATCGGCCGGGGCGTGATGCAGGCCCCGATGATCTTGTACCGGCTGGCGGCATCCAGCGTCCGCATGTCGACCTGCATCGCGGCCGCTCCCCTCAGTACCGGCCGCTGAGCAGCGCACCGGCATCGGGCACGCGCCGCTCCAGCCCCAGCCGGTCGAGCATCTGGTGCGTGGTGCACACCGCCGCCGAGACGACCGGAATGCCGATCGCATCCTCCAGCCGCTGGACGATCGGCAGCGAAGGCATCTGCACACAGGCGGAGGCGACGAAGGCATCGACGCCGGTGCGGTCGACGCGCTTGTAGATTTCCAGCAGCCGCTCGGGATCGTGCCGCCCGACCTCCAGATTGTCGGGGATTTCCAGCGCGGTGAAGTCGTGGACGGTGATCCCCTCATGCTCGATATAATCGACCACCAGCTGGGTCAGCGGCTTCATATAGGGGCAGATGACCGAGATTTTCTTGGCGCCCATCCGCTTCAGCCCGTCGACCAGCGCGCCCGCGCTCGTCACGACGGGTGCGGCGGCGTGGTTTTCGACGGTGCGGGCATGGAGCCGCGCTTCGGACTCGCGGTGATAGCCCTTGCCCATGCTCATGATCGCGACGAGGCAGGCATAGCCCAGCACATCGACCCGCGCGTCGGACAGCTCGGTGGCGCAGCGATCGCTGTCGCGGTCCATCGCCTCCAGCTCTTCCTTGACCACCTTCTTCATCCGCATCCGGCTGGAGTGAAAGGTGAAGCGCTCGGGCAAAATCCCCTCGCGCGCACGGAGCATGGCGGGGATTTCGGTTTCCATGGTGGTGTTGGACGACGGCACGATCTGGCCGATGCGATAGCTGTGGGCGGTCATGGTGATCCTCTCGAGGTTTTTGTTCAGGATTGGACGTCGGCGCTCGGTTCGGGCTCGGCGGCGGGCGCGGGGCCGGTGTCGATCCGCACCGGCTGTTGCGGCACGGCGTTCACGCGCAGGTCGAACACATCGAAGCGGTTATAATGACCGATGATGTCGTGCATCTGCTTGGGCTGGATGCAGCGTGACAGGTCGATCTCGCCATAGACGATGCCTTCCTCGTCGATCAGCGGCTGGCCGACGACGCGCCCATCGGGACCGAGGATGCCGGAAAAGGCACTGTTCTTGCGCTCCAGCCGCGCGCGCGCGTCGGGGACCAACGTCTCCATCGCCGCGATGATCTCCTCCGACACGGTCGAGCAGGAGACGATGGTGAACAGCTTGCCCTCGAAACAATGCGCGGCGGCGCGCACCTTGATCGCCTCGGCCATATCGTAATCGGCGGGTGCAACGGGCAGCGCGATATAGCTGGCGACATGGATCAGTTCGCCCTGCGCCAGCAGGCTGAACCGCGCGAGCGTGTTGGTGTTCTCGCCGCACGCCAGGCCACCCAGCGGCCCGATCGCGGTGTCATAGACCTTCAGCGTCGACCCGTCGCCATGCGCCCAGGTCAGCTTCTCCGCCCAGGTCGGCACCAGTTTGCGATGCTTGCCCAGGATCGTGCCGTCGGGGCCGATAAAGACCAGCGTGTTGTAGAGCGTGCCAAGCGACACCGGGCTGCGTTCATTGACTCCGATGACGACATGCACCCCCGCCTCGCGCGCGGCGGTGCAGATCCGGTCGATCTCCGGCCCCGGTATCAGGATCGAGGCACGGGCCAACTTTTCGAACCACGGGCTGCCCGACACCGGATCGGCGATCCAACTCCAATAGGGATAGCCCGCGACGAACACTTCTGGAAAGGCGACCAGTTCGGCGCCATTCGACGCTGCCTCGCGAATCAGGCTGGCGGCCTTGTCCACCGTCGCGGCGGGATCGAGGAAAACGGGGGCGGTCTGGACCGCGGCGGCCTTGAAACGGGGCAGGTTCAGCATGGTGCTCCCTCACGGCATTCATTGCATTTGCAAGTTTTCTCTAACCCCGATTGACAGGGATTGGCAAGATATTTTAAGCCTGAACTAATTCGACGCGACAAGGAGATCGAACATGTCGACGGAGAGCTTTGACGCCTATCGTGAGGATGTCGCCGGGCGGGCCAATGTCAGCGACACGGCCGAGCTGGTGGACTTCTACCGTGATCTCGAAGACCAGCACGCGGGCGCATTGTGGACGGTCGCCAACAAGATCGAACCCTGGGAGCCCAAGTCGCAGTCGGTGCCGGTCGTCTGGCACTATGACCGCCTGCGCGACCATGTGCTGCGCGCGCTCGATCTCGTCAGCCCGGAAAAGGCCGGGCGCCGCGTCGTCTATCTCGCCAATCCGGGACGTCGCGACGTGTCGGCGGCGGTCGGCTGGCTCTACACCGGCCTTCAGGTGATGGGTCCGGGCGAGGTCGCCTCGGCGCATCGCCACTCCGCATCGGCATTGCGCTTCATCATGGAGGGGTCGGGCGCGTTCACGAACGTCGATGGGCACAAGATGACGCTGGGCCGCAACGACTTCGTGCTGACGCCCAACGGCACCTGGCATGAGCATGGCGTGGCGGAGGACGGCTCGGTCTGTATCTGGCAGGACGGGCTGGACATCCCGCTGATGAACGCGCTGGAGGCCAATTTCTATGAAGTCCATCCCGATCTCAACCAGGCGGTCGGCTATGCGGTCGACGACTCCACCGCGACCTGGGGCAATGCCGCGCTGCTGCCCGCGGGCGAAAGCTGGTCGAAGCGCTACTCGCCGCTACTCAAATACGAGTGGGAGCCGACCTATGAGGCGCTGCTCCGCTATGCCCGCGCCAGCGACGGGTCGCCCTTCGACGGTATCCACATGAACTATGTGAACCCGTTCAACGGCGGCCCGCCCATGTCGACCATCGGCGCGTCGATGCAGCTTCTCCGCCCCGGCGAGCATACCAAGGCGCATCGCGAGGTCGGCAGCTTCGTCTATCAATGCGCCAAGGGCTCGGGCCACTCGATCATCGGCGGCAAGCGCTTCGACTGGAAGGAGCGCGACATCTTCGTCGTGCCATCCTGGATGTGGCACGAGCATGTCAACGGATCGGCCAGCGACGACGCCTGCCTGTTCTCGTTCCACGACCTGCCCGCGATGCGCGCGCTCAATCTCTATCGATCGGAAGCCTTTGCCGACAATGGCGGGCACCAGCCGGTCCTGTCCTGATCCCCCTATTTTCTGAAAGGAATGCCATGCGTCTCGTTACCTATCGTGTCGATGTCGAAGCCGAAGGCCGCTTGGGCGTTCTGGTCGATGGCCTGGTCATCGACGTCGCCAAGCTTGGCACGCGCGCCGGTGTGCCACTGCCGTCGCGGATGCTCGACTTCATCGATCTGGGGCCGGTCGCGGTCGCGGAGCTGAAGCTGCTGCTCGACGAGGCCAAAGGCCGTTGGCCGGTCGATGGCGCGCGTCCTCTCGCCAGCGTGAAATTACTCGCGCCGATCCCGCGCCCGCGCAAGAACGTCTTCGGCATCGGCCTCAATTATATCGATCACGTCGCCGAGAGCGCCGCCGCGCTCGATACCTCGGCCGATCTCCCAAAGAAGCCGGTGATCTTCTCCAAGCCGCCGACCAGCGTCATCGCGCCGGGCGAGCCGATCGTCCACCGTGCCGACATCACCCAGCAGCTGGACTGGGAGATCGAACTGGGCGCGATCATCGGCACCACGGCGCAGCGCGTGTCGCGCGAGGACGCGTTGAAGCATGTCTTCGGCTACACCACACTCATCGACATGAGCGCGCGCGACTGTCGCCGGGCGGGCCAGTGGATTTATTCCAAGGGGCAGGACAGCTATTGCCCGATGGGCCCGTGCATCGTCACCGCCGACGAGATCCCCGATCCCCAGACGCTGGACCTATGGCTGACGGTCAACGGCGTCGAGAAGCAGCGCAACAACACCAGCCACATGCTGTTCAAGGTCGATGAGCTGATCGCCGATATCAGCCAGGGCATCACGCTGGAGCCCGGCGACATCATCGCGACGGGCACCCCCGAAGGCGTCGGCGCAGGCCGGACCCCGCAGGAATGGGTGTGGCCGGGCGATGTGATCGAAGGCGAAGTGGTCGGCATCGGCAAGCTGCGCCATTCCATCGTCGCAGGGTAAAGCCCGCCCCTTAGCGGTATAAAGACCGCCCCCGATCATCGAGATCGGGGGCGGTTTTGTTTTTATCGCGGTTATCCCTCTCCTCTGGAAAAGAGGGGCCGAGACGCAAAAAAAACGGCGCGCAGGCCGGGGACCCGTGCGCCGTCGATCAGTCCGGTGCGAAAGGTCAGGCCGCGACGCTTAGCGCCTTCGGCCGCATGTCGGCGGGCCATTCGGCCGAGCGGCCTTCCTTCAGGTTCATGCAGACCAGCACCACGGTCGCGCGGAAGCGCAGTTCGCCGCCGCATTCCACCTGCACCGACATCTCCGCCGAGCTGCGCCCGACCCGTAGCGGCGCGACCAGGAAGTCGAGCATGTCGCCCAACCGGCTGGGCGTGGCGAAGTCGGCCTCCAGCCGGACGGTGGGTACACCCAGCCCGCGGTCGCCATGCATCTCGGCGAAATCGACGCCGACCGCATGGGCGAAATAATCCTCGATCGCGGCATTCAGCATCTCGAAATAGCGCGGATAGAAGACGATGCCCGCGCCATCGACATGGGCGAAGCGGACCTGTTGGGTCGAACGGAATGTCATTCGCTTTCCTCTCCTTCAGACCCCAGCGACTGTTTCAGAATCGCCAGAAGGTCATAGAGTTCGGCCATCTGCGCATCCGGCACGTGGTCGAACATCGCCGCGATCCAGCCATGATGCGCGGCGGCCAGTTCCTCGAAATGCGCCCGCCCCTGCGGCGTCAGCGCCACGATATAGCGGCGCCGATCCTCCGGCGCGGGCTGGCTGGAGACATAGCCGTCGGCCTCCAGCTGGCGGACCAAAGCGGTTACGTTGCCGTTGGACACCAGCAGCGAGCGGGACAGTTCGCCCATGGTGATGCCCTCATGGTGCCGCTCCAGCGCCGCCAGCACGTCGAAGCGCGGCAGGGTCGTGTCGAACTGCTCGATGAAGCGGCGACGCAGCCGCTTCTCGATCGTCATCGAACAGCTCAGCAGGCGCAGCAGGACCTTGATGTCCATCCGCCCGCCCAAGGCCCCGTCATGCTTTTCGCGAATGCGGTCCGTCAAAATCAAGCTCTCCATGCGCGTCGTCACGCCGTCTCGGACTGGCGTTGGACGTTGCGCATAAGCTGTGCCTGGCCAAGGGCATAGGCCGAAGATACCGGCATCTTGTGCCCGGCTGCCGCCGCCGCATGGAGCGTCCAGTTGGGATCGGCCAGATGCGGGCGGCCCAGCGCCACCAGATCGGCACGCCCCGCCGCCAATATGCCATTGACGTGATCCGCCTCATAAATGTTGCCGACCGCCATGGTCGGGCAGTCCAGCTCGTTGCGGATACGGTCGGAGAAGGGCGTCTGGAACATGCGACCATAAACGGGACGCGCATCGGGCACGGTCTCACCGGCCGACACGTCGATCAGGTCGGCGCCGGCTTCGCGCAAGGCGGCGGCGATCTCGACAGCCTCGGCCGGGGTCACACCCGCCTCGCCCGCCCAGTCATGGGCGGAGATACGCACCGCCAGCGGCCGATCCTTGCCCCAGACCGCCCGCACCGCGCGTACCACCTCCAGCGGGAAGCGCAGCCGGTTTTCCAGGCTGCCGCCATAGTCGTCGGTGCGCTCGTTCATCAGGGGGGTGATGAACGACGACAACAGGAAGCCATGTCCGGCCTGAATCTCGATCATGTCGAACCCGGCCTCGGCGGCGCGGGCGGCGGCGGCGACGAAATTCTCGCGCACCCGGTCCATGTCGGCGCGGGTCATCGCGGAGGGGCGCTGGCTTTCGGGCAGGTAGGGCTTGTCCGACGCGGCGAGCAAAGGCCACCCGCCTTCGGGCAGCGGGCGGTCGGGCTGGACCGATCCTGGCAGCGTCGCGCCGCGCGGCCCCGCATGGCCGAGTTGGATGCACAATTTTCCCGAGCCTTGCGCATGCGCAAAGTCGGTGATCCGTCGCCACGCGGCCGTCTGCTCGTCATTCCACAGGCCGGGACAAGACGGCGTGATCCGCCCCTCCGGCGACACGGCTGTCATCTCGGTCACGATCAGCCCCGCCCCGCCCATGGCGCGCGCGCCGTAATGGACCAGATGGAAGTCGCCCGGCACTCCGTCCGCCCCGGCGGCATAGGTCAGCACCGGCGACACGACGACGCGGTTGGGCAAAGTCAGCTCACGCAGGCGATAGGGCGCGAACATCGGCGGCACCGCCTCGTTCCCCCCGGCGCGCGCGGCAAACCATTGTTCGATACCGTTCAGCCAATTCGGATCGCGCAGGCGCAGATTTTCGTGGCTGACCCGTTGCGACCGGGTGAGCAGCGAATAGGCGAACTGCTTCGGGTCGAAGTCGAGATAACGGTCGAGCGTCTCGAACCATTCGGTCGAGTTGCGCGCCGAATTCTGGATCTTCAGCACCTCGACATGGCGTTCGTTGCGATATTCCGCCAGCGCGGCGGCCATGCCCGCGCGGTCCTGTGCGATGTGGGGCCGGCTCATCACCTCGGCCAGCTTGATCGCATCCTCCAGCGCCAGCTTGGTGCCCGAGCCGATCGAGAAATGCGCGGTGTGCGCGGCGTCGCCCAGCAGCACGACATTGTCGAACGACCACTGCCCACACAGGATGCGCCGAAAATTGATCCACGCGCCCGACCCGCGCTGATGCGCCGCATTGGTCAGCAGCGGCTCGCCGTTCAAATGCCGGGCGAAGATGCGCTCGCACGCGGCGATCGCATCGGCCTGCTCCATCGTGTCGAAGCCCAGGCCGCGCCACGTCGCTTCCGAACATTCGACGATGAAGGTCGAACGCGTCTCGTCGAAGCGATAGGCATGCGCCCAGATCCAACCCGCCTCGGTCTTTTCGAAGATGAAGGCGAAGGCGTCGAACAGGCGCGGCGTGCCCAGCCAGATGAACTTGTTGGCGCGGGTGTCGATATCGACGTCGAAGCGATCCTCGTTGGCCGTTCGGACCCGGCTGTTGATGCCGTCAGCCGCGACGATCAGGTCGTAATCGGCCCATTTCGTCAGGTCGGCGTCAAAGTCCGTCTCGAACTGCAACCGCACGCCCAGTTCGCGCGCCCGGTCCTGCAGGATGTTGAGCAGCCGCTTGCGACCGATGCCGATGAAGCCGTGTCCGCCGGACCGCTCGACATGGTCGCCGACGACCACCTCGATATCGTCCCAATGCGCGAATTCCGACTCGATCGTCGCGGCGCTGACCGGATCGTTGGCACGCAAATTGGTCAGCGTCTGGTCCGAAAACACCACGCCCCAGCCGAACGTGTCCCCGGCCTTGTTCCGCTCAACGACCAGCACGTCATGCGATGGGTCTCGCAGCTTCATCGAGATCGCGAAGTAGAGCCCGGCAGGCCCGCCACCCAGACAAACGACACGCATCGGCATCTCCTCTATTTGTTTTAGACTTAAAATATATGAACCCGCCGATCAAGGGGGTTTCGGGCAATCAGCCTTCCAGATTGCGGTACACGCGGTCGAGCAGGCTCAGCAGCCTGTCAAAATCCCGCGCGGAAAGTCCTGTAATCACCTGCTGATAGACGGGCGACGTGGCCTTCCGGGCTTCAGCCAGTTTTGATTCGCCGGTGGCGGTCAGCGCGACCATGGTGACGCGCGCATCCTCTTCGCTGGCGGTCAGCGTGACCAGATCGGCGGCAGCCATGCGCTGGACGATGCGGGTCATGGTGGACAGCGGAATCACCGCCGCTTCGGCGATGTCGCGTACCCCGCGCGGGGCCTGTTCGCCCAGGATCATCAGAACGCGCCAATTGGGAATGTCGAGGCCAATGGCGCGAAGGCGCGGCTCGATCGTCGCATTGTAGCGACTCGCCAGACGGTTGATCAGGAAGAAGGGGTAACGCTCCACCTGGAACGCCGTCGTTCCGGGATCGCCCTGCGTACGATGGTCCAATCCGATAGCTCCCAATTCCACAGGGCCTTAACCCCTGCCCCAGTCCGTCGCAACCGGCACCAAAAGAATTTAGTTGCACATGCACGTTTTATTCGGCAGCTTTCGGTCAAGAAATTCGAAATCGGAGAGCGACTATGGCCGAATCCGCCTTGTCTCGTTTCGCGGCCGCCCTGATCGGCGGGTCGATCGAGATCGTCGACCTGACGCAGGAACTGTCGGAAGACACGCCGGTCCTGATCCTGCCCGAACCCTTCGGACAGACCGCCCCGTTCAGCCGCCAGGAAATCTCGCGTTATGACGACCGCGGCATCGCCTGGGCGTGGAGCAATTTCACCACTGGCGAGCATACCGGCACGCATTTCGACGCACCGCTCCATTGGGTGACGGGCAAGGACCTGCCCAACAACAGCGTCGACACCATCGACCCCGCGCATTTCGTCCGCCCGGCGGTCGTGATCGACGCCTCGACCGAAAGCGCAGCGAACCCCGACTTCCTGCTGTCCGTCGACTTCATCACGCGCTGGGAAGCCACGCACGGCCGCATTCCATCAAAGAGCTGGGTCTTGCTGCGCACCGACTGGTCGAAGCGCGAGAGCGATGCCTATACCAACCGGCGCGAGGATGGCCCGCACACCCCCGGCCCCGACCCGGACGCGGTCCGCTTCCTGATAGAGCAGCGCGACGTGATCGGCTTCGGCGTCGAGACGATTGGCACCGATGCTGGCCAGGCGCATGGGATGACGCCCCCCTACCCCGCACACACCCTGCTGCACGGTGCGGGGCGTTACGGCCTGCAATGCCTCGCCAATCTCGATCGGCTGCCGCCGACCGGCGCGGTCATCGTCGCCGCGCCGCTGAAAATCCGTGGCGGCTCGGGCAGTCCGCTGCGCGTCCTTGGGCTGGTGGAGCGCTGAGCCATGGCCGAACGCTCGTTCAAAAAGGAAGTCGAAAAGCTCCGCCTCGGCGCGGGTGACGTCTTCGAGGGCGAAGGCATCCTCGCCGTCACCAAGGCGCTGCTCCAGGCCGGGGTCGCCTATGTCGGTGGCTATCAGGGATCGCCGATCAGCCATTTGATGGACGTCTTTGCCGACGCCGACCCCCTGTTGCGCGAACTGGGCGTGCATTTCGAATCCAACGCCAATGAGGCGGCGGCGGGTGCGATGCTGGCGGCGTCGGTCAACTATCCGTTGCGCGGTGCCGTCGCTTGGAAGTCGGTGGTCGGTACCAACGTCGCCTCCGACGCTTTGTCCAACCTCGCCAGCGGCGGCGTGACCGGCGGCGCGTTGGTCATCGTCGGCGAGGATTATGGCGAAGGCTCCTCGATCATGCAGGAGCGCACCCACGCCTTTGCGATGAAGAGCCAGATGTGGCTGCTCGACCCGCGCCCCAATCTGCCAACCATCGTAGGCATGGTGGAGAAAGGCTTCGAACTGTCCGAGGCGTCGAATACCCCCGTCATGATCGAGATGCGGGTGCGCAGCTGCCACATGACAGGCAGCTTCGTCGCCAGCGACAATCGCCGCCCGACGATGACGGTCGGACAGGCCGCCGCCAACCCGCGCCGCGCGCTCGACCGCATCGTCCTGCCGCCCGCCATCTTCCAGCACGAGATCGAGAAGATCGAGCTGCGCTGGCCCGCCGCGCAGAAATTCGTTCGCGAACAGCGGCTGAACGAATGGTTCGGGCCGGAGCGCGACGATATCGGCATCATCGTGCAGGGCGGGCTCTACAACACGCTCAACCGCGCATTGGAGCTGGCTGGCCTCTCCGACACGTTCGGCGCGACGCGTATCCCCATCTATTGCCTCAACGTCGTCTATCCGCTGATCCCTGAAGAGGTTGTCGCCTTCTGCGCAGGGAAACGCGCGGTGCTGGTGCTGGAAGAAGGCCAGCCCGAGTTCATCGAGCATGAGTTGAGCACCCTGCTGCGCCGCGCCGATATCCAGACGAAGCTGGTCGGCAAGGACGTGATGCCGCGTGCGGGCGAATATTCGGGACAGGTGATCGGCGACGGCCTCGCCAAGTTCCTGCGCGACCACGCCCCCGAGCGCGCGCCCGAACCCCGCGCCATCGTGCCCGTTCCCGCCGATGTCGCCGCCACCGTGCCGCAACGCCCCGCGGGATTCTGCACCGGCTGTCCCGAACGCCCGATCTTCGCCGCGATGAAGCTGGTCCAGCGCGAACTGGGCGAGATGCACGTCTCGGCCGATATCGGCTGCCACCTCTTCTCGATCCTGCCGCCGTTCAACATCGGCAACACGACGATGGGTTACGGCCTCGGCGCGGCGGCGGCCTCCGCCTTCAAGCCGGAGGGCAAGCGTGCACTGGCGGTGATGGGCGATGGCGGCTTTTGGCACAACGGTTTGACCTCCGGCATAGGCAATGCCGTCTTCAACCAGGACGAGACCGTTACCGTCATCGTCGACAATGGCTATTCGGCGGCGACCGGCGGCCAGGACGTGCTGTCCTCGCGCGCGAAGAACGACACGCGCATCACCAACCACCCCATCGAGAAAGCGGTGCGCGGCATGGGCGTGAAGTGGGCGCGCACGCTGACCCGCACCTATGACGTGGCAAAGATGCGCGACCTGATCCGCGAGGCGATGACCAGCCCGGAAAAGGGCCCGAAGGTCATCATCGCCCAGTCGGAATGCATGTTGAATAAACAGCGTCGCGAAAAACCGCTGCTGGCCAGGGCCGCCAAGGAAGGCCAGCGCGTGGTGCGCGAGCGCTTCGGCGTCGATCCCGACACCTGCACCGGCGACCATGCCTGTATCCGCCTGTCGGGCTGCCCCTCGCTCAGCATTCGCGACAATCCCGATCCCCTGCGCAAGCATCCCGTCACCCATATCGACAATAGTTGCGTCGGCTGCGGCAATTGCGGCGAGGTCGCCCATGCCGCCGTACTCTGCCCCTCCTTCTGGAAGGCGAGCATCGTCACCAATCCGGGCCGCTGGGAGACATGGCGTCACCGCCTGAGCCAGCGCGTCATCGGCTGGCTGCAACAGCGCCATGGCCGCCACCTTGCCGCGAGGGCTTTCTGAGGGAACTGGTTCTTCCCGATCGCGACCGCATCACCATCGCCATATTGGCGCTGGGCGGCGAAGGCGGCGGCGTGCTGGCCGAATGGGTGCAGCATATCGCGCGCGCCAATGGCTATGTCGCGCAAGGGACGTCAGTGCCCGGCGTCGCGCAGCGCACCGGATCGACGGTCTATTATATCGAACTGGTCCGTACCCGCCCCAGCGGCGGCAATCGCCCCGATCCTGTTCTGGCGATGATGCCGGTACCGGGCGACGTCGATATCGTCATCGCGTCCGAACTGATGGAGGCGGGCCGCGCCATCCTGCGCGGCTTCGTGACCGAGGATCGCACCACGCTGATCGGCTCGACTCACCGCGTCTATGCCATTTCCGAAAAGGCGGCGCTCGGCGACGGCACCGGCGCCAGCGAGCGCATCCTGGCCGCCGCCGAGCGTCGGTCGCGGCGTTTCATCGGCTTCGACATGGCCGCTGCTGCGTCCAAGTCGGGCAGCGTCATCAGCTCGATCATGCTGGGCGCGCTGGCGGGCAGCGAGGCCCTGCCCTTCCCGCGCGAGGCGTTCGAGGATGCGATCCGTCACGGTGGCAAGGCGATCGAGACCAATTTGAAGGGCTTCGGTCTGGGCTTCGAATCGGCGCAGAAGGGCGAGGCGGCGAAGGACGCCGCCCCCGCCGGGCCGCCAGTGCCGACCACCGCCGCCGGTCGCGCGCTGGCGGCGCGGATCGCGAACACCCTGCCCGCTCCCGCCCAGGCCACGGCGACCGAAGGCGTGCGCAAGCTGATGGATTATCAGGACGCCGATTATGCGAGCGACTATCTCGACCGGCTGGCGGCGTTCGTGCCGCTCGACGAACCGGACGGCGCGCTCACCGAGGTTGCGGCGCGGCATCTGGCGCTCTGGATGGCCTATGAAGACACGATCCGTGTCGCCGATCTGAAGGTCCGCGCCAGCCGCAGCGAGCGCGTCACGCGCGAAGTGCGCGCCAAGGACGACCAGCTGCTCAGCGTCACCGAATATATGCATCCGCGTTTGCAGGAGGTGTGCGAGACGCTGCCCGCTGGCCTCGGCCGGTTCATCCTGCACCGCGACGGGCTGCGGCAGAGGCTGGAGCCGTTTTTCACCAAGGGCCGCCATGTGCGGACGACGGGGCTGCGCTGGTTCCTGATGCTGCGGCTACTGGCGGGGATGCGCGGCATGCGCCGCCGGACCTTGCGCTATATCGAGGAACAGGAGCGGATCGGCGCCTGGCTCGACCTAGCCCTGCAGGCCGCGCGCACCGATCGCGCCGCCGCCATCGAAGTCCTGCGCTGCCAGAACCTCATCAAGGGCTATTCGGACACGTTCGAGCGGGGCCTGGCACATTTCCAGATGGTGATGGACGCCGTCCCGGCCGCGCTACAGGGGCCGAATGCAGCGGCGCGGATCGCAGCGCTGCATGACGCGGCGCTGTCTGACGAAAAGGGCGAGGCGCTGGGCTGCGCATTGGCGGCGACCGGATAATCCAGCAGCCAGCGAACAGGCCCGGCACTGGCTGCATAACGCAGGGCCGCTGCCGGGTCATAGACTGCCACGATAGATTGCTGGGAAGAGGATAACCGCATGGCCATGCTGGACGGAAAGGTCGCAATCGTCACCGGGGGCGGCGCATCGATCGGCGGTGCGATCACGCGTAAGTTGCATGCCGAGGGTGCGAAGGTCGTGATCGCCGCGCGCAACCAGGATCAGGGCGCGAAACTTGCCGAGGAACTGGGCGACGCCGCGCTGTTCGTCGCGACCGACATCACCGACGATGCCGCCATCGCGCATCTGGTCGATGCCACGATCGCGACGTTCGGGCGAATCGACATATTGGTCAACAATGCCTGCTCCTATGGCGATGACGGACCCGCCACCCCGCGCGAAACCTGGCTCCAGACGTTGAACGTCAATGCGGTGTCGGCGGCGATCCTGGGCGAAGCGGTCCGTCCGCATCTCACCCAGTCGCGCGGTAACATCGTCAATATCGGCTCGGTCTCGGGCAAGTTCGCGCATATCGGCCGCTGGGCCTATCCGGTATCGAAGGCGACGCTGGCGCACCTCACCCGCTCGCAGGCGATGGACTATGCCGCCCAGGGCATCCGGGTGAACATGGTCACGCTGGGCCATATCTGGTCCGACCCGTTCGACGGCCTGACCGCCGGCGACCGCGATCATGCCGACAAGGTGGCGAGCGATCTGAACCTGATCGGGCGCGTTGCCGATGCCAGCGAGGTCGCGCAAGTCGTCGCCTTCGTCGCCTCTGACGCGGCATCCTATATGACCGGCAGCGAGACGTCGGTCGATGGCGGCTACGGGATGCTCGGGCCGGAGCGGCGGGTGCCGTTGATGCCACTGCTCGCCGCGCACGGCTGACCCCATGGCCGCCCCCAATCGAGACGCCGATATCGTCATCATCGGCAGCGGGATCAACGCACTGGTCTGCGGTGCACGCCTCGCGCTGAAGGGCAAGCGCGTCGCGCTGTTCGAGCGGGAGGCGGTGGCGGGCGGCTGTATCCGCACCGAGGAGCTGACGCTCCCCGGTTTTCGCCACGACACGCTGTCGACGCTCTATCCGTTGTTCGTCACCTCGCCGCATTATGCCGAGCTTGGGCCGGAATTGGCGCGGCATGGACTGCGCTTCCGCAATACGCAGACGCCGACCGCCTCGGTGATGGATGATGGCCGCAGCGTGATCTTCCGCACCGACCGCGCCGCCAATATCGCTGCGCTGGACGCCTGCGCGCCCGGCGATGGACAGGCCTATGCCCGCGCCATGGCCGAGGTCGAGGAAATCGCGCCAATGGTCTTCGGGCTGTTGGGAGGCGAACTCTGGTCTTGGCCGACCGCCAAGCTATTGCTCGGTGAGGTGAAGCGGCGTGGCCCCAAGGGGCTGGGTCGGCTGTTCGGCGGCATGTTGCGCGCCTCACGCGACTGGTTGCGCAGCGACTTCGCCTCGCCGCTGTCACAGGCGCTGTTCGCGCCCTGGGTCCTACATGTCGGCCTGTCCCCCGAAAGCAGCGCATCGGCCCTAATGAACCGGCTGGTCCTGATGTCGCTGGAGGCGGCGGGCAGCCCGATGGTCGAGGGCGGCAGTGTCCGGATCGTCGAGGCGTTTGTCCGGCTGATCGAGGAAAAGGGCGGGCGAGTCCACACGAACGCCGATGTTGCCGAAATCCTCGTCGAACGCGGCCGTGCCACCGGCATCCGGCTGGGCGATGGCGAGGTCGTGCGGGCGCGCAAGGCGGTCGTCGCCTCGGTCACGCCGACCCAGCTGTACGAACGGCTGCTTCCCGCCAGCACGACGCCCGAACGCGCGCGCAGCGAGGCCAAGGCCTATCGCTATGGTCGCGGCGAGATGCAGATCCACCTCGCTCTGTCCGAGCCGCCGCAATGGCCCGACCCGACCTTGCGTGACGTGGCGATGCTGCACCTCAGCAACGGCCTGGAAGCGGTATCTCGCGCGGTCAACGAAGCCGAACGTGGCCTGCTGCCCGCCGAGGCGAGCATCGTCGTCGCGCAACCCATCGCCGTCGACCCCAGCCGCGCGCCGGACGGCAAATGGATTTTCTGGATTCAGCTGCAGGAACTGCCCCGCGATGGTGCGATCAAGGGCGATGCCGCCGGGCTGATCCCTACGCCCGAGGACGGTCACTGGACTCCCGAATTGCGCGAGGCCTATGCCGACCGCATCGTCGAGAGGCTGTGCAAGCTGATCCCCAATCTGCGTGAGAGCATCATCGGCCGGCACGTCATCAGCCCGGCCGATCTGGCGGCGCTGAACATCAATCTGGTTGGCGGCGATCCTTATGGCGGCGACTGTTCGCTCGACCAGTTCATGCTCTGGCGGCCCCGCGCGACGCCGGGCAATCACGAAACGCCGATCAAGGGGCTGTACCAGATCGGCGCCTCGACCCATCCCGGCCCCGGCCTGGGTGGCATGTCCGGCTCGATGGTCGCCGACCGGCTGGCCTGAAATTGCTCCTCTGCAAGGGAGGTGGCAGGGCGAAGCCCTGACGGAGGGGGGCCCGCTATCGGGGCGTAACACCCCTCCACCATGCTGCGCACGCTCCCCCTCCCCTTGCAGGGGAGCAATAGAAAAGCCCAAAAAAGGGCGCCCCGCTGGATAAGCGGAGCGCCCAGTGGGCCAGAGCCTGTCAGCGGCCGATCGGAATGATCGCCTTCAACCAGAATTTGTCGCCCTGCGGACGATTTTCGGCGTGGAATTCATGCTGCCAGGTGCCGATCAGCTGCACCTTGCCCGCCTGATAGCTGGCGGTCGGGCCGACGCCGATCACCTGTCCCCTGAAACCGCGCATCCGCTCGATGAACGCCTGCGCGGTCGGGTCGGACACCTGGTCCTTGGTCGTCTGCTTGTAGACATAGCCCGACGCGCCCAGCTTCCACTTGCCGATTTGCTGGCCGACCGCGATATCGGCGTGCAGCTCGTTGCCGCTGCGATAGCTGGCCCCCGTGGGGTTGAAGGGCGTGAACACCGCCTGGTTGTTGCGGGTGTTGATGTCGTACATCACCTTCACGTCGAGCGAGAAGCCCTTCTTGCCATAATAAGCGAGCGCGACGACCGGCTCGAAATTCAGATAGTTGCGGCTGATGTTCGACAGCTTGCGCCGGTCATAGGCACCCAGGGGTAGGTTGATGTCGACGCCCGCGCTGACATGCACGCCGTTCTGGAAATGCCAGCCCAGCAGGATCGGATCGATGGTGATGTCGCCCAGCCCGGTCGTCTCGTCGCCCAGGCCCGCCGCGCCGACCTTCAGCTTCACCACCGGCACGATCGCCTGCATCCCCCAGGTTGCGCCCAGGATCTTCACCGGCGTCATATGCACCATCCGTACGATCGCCGCGTCCGACCGCACGCGAAAATTGGGCAGCAGCCCCGCTTCGCCATCCGGCCCGTTGAAGCGATCCGCCTCATAATGCTGGAGATAGCCGAGCAGATAGGTGCCCGGCGGCGGCATGGCGGCACCCGAAAAGCCCTCCGCGCCGTTGGGATAGACACCGCCGCCCAGTTCCGACGCCAGCGCCGGAGCCGACACCCCCATCGCCAGAGCAGCCGCCATCGTGGCGAAAATTCTCCGCATATACTCCCCCTTTTGTTGTTCGTGATCTGGTGCCGGTGACCGCCGGATCAGGCGGCCATCTCATGCAGCTGGCGATACGCCCCGCCGTAAAAGAGCAGCGGCGGCGTCGCCTCGTCCTCGTGACGATGGTCGACGACCTCGGCGACGAACAGGCAGTGGTCGCCCGCCGGGAACACGTCCTTCACCCGGCACGCCAGATGCGCCATCGCGCCGCGCACCAGCGGGATATCCTCATGCCAGTCGAAATCGATCGGTTGGTCGCCGGGACGACCTGCAAAATGGTTGGACAGTGCCATCTGCTGCTGGGACAGGATATTCAGGCCGTAATGCCCCGCCTCGCGCAGCCGGGCGGCCATCTTGGCCTTGTTGTCGATGCTGATGAGCACCAGCGCGGGATCGAGCGAGACCGAGGTGAAGGAGTTGGCGGTCATGCCGTGCACCCCCTCCCCCGTCGAGCAGGTGACGATCGTGACCCCGGTGGCGAAGCGGCCGAAGGTCCGGCGAAGAGCCATGCGGTCCATGTTATGCAGCCTCCTTGATGAAGTCCTCGGTCAGCGCGGGCGCGGTGATGGTCGGGAAGAAGCCGCGCGGATCGTCGAAATTGTTGGCGAACCAGTGGGCCACGCGCGGCTGGGCCGAGGCGGCACCGAGCAGCTGCACCATGTGCGGGGGCGGTGGCTGCAACATACCGTTGGTCCAGCCGACGACGAACTGCGCATAGTCCCAATAGCGGTCGAAGGTCGCCTGCATCCAGGCGGCATCGAACGGCTTGCCCTCGTTCGCGATGATCGAGTCGAGATAGATGGCCGCGCTCTTGGCGGCGTTGTTCGCCCCCTGCCCCGTGATCGGATCATTGAGGCAGACCGCGTCGCCCAGCCCCAGCGCCTTCGCGCCCGACGGCAGGGTCAGCACCGGCTTGCGCACCGTCGGCGGAAAACGTCCGGTCAGCCAGCCCTGCTGGTCGGTCAGCGTGCAGTTGCGGGCGCGTTCATACTCCTCCGGCACATAACGCTTCAGGATGTGCAGGCTCGTTTCCAGATGCTCCTCGGCCGAGGCGCGCGGGTCCCACAAGTCCATCGGACCGCCGGGCAGCGACTCGAACACCATGATCTCGCACGGGCCGTTCAGCGTCAGCGCAGGGAAGACGAAATACTCGCCCATGCCGGGAATGAGGTTGAAGTTGACCGCGCTATGCTCCGCCCGCGGGGTCATGCCGTTGACATAGGTCAGCGCCAGGCTGCGCATCGGCTTGTCGAAGGGCGATTTGTCGGCATCCCTCTCGAACAATTTGCCGATCTCGCCCTTGCCCGAGGCGACGAGCACCAGATCGCATTCGCGCGCCAACTCCTCTAATTCGGCAATGCCCGCGTCACAGATGCGCAGTTCGCCGCCGCGCTTCTCGAACTCGGCCAGCCAGCGCGGCATCTTCACTCGCTGATCGACCGATTGGGCAGCCGCGTCGAGGCGCGATGCCCAGGACATTTGTGAAGTGCCGTCCTCGCCGACCAGCGAGAAGGCGATGCCTTCCACCGGTGGACAGGCATCGTCCCAGAAGTTGATGCCCAGCTTGCGCTCATGCTCGCGCGCCTGGTCGAACATGCACTGGCTGGAGGTGACACGGCCGCCCGCAATCTGCTCGGCCGTCTGGTTGGACAGCATGATGACTTCATGCCCCCGTTCCAGCAAACCCATGCCCAGTTGCAGCCCCGCCTGACCTGCACCGACGATCCCGATCCGCGTCATCTCTCCGGTCTCCCACATGCCTATATAATGGAGGCAGGATAAGTGGGTGTGCCTCGCCGGGACTATGCAGCGACCGCCGACGCTGTTCGCGGATTGCATATTTTAAGTTTGAAATGTTATGGTCGTTCCCGAGCCGGGCAAACCGGCCGCAGCTTGCAGGCGGACATCACCCATGGCTTAATCCTTGCCTGCAGGCGGGACTGGTGGAGAGTCTATGCTGAACAAGCGCGCAGCCGATCAGGGCCCTGACGCAATAGCGGGAAACCCGCTCGACAAATGTCGGGTGTTCGGATCGTCCGATGTCGACGAGACGCGAGCACAGGTGGCACGTCTTTATTGCGATCATCGGCTGAACCCCGTCTCCCCCAATGCGCGGTTGCAGGCGTGGCAGAATGCCGTGACGCTCAAGCAATCCTGTCTGGCGACGATGGGTTATGGTGCCGAAGTCCAGATCGACCCCGGCAAGTTGAAGAACTTCTACCTGCTGATGCTACCTTATGCCGGGGAGGCAATGGTCGATGCCGGTGGCCGCATGGTCCAGGCGTCATCGACACTGGGCACCCTATTGTCACCCGACGATCTGGTGACGATGCGCTGGTCCCCCGACTGCGCCAAATATATGGTCCGTATCGACCGCGCGGCGCTGGAACAGCATGTAGCATCACTCTTGGGCCATCCGCTGCGCCGCCCGCTGAACTTTCGCCTCGCCATTCCGCGCGAGGGACTGGGGGCGGAGTGGTGGCGGCTGACCGAGTTGCTGGTCGGCCTAGTCGAATGCCAGGATCGAGCGCATCCCCAGAATCTGGCCATCGACCAGCTCGAACAGGCACTGCTGTTCAGCCTGATCGAGGGGCAGGAGCATAATTACAGCGACGCGCTGCGCGACCGCGACCGCTCGATCGCGCCCAAGCATGTCCGGCTGGTCGAACATTATATCGAGGAACATGCCGCCGATCCGATCACGATCGAACAGTTGGTGGCGATCAGCGGCGTCAGCGGGCGGGCGCTGTTCGACGGGTTCAAGCGCTTCCGCAACACCTCGCCGATGGCGCATTTGCGCGCCTGCCGGATGCGCCGGGTGCGCGAGGCGCTGCTGAAGCCGACACCTGACGTCACCGTGTCACGACTCGCGCAGGACTGGGGCTTTCACGAATTAGGACGCTTTGCGGGCCAATATCGCAAGCTCTATGGCGAGACACCTTCCGAGACACTCCGCCGCGCGCGATGATATCGCGGCGATTGGTGGTGTGACAGGATTATTGGATCACGTGCGCCCGACCGTTCGACTTGCTTAGTAAAAGGCATGCGCAGCACGCCATTCCCGATCGGACAATGGCATGATTTCTAGGCATTAAGTCAGTTAGGGTCCAAACCCAATCGGTATCTTGAGGCAATTTGGACTTGCCCCGCTTAATTGGAGAGGCATGTGCTCAGCGTGACGCAGTTGGTTCAAACTGCGCTGGGCTGGTGTAGTCGGGCGCGGAGTGCTGCCTGACGGGTGCGCTTCAGCCGCGCCGTGCGCCGGTGCCCGATGGCAAAGCCCCGTCATTCTACAACTCGCGCGTCATGCACGGGCTGCCATAGCCGAGTGAACAGCCGGGTGGCATGCCCGGCATCAAGCGCGTCAAGGCGGTGGCCATGCCATTTGCGCGCCTCTTCCTCGAAGGTCATCTGTGCCCTGGGCTTGTTGGCGGCACCGGGATCACACCCCTCGCCCAGCACCACTTTACCTTGGCGCGGCGCAGCCGCGCCTCGGCGAGCGAGACCGCCGGATAGGCACCAAAGCTCAGGAGCTTTTCCTTGCCGCCATAGCGGTACTTCATCCGCCACAGCTTGGAGCCGTTGGGGCGGACGAGAAGGTAGAGGCCTTCGCCGTCGGTGAGTTTATAATCTTTTGCCCGCTTGGTGGCGTAGCGGACTTCGAGCTCCTTGAGGGCCATGGGGGCATCTCCTGCCGAGGCCCGGATGATACCCACGAAAATACCCCCAAAGGCAAATCGACGTCCTGGCGTCCCGAGGCGTCGAGTGGGACGCGATGAGAGCCGCTGAACGAGGGCTAACTCACGAAAAAAGGGCACAAAAAACCGCCGCGGGATGATCCGGGCGGTTATGGCATTGGTAAGTATGGTTGCGGGGGCAGGATTTGAACCTGCGGCCTTCAGGTTATGAGCCTGACGAGCTACCGGGCTGCTCCACCCCGCGACGCTGTGGAAGGTGGTTGGTTGCGGGGGCAGGATTTGAACCTGCGGCCTTCAGGTTATGAGCCTGACGAGCTACCGGGCTGCTCCACCCCGCGACGCTGTGGAAGGTGGTGAGACAAGTGAATGGGTTTTTGTGTATTCGCGGGCTGTAATGCCTGGCGACGCCCTACTCTTCCACTGCTTGAGCAGTAGTACCATTGGCGCAGTCGGGTTTCACGGCCGAGTTCGGGATGGGATCGGGTGGGACACCGACGCTATGGCCACCAGGCAATAGAGTCCGCGAATACTGACCCTCGAGGGTTGGCTCGAGGGTGATGGGTATAAAATCGATGCTGTGCACTGGCTTGTATGATGACCGCACCCTGCCATCTAGCCCAGGGCTGATGGTGGGGGTGTGGAGCTCTCAAGCGCGAATAGGACAATTAGTATCGGTTAGCTCCATGCGTTACCGCACTTCCACATCCGATCTATCGAGGTCGTGGTCTTCGACCGTCCTGAGAAATCTTATCTTGAGGGAGGCTTCCCGCTTAGATGCTTTCAGCGGTTATCCCGTCCGTACATAGCTACCCTGCTGCGCCGTTGGCACGACGACAGGTACACCAGAGGTACGTTCAACCCGGTCCTCTCGTACTAGGGTCAACTCCTCTCAAATTTCGACGCCCACGGCAGATAGGGACCAAACTGTCTCGCGACGTTCTGAACCCAGCTCACGTACCACTTTAATTGGCGAACAGCCAAACCCTTGGGACCTGCTCCAGCCCCAGGATGTGATGAGCCGACATCGAGGTGCCAAACAACCCCGTCGATATGAGCTCTTGGGGGTTATCAGCCTGTTATCCCCGGCGTACCTTTTATCCGTTGAGCGATGGCCCTTCCACGAGGGACCACCGGATCACTATGACCGACTTTCGTCTCTGCTCGACTTGTCAGTCTCGCAGTCAGGCTGGCTTATGCCATTGCACTCTAACAGCCGGTTTCCAACCGGCCTGAGCCAACCTTCGCGCGCCTCCGTTACTCTTTAGGAGGCGACCGCCCCAGTCAAACTACCCGCCACAGAGGGTCCCTGTACCGGTTTCACGGTACGAGGTTAGACATTAAACAACAACAGGGTGGTATTTCACCTATGGCTCCACATCGGCTGGCGCCAATGCTTCAAAGCCTCCCACCTATGCTACACAGTTCTTGTCCAATGCCACTCTGAAGCTGCAGTAAAGGTGCACGGGGTCTTTCCGTCTAACCGCGGGTACTCCGCATCTTCACGGAGAATTCAATTTCGCTGAGCATGTCCTGGAGACAGTGGGGAAGTCGTTACGCCATTCGTGCAGGTCGGAACTTACCCGACAAGGAATTTCGCTACCTTAGGACCGTTATAGTTACGGCCGCCGTTTACCTGGGCTTCATTTCAGAGCTTGCACTCCTCCACTTAACCTTCAGGCACCGGGCAGGCGTCAGGCCCTATACGTCGTCTTGAAGCCGACTTAGCAGAGCCCTGTGTTTTTGCTAAACAGTCGCTACCCCCTGGCCTGTGCCCCCCATGAGAGCTTGCGCTTACATGGGGCCTCCTTCTTCCGAAGGTACGGAGGCAATTTGCCGAGTTCCTTCAGGACACTTCTCTCAAGCGCCTTGGTATACTCTACCTGACCACCTGTGTCGGTTTCGGGTACGGTCTATACGGTGGGGCTATTTCCCGGGACAGTTTCGAAGCCTGACCAATCCGATAAGGTCAGACAACACACACCATCCGTCACACACCACCAGGCCCACGAATATTAACGTGGTTCCCATCGACTACCCCCTTCGGGCTCGTCTTAGGGGCCGGCTCACCCTGCGCGGATTAGCCTTGCGCAGGAACCCTTGGTCTTTCGGCGAGAGGGCATCTCACCCTCTTTATCGCTACTCATGTCTGCATTCGCACTTCCGATACCTCCACGACCCATTACCAGATCGCTTCGCAGGCTTACGGAACGCTCCGCTACCGCGTGTACAAAGTACACACCCTAAGCTTCGGTGCGTGTCTTGAGCCCCGTTACATCTTCGCCGCAGAAACCCTTGTTTAGACCAGTGAGCTGTTACGCTTTCTTTAAAGGATGGCTGCTTCTAAGCCAACCTCCTGGTTGTTTTGGGATTTCCACATGCTTTCCCACTTAGACACGACTTGGGGACCTTAGCTGTAGGTCAGGGCTGTTTCCCTTTTGACGACGGACCTTAGCACCCGCCGTCTGTCTCCCGAGTATCACTCATAGGTATTCGGAGTTTGGTTAGTATTGGTAGATCTCGCGACCCCCGCAACCATCCAGTGCTCTACCCCCTATGGTGTCCGCTCGAGGCACTACCTCAATAGTTTTCGCGGAGAACCAGCTATTTCCCGGCTTGATTGGCCTTTCACCCCTAAGCACAACTCATCCGGTAACTTTTCAACGTTAATCGGTTCGGACCTCCAGTGCGTGTTACCGCACCTTCATCCTGGTCATGCATAGATCGCCGGGTTTCGGGTCTAATACTTCAAACTATGTCGCCCTATTCAGACTCGCTTTCGCTGCGCCTACACCTATCGGCTTAAGCTTGCTTGAAACATTAAGTCACAGACCCATTATGCAAGAGGTACGCAGTCACCCCATAAAGAGGCTCCTACTGCTTGTAGGCAATCCGTTTCAGGTACTGTTTCACTCCCCTCATCGGGGTGCTTTTCACCTTTCCCTCACGGTACTAGTTCGCTATCGGTCATGTACGAGTATTTAGGCTTGGAGGGTGGTCCCCCCATGTTCAGACAGGATTACACGTGTCCCGCCCTACTCGAGTCCTGATACATCACTTTCGCATACGGGACTGTCACCCGCTATGGTGCTACTTTCCAGAAGCTTCTGCTAGTTGAATATCAGGCACTGGCCTGGTCCGCGTTCGCTCGCCACTACTAACGGAATCTCGGTTGATGTCTTTTCCTCCAGCTACTGAGATGTTTCAGTTCACCGGGTTCGCTTCTCGAAACCTATGTATTCAGTTAAGAGATACCTGAACCGCCTAACCCCGCTCGCCGTCCTTGTGGGACAACGGTCGAGATTAAACGGATAGGTGGGTTTCCCCATTCGGAAATCGTCGGGTCAAAGGTTGCTCACACCTCACCGACGCTTATCGCAGCGTGCCACGTCCTTCATCGCCTGTACATGCCAAGGCATCCACGAATTGCCCTTACCTCACGCTTGAGAGCCCACACCACCACCATCAACGCTGGGCTTGTCTCACGACAAAGCCGACTCGGCAGAGCAGCATTGGGTAGCTTATCGGTGTGGTCATTAAATACTCAGCCAGATATTGTGAATTGCCAGCCTGTCCGCTTGACTTGGCCTTACGGCCTCGCCTCACTTTCAAAGCCGACACCTTCACGGCATCGATTTTAAAAACCCATTCACAATGTCAAAGATGAGGTGCTTGTAGCACCTCGTATCCGCTTACGCGGAACTGGTGTCTTCATCAAAACTGGATTGTCGTTCGTCGGGCAAAAAGAGTGGTGGAGCCTATCGGGATCGAACCGATGACCTGATGCTTGCAAAGCAACCGCTCTCCCAGCTGAGCTAAGGCCCCGTACACTCAATGGTGGGCCGAGTAGGAGTTGAACCTACGACCTCACGCTTATCAGGCGTGCGCTCTAACCACCTGAGCTACCGGCCCGCACCCGTCGCGCCGTCAGTCGCAGCAAAGCTGCGCCTTATGGCGCGCTTCGCCGCGCTGGCCGAACTGACCGACGTGCAAAACAGCTCACGCTGTTTCGTCTCGTCGGTTCCAGTTTGATGAAGGGACATGAGGACGGCGGATTGGAATGTCTTTGGAATGGGAGGAAGCTCTTTCATGCCAAAGCATGACGCTTTCCGCCGCGTTTCCTTAGAAAGGAGGTGATCCAGCCGCAGGTTCCCCTACGGCTACCTTGTTACGACTTCACCCCAGTCGCTGAACCCACCGTGGTCGCCTGCTTCCCTTACGGGTTGGCGCAACGCCTTCGGGTGAATCCAACTCCCATGGTGTGACGGGCGGTGTGTACAAGGCCTGGGAACGTATTCACCGCGGCATGCTGATCCGCGATTACTAGCGATTCCGCCTTCATGCTCTCGAGTTGCAGAGAACAATCCGAACTGAGACAACTTTTGGGGATTAGCTCGCCCTCGCAGGGTCGCTGCCCACTGTAGTTGCCATTGTAGCACGTGTGTAGCCCAGCGCGTAAGGGCCATGAGGACTTGACGTCATCCCCACCTTCCTCCGGCTTATCACCGGCGGTTCCTTTAGAGTACCCAACTAAATGATGGTAACTAAAGGCGAGGGTTGCGCTCGTTGCGGGACTTAACCCAACATCTCACGACACGAGCTGACGACAGCCATGCAGCACCTGTGTTCCAGTCCCCGAAGGGAAGAAAGGCATCTCTGCCAGTCGTCCGGACATGTCAAACGCTGGTAAGGTTCTGCGCGTTGCTTCGAATTAAACCACATGCTCCACCGCTTGTGCAGGCCCCCGTCAATTCCTTTGAGTTTTAACCTTGCGGCCGTACTCCCCAGGCGGATAACTTAATGCGTTAGCTGCGCCACCCAAGCACCAAGTGCCCGGACAGCTAGTTATCATCGTTTACGGCGTGGACTACCAGGGTATCTAATCCTGTTTGCTCCCCACGCTTTCGCACCTCAGCGTCAATACCAGTCCAGTCAGCCGCCTTCGCCACTGGTGTTCTTCCGAATATCTACGAATTTCACCTCTACACTCGGAATTCCACTGACCTCTCCTGGATTCAAGCGATGCAGTCTCAAAGGCAGTTCTGGAGTTGAGCTCCAGGCTTTCACCTCTGACTTACAAAGCCGCCTACGTGCGCTTTACGCCCAGTAATTCCGAACAACGCTAGCCCCCTCCGTATTACCGCGGCTGCTGGCACGGAGTTAGCCGGGGCTTATTCTCCCGGTACAGTCATTATCTTCCCGGGTAAAAGAGCTTTACAACCCTAGGGCCTTCATCACTCACGCGGCATTGCTGGATCAGGCTTTCGCCCATTGTCCAATATTCCCCACTGCTGCCTCCCGTAGGAGTCTGGGCCGTGTCTCAGTCCCAGTGTGGCTGATCATCCTCTCAGACCAGCTATGGATCGTCGGCTTGGTAGGCCTTTACCCCACCAACTACCTAATCCAACGCGGGCTCATCCTCTGGCGATAAATCTTTGGACTTTCGTCATCATCCGGTATTAGCAGCCGTTTCCAGCTGTTATTCCGAACCAAAGGGCAGATTCCCACGCGTTACGCACCCGTGCGCCACTAAACCCCGAAGGGCCTCGTTCGACTTGCATGTGTTAGGCATGCCGCCAGCGTTCGTTCTGAGCCAGGATCAAACTCTCAAGTTTGATGCTCGATTCCCAACCAGGTGGAATAACCCAGCCGAAAACCGCTCACTTCAAGGAGCCAATTCCTGCACATCACATATTCAAGTGGATATGTAACGAGACATACGAACTGGCTTATTGCTTATTAACGATCCCCGAGCACCTTGAATGCCCAGGACAACCGCCAAGCCGCCGCCCGCATGTCCCTTCATCTAACCTACAATGTCAAAGAGCCCGACAACAAATACCGGC